>NZ_NYWI01000078.1:0-51877 GCF_002684955.1 Tistrella sp. | reverse complement strand
TTCCAGCAAACGCCGCCCCGGCATCTCGCCGCGGGCGGCGTTGCTGCGTTCGGCGCCCCGCACTCTCTCTTTCTCTCTCCCTCGCCAGACGGGGCAGGGGCCCCCACGATCTTCCTTCTGTCTTCCCGCTCCGACGCCGCCTATTGTCGTGATCCGCATGTTGCGCAACCTTGGCCGGGAGGTCGGGCTATGGCCCCGCAAAAAGTTTTTGGCATCCTCGACTGACGGGGCATAATGTCATCCCGAGGCTTCGGCGCTGCCTGTAAGCGACGACTGCCTGCGGTTTTGGATTACCCCTTGCTCATGGTCATTGTCTTGAAGTCGTCGCGCCCGCTCCGCATCGTTCATGTCGCCAATTTTTCTCTGAAGCCGAAGGGTGCCGGCTTTTTCTCCGTCTCTTTCAAAATGAGCAACGGGTTGACCCGGCTCGGACATAATGTGATCAATTTCAGCGACCGGGACGTTGCGCGGGCGTCCAATATTTTCGGCAGCCGCAAGTTCGGCGTCGGGGCGTCGAACAAGAAGCTCGTCGAGCTGGTGTCGCGTTTCCGTCCCGACCTCCTGCTGCTCGGTCATGCGGATGTCATCCAGCCGGACACCCTGGATGAGATTCGTGCCAGCCGCCCCGGTATCAAGATCGTTCAGTGGAGCGTTGATGCCCTGTTCGAACCGGACAATGTCGCGCGGCTGAAAAGCAAGATTGCCCGGGTCGATTGCACGTTCGTATCGACGGCGGGGGCCAGGCTGGATGAGCTGGGCGCGCCAGGTCACAAGGTTGCCTATCTGCCGAATCCGGTCGATCCGTCGATCGAGTGCCTTCGCGCCTTCGAGCATCCCCGCGTGGCGTTGCAGACCGATCTGTTCTTTGCTTCCGGCTCTGGAACGGTGCCGCGCTTCCATGTCGGCATAGAGACCACCGCCAACAAGCTTGCGACGCGGATCAGGGAAGCCATTCCGGGGCTGCGCACCGATTTCCCCGGCATCCTGGGCGCACCTCACAAATTCGGCGCGGCTTTCGAGGATGCTCTGGCAACTTCGGCTATGGCGCTCAATCTCAGTCGCCGCAATGACGATCACCTCTATTCATCCGATCGCATTGCCCAGGTGATGGGATGCGGTTTGCTGACCTTCGTTGACCGTGCGACGGGCCTCGAGGAATTTTTCAGCGATGAAGAAATCGTCTTCTACAGCGATGAAGCTGCCCTGATCTCTGCGATCGATCAGCATTTCCGCGATGACGACCTCCGCCGTCGCCGGGCGGAGGCTGGTTGGCGGAAATATTTCCAGCTCTTCGATACGACCAGGGTCTGTGACTACGTCATCGACGTCGTCTTCGACCGGGTGGACCCTGCGACGTTCAAGTGGCAGCCGGCACCGGTGCGCTGATCGCAGGGATGGCCGTTGCCGTCTGGCTGTAAGAGCAGGGCGGCTGTGACCAGAGTTTTAAGATCGACTGCGGGGCCTGGAGGCCGCGTTCGAAGGTCGACATCCGTCCTGGTCTTCATACCGCCGGCGCAGGCAGGGCAGGCTTTCCGAGGCTATGCGGCAGGGCAGGGGCCCCGGGTGCGGCCCCCTGGCCGAGGATGGTGCGCAGCACCTGTTCGTCGCGGAAATAGGTGAAGTGGATGGTGCCGTCGATCCGGTCCATCAGGCCCCCGGGCAGGTCGACGACGAAGCGGGTGACATCTCCCGCTTCTATGGCGGGGCTGTCGGCCGGCACCAGACCGGCCGAGAGCAGGTCGCGGTCTGCATGGATGTCGCTCCAGCCATGGCCCGGGCGGCGTTCTACCGCCGCGGCGATTTCATCCGTCAGCCAGCGGGAGCGGAAGGCGAAGACGGCACCGGGCGATCCGATGGTGACGACCGAGATCTTTTCGAGATCCGCCGCGCGATACCACCCGGCGATCAGATCGGTGACGATCAGTGAGCCGAAGGAATGGCCGACGATGATCCCCCTGTCGTAGCCGCCGGTGGCGAGCGCCCTGGCGAGGCTGGACTGCACGCGCATGCGCAACCGGGCACGCAGGCCGGTGATACCATCTGCTGCGGCATCGCGCAGATAGGCGCGGGTAAAGGCGGCGAGATCGGCGACGGCCATCACCGGCAGCAGGGGAATGAGGATGGTGAGGGTTGCGGCCCAGCTCTGCGGCAGCTGCGCCACCAGCCAGGCGGCGGCGGCCTGTACATGCTGCCCCACCCACACCATGGCGCCGGAGCCGTTGCCCGTGGCCGCGGTGGGGGAAATATCGCCCCCGACCGCCTGGGCGACGATGGTGATCAGCGAAACCAGCCAGAGCACCAGCATGGCTGCCGATGCGAGATAACCGACCGCAATGTAGAAGGAATAGCGGAAGACCGCACACCACATCCGCGGATAGCCCAGCCAGTAGATCAGCAGGGACAGCCCGCGGAAGAGGCGACCGATCGGCTGGTCTTCGGCCGGTGTGGGGATCAGGTCCGACCAGGACGCCTCGTAGACGTCGAGCGTCTGGGGCAGGCCGGTGGTATCGGATGGGGTCACCGCCAGGGTCGCCTTGTCGGTATCCGATGCGGTCATGGTCATCGGCATGGTTTCCGACATCGCGAGGTTGGCGACCAGCACCTCGCGCAGGGTGTTCCTGGGCTTTCGGTGATAGCCCGGAACCAGGATCAGCGCCCAGCTCGCCATGTGTGTCTCCCCCTCATGCGATGGCATCATGGTCCCCGGAAGTGTGGATGCGGAGGCACTGATTGTACAGGCCCATGCTCCACCTCTCCGTGCATGCTGTCACAGACTGTGCCGTGGAGCTGTGCATCTATATAACCGTATGGTTATGCAAGAGGGCCGCAAACCTCACTTTGAATCACGGGCCGGCACTGCCATCGTTGACCCGATGATCGCGCCGGGACCATCCGGCAGCCGGCTTCCGGGCCGGACGATGCGACGTTCAGGGGGGATATCGGATGCGCATCTTCGTGCGGTTGGCTGTGGCGGCCACGGCGATGCTGGTCTCGGCATCGGCGATGGCGGCCGACCAGGTGAAACTGACCGTTCACCATTTCCTGAACCAGATGGCCCCGGCCCAGACCCGGCTGATCGAGCCCTGGGCAAAGCGGGTGGAAGAGGAGTCCGGCGGCCGGATCTCGGTCGAGATCTATCCGTCGATGTCGCTGGGCGGCAAGCCCAACCAGCTGTTCCAGCAGGCCGAGGACGGTATTGCCGACATCGTCTGGACTGTGGCCGGCTACACCCCCGGCCGCTTCCCGAAGCTTGAAGTCTTCGAACTGCCCTTCGTGCATCTGAACGATCCGGTCGCCACCAATCTGGCGATCCGCGACATGCTGGCGAGCGACTTCGCCGACGAGTTCAAGACCGTCAAACCGCTGCTGGTCCATGTTCATGCCGGCCAGACGCTGAACATGGTCGATGCCCCGGTGCGCAGCCCCGCCGATGTTCAGGGCCGGAAGATCCGCATCCCCGGTCGGGTCGGCGGCTGGGTGGTGGAAGCGCTGGGCGGCTCGCCGATCGGCATGCCGGTGCCGGACGTGCCGGCGGCGATCTCCAAGCGGGTCATCGACGGGGTGATGGTGCCGTTCGAGGTGGTGCCGTCGCTGAAGCTCGACCAGCTGACCCGCGGCCCCGGCGAGGGCGCCAATGGCGAGCGGTTCGGTACGGCGGTGTTCATCTTCGCCATGAACAAGGCGAAGTATGACGGCCTGCCCGAGGATCTGAAGGCGGTGATCGACCGCAATTCCGGCGCGGATTTCGCGCGGGAGATCGGCCACGCCTGGCTGGAGGCGGAAGAGGTCGGCCGCAAGGCCTATACCGATCGCGGCATCGATATCGCGAAGCTGACGCCCGACGAACTGGCGGCCTTCCGCACGGCCCTTGCACCGGTCGAGACCCGCTGGATCGAGGATGCGGCCACGAAGGGCATCGACGGTGCGGCCCTGGTCGCCCGGGCGCGCGAGCGTGTGGCGGCGCATGGCGAGTGAGGGGCGCCCGCTGCCCGAACGGGTGGCGCGCCTCTGGGCGCTGGCGGGGGGCGTGGTTCTGGTGGCGGTGATGGCGGTGACGGGGACGAGCATCGTGCTCGACCTCGCCATCCGCCGGCCGATCGCCGGTGACTTCGAACTGACCCAGCTGGGTTGCGCGATCGCCGTCTTCGCTTTCCTGCCCTTCGCCCAGCTGAGGCGCGCCCATGTCTCGGTGGACCTGTTCATTCAGGCGCTGCGACCCGGAGTGCAGCGCGGGCTCGACCGGGTGGTGGATGTCCTGATGGCCGGCTTCGCCCTGCTGCTGCTCTGGCGGATGAGCCTGGGCTTCCTTGGCTATTACGCCACCGACTATCCGGAAGTGACGCCGATCCTGCAGATCCCGGTCTGGTGGGCCTTCCCGCCGATCCTGGTGTCGCTCGCCCTCTGGGCCGCGGTGGCGGGCTGGATGGCCGCCGGCGGGCGGCCGGCGGCGGGCATCGACGATGAGGCCGCCATGCCTGGTGGCGCGGGAGGACATTGACGTCATGGGGCCGATCGAGACCGGCATTGCCGGTATGGTCATCATGTTCGTGATGATCGCCCTCAGGGTGCCGATCGCGCTGGCCATGGCGCTGGTCGGGGCCGGCGGTACGGTGGTGCTGTCGGGAGAGACCATCCTGCTTCGCCAGCTGCAGACCCTCGCCTTCGACCAGTTCTCGCTCTACGACCTGAGCGTGGTGCCGTTCTTCATCCTGATGGGCCAGTTCGCCGGCCGGTCCGGCCTCTCGGGCGATCTGTTTGCGGGGGTAAACGCCTGGATCGGCCGGCTGCGCGGCGGTGTCGCCATGGCGGCGATCGGTGCCTGCGCCGGCTTCGGCGCGGTCTGCGGCTCGTCGCTCGCCACCGCATCGACCATGGGGCAGGTGGCGCTGCCGGAACTTCGCCGGCTGGGCTATGCCCCGGCGCTCGCCACCGGCACGCTGGCGGCCGGTGGTACGCTCGGCATCCTGATCCCGCCCTCGGTGGTGCTGGTGATCTATGCGGTCACGGTGGAAAGCAACATCGTCACCATGTTCGGGGCCGCCCTGGTGCCCGGGCTGATCGCGGTGGTCTTCTTTCTGGCGGTGATCCGCATCCAGGTGCTGCTGAAGCCGGAACTGGGCCCCGCGGCGACGCCCGTGCCCTGGCCCGAGAAACTGCGCCTGACGCTGCGCCTGGCCCCGGTGGTGCTGGTCTTCGGGGTGGTGATCGGCGGCATCTATATGGGCCTGTTCAATCCGACACCCGCGGCCGCGGTGGGCGCGCTGCTGGTCGGGCTCTACGGGATCGGCCTCCGCCTGGCCGGCCGCGGCGGGCTGGGCCCGGCCGGGCTGAAGGCGGCGATGCTGGAGACGGCGCTCTCCACCGCCATGATCTATCTGATCCTGTTCGGCGCGGCCCTGCTGCAGATCTTCCTCGCCCGGTCGGGCCTGCCGCAGGCCGGGGCGGCGCTGGTTCGTGAAAGCACGCTCGATCCCTATCTGATCCTGGTCGCGATCCTGGTGCTGCTGATCCTGCTCGGCTGTCTGATGGATTCGCTGAGCATGATCCTGCTCGCCATCCCCTTCCTCTGGCCGGTGGTGGCGGGGCTCGATTTCGGCCTGACGCCCGAGGATCAGAAGGTCTGGTTCGGCATCATCGCCCTGGTGGTGGTGGAGCTGGGGCTGATCACGCCGCCGGTCGGGCTGAATGTCTTCATCATCAACGGCCTCGCCCACGACGTGCCGATGCGCGAGACCTTCCGCGGCGTGATGCCGTTCTTCGCGGCCGAGATCCTGCGGGTGGCGCTGCTGGTGGCGGTGCCGGCGATCACGCTGACCCTGCCGCGATTGCTGGGGTATTGAGCAGATGAACCAGCTCTTCTTCCGCATCCGCCGCTCTCAGATCCGCCGCGACATCGCGGATCGCATCGATCAGCAGGCGCAGCACCGGTGTCGGCGGCTGGTCGGCCCGGGTGGTGAGCCCGACCGGTCCGCTGGTGTCGCCGGTATCCAGGCGCAGTTCGCGCAGCTGGCCCTCGGCGATGTCGCGGGCGACCACGCCGCGAGAAATGATCCAGACCGCATCCGACTGGCGGACATAGCTGCGGCCGAAGGTGCCCGAGACGGTTTCGATCGCCGTGTCGATCCGTCGGATGCCGGCGGCGATCAGGAACCGGTCCACCACCGGCCGGATGATCGAGCCGGGCGGCGGCACGATCATCGGATAACCGGCCACCGCCCGCGGGTCGGGGACCGGACGGTCGAGCAGGGGATGGCCGGGGCGAACGGCGAAGGTGACGCGTTCGGAATAGAGATGCTCGAAGCTGAGCCCGGTCATGGCTTCCGGCTCGGCCAGGCGCCCGACCACCAGATCGAGTTCGCCGATCCTGAGCTGGGCCAGCAGCAGGGTGTTGGGTCCGTCGACCACCCGCACGGTGGCCCGCGCACCGCCGGTGTCGAAGCGGCGCACCGCCGCCGGCATCACCTGGGCTGCGACGGTCGGCAGGGCGCCGATGCGCAGCAGCTCAGTTCCGCTGCCGCTCCGGGCGCGGGCGATGGCGTCGACGCCGTCGCTCAGGGCCGTCACCGCCGTGCCGGCATGGTTCAGGAACAGGCGGCCGAAGGGGGTGAGGGTCAGGCCGCGGCGGCCGCGATCGAACAGCCGCGCGTCCAGCACCTCTTCCAGCTCGCGCAGCGTTTTCGACACCGCCGGCTGGGTGATCGCCAGGCTGTCGGCTGCGGCCACCACGCTGCGCAGCCGCGCCACTTCCAGGAAGCATGTCAGATGCCGGAACTTGATGCGCCGGTCGATCATCTACCCGCCTCTCCCTTCACGCCGCCATGCATCATCCTACACGAGCCTGTGCCGATCTGGCGCCCCATGAAGGAGACCGGCCATGTCAGATCCGCGTGACATCAGGGGCGATGCGGTGCGCCGCCGGGTGCTGGGCGATGCCCATGTCGACCGGGCCCACCGCAACATGTCGACCTTCGATGCGCCGTTTCAGGAGTTCATCACCCGCGGCGCCTGGGGCGAGGTGTGGAGCCGGCCGCATCTGACCCCACGCGAACGGTCGATGCTGACCATCACCCTGCTGGCGGCGCTGGGCCATCACGACGAAATGGCGATGCATGTCCGCGCCACGGCCAATACCGGCGCCAGCGCTGCGGATGTGCAGGAGGCGCTGCTGCATGTGGCGGTCTATGCCGGGGTGCCGGCGGCCAATACCGCCTTTGCCATCGCCAAGCGGGTGCTGGCCGAGATGACGGCGGGGTCTTCCGCCGATGGAGAGGGAGGGCAGGACAGGTGACCGGAGAAATTTCCCCCCGCGACTGGTCGGCCCAGCCGCCCTATCTGGCGCCCGACTATAAATCGACCCTGCTGCGGGCGCCGTCGAAACCGCTGATCCCGATCCCGCACGGCATCATGGAGGCGACGGCCCCGGTCTTCGGCCAGGATGCGGTCGGGCCGCTCGACCACGACCTGACCCGCAATGGCCGGGTGAATGGCGAACCTTTGGGCGAGCGGATCGTGGTGACCGGCCGCGTGCTGGACGATGCCGGCCGGCCGGTGCCGGGCACGCTGATCGAGATCTGGCAGGCCAATGCCGCCGGGCGCTATGTCCATGTCGCGGATGCCCATGATGCGCCGCTCGATCCCAATTTCACCGGGGCGGGGCGGGTGGTGACCGATCAGGACGGCCGCTACAGCTTCATCACCGTCAAACCCGGCGCCTATCCCTGGCGCAACCATCCGAATGCCTGGAGGCCCAACCACATCCACCTGTCGCTGTTCGGGCGGAGCTTCGCCAGCCGGCTGGTGACCCAGATGTATTTCCCGGGCGACCCGCTGCTGGCGCTGGACCCGATCTTCCAGGCGACCGCCGATGCCGGGGCGCGGGACCGGCTGGTGGCGCGGTTCGATATCGGCGTCACGCAGCCGGAATTCGCCCTGGGCTATGTGTTCGACATCGTGCTGCGCGGCGCGATGGCCACGCCGATGGAGGATTGAGGCGATGCGCAACAGCCTGATCCAGACGCCGTCGCAGACCGTGGGGCCGTTCTTCGCCTATGGGCTGACCGCGCGGCAATACGGCTACAAAGGCGGCCAGATCGCCGATGCGGTGATCGCCGACGAGACCTGCCCGGGCGAGCGGATCGTGATCACCGGCCGGGTGCTGGATGGCGCCGGGGCGGCCATCGAGGATGCCCTGGTCGAGATCTGGCAATGCGATGCCGCCGGCCGGGTGGCGGGGCCGGCGACGCCCGGCTTCCGGGGGTTCGGCCGCTGCGGCACCGGCATCGACCCCGAGCGGCGCTTCCGGTTCGAGACCGTGCGGCCGGGCGTGGCTGCGGGCGAGGGCGGCGCACCGCATCTTTCGGTGATCCTGTTCATGCGCGGGCTGCTGAGCCACGCCTTCACCCGGATCTATTTCCCCGAGGACATCGCGGCGCTGGCGGCCGATCCGGTGCTGGCCCTGGTGCCGGAGGCGCGGCGGGAAACACTGGTGGCGCGGCGGCTGGTGGTGCCGGGGCTGCCTGCCTACGGCTTCGACATCCGCATGCAGGGCGATGGCGAGACGGTGTTCTTCGATGTCTGAGCATGAACGCGAAACGGTGCTGTTCACGGGCTCGGTGCTGTTCGGCGGGCTGTGGTCGGATGGCGAGGTGGCGGAGCTGCTGGCGGACCGCGCATTGATCGGCGCGATGCTGGAGGTGGAGGCGGTGCTGGCCGAGGCGGGGGAGGCGGCCGGGCTGGTGCCGGCGGCGGCTGCTGCTGCGATCGCCACCACTGCCCGCGGGCTCGACATCGACCCGGAGATGTTGGCGGCGGCCACGGCGCGGGACGGCGTGCCGGTCCCGGCACTGGTGCAGAGGCTGAGACGGGCGGTGACGGGCGAGGCGGCCGGCTTCGTGCATCTGGGCGCCACCAGCCAGGATGTGCTGGACAGCGCCATGATGCGCCAGGCCGGGCAGGTTCTGGCGGTGATCGACCGGCGGCTGGCCGGGCTGGTGGCACGGCTGACCGCGCTTGCGGATGCGCATCGGGCGACGATGATGGCCGGGCGGACGCGGGGGCAGATTGCCCTGCCGGTGCCGCTGGGCCTGAGGGTGGCCGGCTGGGCGGCACCGCTGATCCGCCATCGCCGGCGCCTGGACGACATGAAGCCGCGGCTGCTGGTCGCGACCCTGGGCGGGCCGGTGGGCAGCCTGTCGGGCATCGACCCCGGCGCGGCGGCGCGGCTGGAGGCGGCCTTCGCCGCCCGGCTGGGCCTGACCCTGCCGCCGATGCCGGGCCATGCCCAGCGCGACGGCCTGGCCGAACTGGGGAGCTGGCTGTCGCTGGTGGCGGGGGCGCTGGGCAAGATCGGCGCCGATCTGCTGATCATGGCACGGAGCGAGATCGCAGAGGTACGGATCGGCGGCGCCGGCGGATCTTCGGCCATGCCGCACAAGCGCAATCCGGTGCGGGCGGAGCTGCTGGTTGCGGCAGCGCGCGAGGTCGCGGGGCGCCTCGGCGCACTGCATGGCGCGCTGATCCATGCCGAGGAGCGCGACGGCGCCGCCTGGACGGCGGAATGGCAGAGCTGGCCCGCCATGGCGGTGGCGACCGCGGCGGCGCTGAACCATGCAGACGGGCTGCTGGACGATCTGGAGATCGATGCGCCGGCGATGCAGGCGCGGGCAAGCGATGGCGGCGATCGCGGATCGGCCGACCGTTTCATCGACCGGGTGATCGCCGAAGCGGCGCTGCGGGACGGCAGGCCCTCGGACGGCAGGTCTTCGGGCGGGAAGCTTTCGGGGGAGAGGGAGGATGCGTGAACGCACCCAGGTCGCGATCATCGGCGCAGGGCCCGCGGGGCTGCTGCTCGGTCAGCTGCTTCACAAGCATGGCATCGCCTCGGTCATCCTGGAACGGCGCAGTCGGGCCTATTGTGAAGGCCGGATCCGCGCCGGCGTGCTGGAACAGGGCACGGTGGATCTGCTGGACGAGGCAGGCGTGGCAGACCGGCTGCATCGCGAGGGGCTGGTGCATGGCGGCATCCATATCTCGCTGGATGGCCGGCGGGTGCATGTGGATCTGGCCGGCCGCGCCGGCGGGCGCCATGTGACGGTCTATGGCCAGACCGAGGTGGTGAAAGACCTGATCCGCGCCCGGCTGGACGTTCCCGGCGCCCTGCATTTCGAAGCGGACGAAGTGATGCCGCAAGGCTTCGATGGATCTGCGCCTTTCGTCACCTGGCGCGATGTCGACGGCCGGAGCCGGCGGCTGGACTGCGACGTCATCGCCGGCTGCGACGGCTTTCACGGCGTCACGCGCCAATGCCTGCCCGAGGGGGCGATCACCACGCATGAACGGATCTATCCCTTTGCCTGGCTGGGCATCCTGGCCGAGGCGCCGCCAGTGATGGACGAGCTGATCTATGCCCGCCATGCCCGCGGCTTCGCGCTCTACAGCATGCGCTCCCCCAGCATCGTGCGGCATTACGTGCAATGCGCGCCCGATACCGATCCCGCCGCCTGGCCGGATGCGCGAATCTGGGCGGAGCTGCGCGCCAGGCTGGGGGACGCGGACGGCGCGCGGCTGACCGAGGGGCGGGTGCTGGAAAAGGGCGTCACGCCGATGCGCAGCTTCGTGGCCGAACCGCTGCGCCACGGCCGGCTGTTCCTGGCCGGTGATGCCGCCCATATCGTGCCGCCGACCGGTGCCAAGGGGCTGAACCTGGCGGCGGGGGACGTACACTATCTGACCCGCGCCCTGGTCGACTGGTATGGCGGTGGTGGCGAGGCGGCGCTTGGCGCCTATTCGGCCCGGGCCCTGGCGCGGGTGTGGAAGGCGCAGCGCTTTTCGTGGTGGATGACCGCGATGCTGCATGATTTCGGGCCGGCGGCATCGACCTTCGATGCCGGGTTGCGGCGGGCGGAGCTTGAATATCTGCTGTCGTCGGAAGCCGCCCTGACCACGCTTGCCGAGAATTATGTCGGCCTGCCGTTCTGACCGTTTTCCCGGTTGCCTCCTGCCATGCGGCCGCGACGCGGCAGCCATGTCGAGCTGCGTCTGCCGCAGTCCCACGCGCCTCGGCTATCGTTCGCATATCGGGCCGGCCTCGTGGCCTGCGGACGTGGAGTGCGACGGCAATGGGATTGATCACCCTGGTGCTGGTGATGCTGCTGGCGGTGGTGGCGAGCGGTTTTGTGGTCAGGCTGTTGCCGGTGCCGGTTCCCCTGCCTCTGGTTCAGATCGCGCTGGGGGCCGGCATTGCCGCGGTGGCCGATCTGGGTATCGTGCTTGCGCCCGAGGTCTTCTTTCTGCTGTTCCTGCCGCCGCTGCTGTTTCTGGATGGCTGGCGGATCCCCAAGCCAGGGCTGTTCCGTGACTATGGTGCCGTCCTGCAGCTGGCGCTGGGGCTGGTGGTGTTCACCGTGCTGGGCATGGGCTTCTTCATCCATTGGATGATCCCGACCATGCCGCTGGAGGTGGCCTTTGCGCTGGCGGCCGTGCTGTCGCCGACCGATCCGATCGCGGTGACGGCGATCGCCGCCCGCAGCCCGCTGCCGGCGCGGGTGATGCATGTGCTGGAAGGCGAATCGCTGCTCAACGACGCCTCGGGCCTGGTCTGCCTGCGCTTCGCGGTGGCGGCGCTGCTGACCGGCAGTTTCTCGATGTCGGATGCCCTGCTGACCTTCGCACAGCTGGCGCTGGGCGGGCTTGCGACCGGTGTGCTGATCACCCTGGGTGCCACCTGGATCAAGGGGCGGATCAGTCGCCATGCCGGCGAGGAGCCGGGTATCGAGGTGCTGATCAGCCTGTTGATCCCCTTCGGCGCATATCTGGTGGCGGACCGCTTAGGCGTGTCGCCGATCCTGGCGGCGGTGGCCGCAGGCATCACCATGTCCCATGCCGAGATCCGCGGTCAGGTGCAGGCGATCACCCGGGTACGACGCAATGCCGTGTGGGATACGGTGCGGTTCGCCGTCAACGGCGTGATCTTCGTGCTGATGGGCGAGCAGCTGCCGGCGATCCTGTCGGGCGCCGTCACCGCGGTGCGCGAGACCGGCCATCGCGAGGCCTGGTGGCTGGCGGTCTATGTGCTGGCGATCACGGCCGGGCTTGCGGCGCTGCGCTGGCTTTGGGTCTATGTCTCACTGCGCCTGACCCTGCTGCGCCGGCACGAGGGGGCGCCGCTGTCGCGCGGCACCATTCACCGGCTGGTGGGGGCGATGACGCTGGCGGGGGTGCGCGGTGCCATCACCCTGGCCGGCATCCTGACCCTGCCGCTGATGCTGGACCACAGAACCGCGTTTCCGGCGCGGGATCTTGCGGTCTTTCTGGCGGCCGGGGTGATTCTGGCCTCGCTGATCGCGGCGGCGATCGGCCTGCCGCGGGTGCTGAAGGGGCTGGCGCCGGATGCGCTGGCAGAGGCGGACCAGACCGCCGACCGCATTCGGGCGGCGGCGGCGCGAGCGGCGATTCTGGCGGTGGAACGCGCCCAGCACGAGATGTCGGCGGGGCGTACCGATGCCGATCTGCATGCCGCCGTGGCGGCCCGGGTGATGGAGCTGTACCGCCGCCGGTTGGATGCCGACAGCCCGGATGCCACCACGGCCGATCTGTTCCGCCGCACCGACGAGATCGAGCGCCGGCTGCGGCTGGCGGGGCTGAGGGCCGAGCGGGCGGAGATTTTCCGCATCGCCCGGGCCCGCGAGATCGATGACGACCTGGCCCGCCGGCTGGTGCGCGAGATCGACCTGATGGAGGCCCGCTACCTGGCCTGACTGCCCGGCCCTTCAGGTCCCGGCCCTTCAGCTCCCAGGCCTTCGCATTTCATTTGGTGAAGATGCAGTAGCAGCCATTGGTGAACATGCACCAGGGTGAGCCGGCACCGGCGACCTGATCCAGCGCCTGATCGTCGAGTTCGTCATTCGGGCGGCCGTCGGTCGTGCGGCTGTGAAACTGGCGCTCGATTTCCGCGACGTCGATGTCGAGCCCGTTTGCGCGGGCAACCTCTTCCAGCCGGCGCGAGGCGGCGCCGATATCGCCACCCTCGCCCAGCAGGTCGGGGTTGGACTGGATGATGTCCTTCAGCTTGTCGAAATCGCTGCTCATGGCGGGTATCCGGTGTCGTGGGCTGATCCGGGCCTGACGCTAGCGCCTGTCGACGGCTTCCGCCATGGTCGGCCGTGGCCGATGTTGACGACCGTGTACCGCGGCTCAACCGAACGGCAGCAGAAAGCAGGAGGCCTGCGGTCCGCCATGGGCGAGGGCGTCCGCATGGCAGAGCCCGGCCAGGCCCTTGAACAGGCAGGGATCCGGCGCGGCCAGCGGCGGGGCGTCGCTCCAGAGCACCGGCGGGCCGCACAGACGCTCGGGGACCGTTCGGCCGGCCCGGATGAGGATGATCCGGCGGCCGGCATCGCCGCAGCAGAGATCCCCGGCGCCCGATGAGGGGGCGCCTGCCGTCGTGGCGAGGGCCATGTCCAGCTCCGCACGCCGGTCGGCGAAGATGTCGGGCGCCAGGTTGAGCAGGGCCAGCCGGGCGAGCGCAATGCCGGCCGCGCCATGGCACCATGCGGTGGCGGGGCGATGACCGCGATCGGGGGAGGGCCAGTTGGCGCGGGCCGGATCGAACAGCCGATCTTCGGCCGTCAGCGCCCGGCGGGCGGCATCGATGAGGGCCGGGGTATCGGTCACGGCACCGGCCGCGGCCAGCGCCACCGCCATGCCCGACTGGCCATGGGCAAGGCCCGCCAGCACCGGGCCGCGGGCCGGCTGCCAGATCAGGGCATCGCCATCGGTGGTGGCCATGGCGGTGAGGCGATCGGCCTGGCGCAGCAGCCGTCGGGCCAGCGCGGCCGAGGGGGCGCGGCTGTGCAGGAAGGCGAGGGCGACCACCAGCCCGGCCAGGCCGTCATGCAGATCGAACGGCAGGGATGCGGTGCTGTCGTCGGGATCGGCGGTGCGGGCGAGGCGGGAAGCATCGTCGATGAGCGCCGGATCGTCGAGCAGCTCTGCCGCCCAGACCAGGCCTGCGATCATGCCGCCCAGCCCGTCGGCATAGCCGGGGCCGAAGGCTGTAAGCGCGTTATCCGCCCCGGGATCTGCGATGAAGCGGCGGAGCGGCAGAAGGGCGGCCCGTGCGGCGTCCAGCCAGTCGGGCCGCCCGGCCAGACGGCCGGCCTGGGCCAGCGCCAGCGCGATGCCGGGGCTGCCGTGATAGAGGCCGTGGCCGGCCGGCCGCCAGGCGATTGGCGGGCGTTCATGGGGGCGGATCCAGTCGATGCCGCCATCGCGGCGGGGCAGGGCGGTGGCGACCAGATGCGCCGCCAGGCCCTGGTAATCGGCGGCTGCCGGCCGGACCGGCGCCAGCACCTGGCCGAGCATGCCGCCTGCGCGCCGCCGGTCGCCATCCGACAGCGCGCGGGCCTTTGCGATGATGCGGGCCCGCGGGGGTGGGTCGAGCCGGCCGATCGGGCTGCCATCGGCTTCGCCGAGCCGGCCATCGGCCGGATCGAAGCGGAAAGCGGGCACGTCCAGACGGGCGAGCGCGCGCGCCTCTGCCGCCAGCAGGCCCGGCCAGAGACCGGCATCGATGCCCGGCTGTGGCGGCCGGTGGGCGATGCGGGCGGCCTGGGCGGCGGGTGCCTCCGGGGCATCGGCCAGGTCCGGCTCGGCCAGACGCACCAGCAGGCGGCGATAGCTTTCGGTCGGCAGGGCGACATGGCGGCAGAGCGCGCCGGTGAAGGCGAGGGGGCCGTCTTCGGCGGTCAGCGCATCGCGATGGGCGATCAACACCTCCATCGCCGCGTCATGGCCGTCGACCAGCGCCGGGACCCAGGGGGTGACATCCACCTCCTGCCCGTCGAGCACGGGGCGGCAGGGATCTTCTACCGGCACCGCCACCGTTGCGCGGCGGATCCAGTCGGTGCCGATATGGCACCAGCCATTGTCGGGCACGGTCGCTGCCGGCAGCACCGGGCCGAGGCAGCCCATATTGCGCCAGATACCGCCCGGCAGCGGCACCAGGAAGGGCAGCAGCCCGGTGGTGAGCAGGGCGGGCGTGGCCTCCAGCCGGTCCAGGGCGGGCGACGCCGCGGGCAGGCCGAACAGGCATTCGAGATCGACCACCACCGGTGCGGCGCCGGCCGCGATCAGATTGTCGGAATGCACGTCATTGGCGCCGAGCAGGTCGAGCACCGCTGCAAGCCCGCCCAGGCGGCGGTGGAAGGCCTCCACCTCCGCCGTATCGGCACAGGGGGCCGCTCCACCCAGGCCATCCAGCCATGGCTGCCGCAATCAATGACCGCCGGACAATGCTGCGGCGGCAGGCGGTGGCGCTGGCCGGCGCTCATCCGCTCTTCAAGCCAGCCGAGCAGGGCGAAGAAGCCGGCTTCGGGCGCAAGGCCGCGGGGTTTGAAGGCGAGCGCCCGGCCGTCGGCAAGATCGACCCGCGCCACGCCGCGGCCATGGCCATGGGGGTCCGACAGGCCGAAGGTGATGTTCGTGATGTCAGGAGCGGGACCCGTGAGCGGGGCCAGCCGGTCGCGGTCGGCGGCGAAGGCGCGAAGCAGATCGGCCGCCGCCGCCCGACCATCGGCCGCGACCCGGTCCAGACGCGAGGCCAGGACCGGGTGTCGGGCGCACACAGCCTGCCAGCCACCCGCGATCAGCCCGGCGATAAAGGCGTCATGGGCGGCGGAAGAGGTGCCGGCCGGTGGCCGGTCGAGCAGCAGCGCGGCGGCCGGCAGGGGCGGGCGGCGGGTTTCGAACAGCTGGAAGACCAGCGGCGCCGCGATGGCGGCAAAACGTCCGGCCAGGTGATCGGCGAGGCCGCGGATCGCGGCCATCCGCCAGCCCTCCGCCACGCCGGGCAGGGCATCCAGGCCCATGGCCGCCGCCCGGCCGAGCGGGCGGAACAGGCCGTCGAAGGGGAGCGCCGTCACCTCAGGGCACCAGCATGGCATCGTCGACCCCGAACACCCGATTGAAGGCGATCCGTCCGGGTGGGGTGACGATCAGGGTCCGGCTGGTTTCGGCCCGCCGCACCCAGCCCTGGTCCAGCGCATGGGTGAACAGGGCAGCCCCCAGCCGGCCGGCCAGATGGTGGCGGCGCTCGCTCCAGTCCAGGCAGGTGCGGCAGAGCGGCCGGCTGCCCCGGCCGACATCGATCGCGATGCCGTGATCGTGGAAGAAATCACGGCCGCGGGCGGTGACGGCACCCGATCCGTCGGCGACCGCAACCAGCCCGCCGGCTTCCAGCGCCGCGGCCAGGCCGACCCCCAGCCTGCCGGCCATGTGGTCATAGCAGCTGCGGGCGGCGCGCAGCGCCAGATCGCGCGGACCGACCGGCCGATGGCGCACCGGGCCGGTGGCGGCGACGGTCATCAGAGCCTCGATCACCTCGGCGACGGCGGGGGAAGCGAGGCGGACATAGCGGTGCCGGCCCTGGCGTTCACCGGTGATCAGCCCGGCATCGGCCAGCTTCGCCAGATGGCCGCTGGTGGTCTGGGGGGTGACGCCGGCATGGGCGGCAAGCTCACCCGCGGTCAGTGCCCGGCCGTCCATCAGGGCGGTCAGGATATTGGCGCGGGCGACGTCGCCGATGACGGCGGCGATTTCGGCGACCAGCTGTCCGGAGGCGATGTTCGGCGTCATCGGTGATGGCTCCTGTCTGTCCGCCGTCATAGAGCGTGATGATGCGCAGGCGCAGGCGGGATGCCAAGACCCATGACGTTCAACCGCCCCCCGCCAGCAGGCGCAGCCCCAGCAGGATCAGGGCACCGAAAAACACCCGGCGGAAATGACGTTCGGGCAGGCGGCGGCGCAGCCGGGCGCCCAGTGCCATGCCCGCCACCGCCGGGATCACCGCCAGGGCCGAGGCGAGACCGAGTTCGGGGGTGAGCAGCGACCGCCCGCCGAGGGCAAGGCCGAGTGCCGCGGTCGACACCGCGAACAGCAGGCCCATGGCCTGGACCAGGGCGTTGCGATCCAGCCCCAGCGCCTGCAGCCAGGCGACACCCGGCACCACGAAGGATCCGGTGAGCCCGGTGAGCAGGCCGTTCACCGCACCGATCACGGGTGAGATCCAGGGTTCGGCCCGGGGCGGGGCGCGGAAAGAGAGGCCGGCGAGACCGGCGGCGCCATAGATCATCACCACCGCCCCGAGCAGCCGGGCGAGCCGGTCCGGATCGGTTTCAGCCAGGATCGCCACACCCATCCAGATGCAGGGGATCGAGACCAGCAGCAGCGACCAGAGCCGGCGGAGCAGCGGTTTCAGGTGGCCGCCGGTCAGCGCCTGCTGAAGATTGGTCACGAAAGACGGCACCAGCAGAAGGGCCATGGCCTCGGGCAGGCCGGTGATCCCGGCCAGCACCGCCAGCGAGACGGTGGGCATGCCGAAGCCGACCACGCCCTTGACGGTGCCGGCAAGCAGGAAGGCGCCGGCGACGGCGAGTATCAGGGCGGGATCGGTTTCAGAGAGCATCGGCCGGGGCCTCCGCGCGCTGCGTGAGACCATAATCGCGCAGCGTGGTCGCGACCCTCAGGCGATAATCGGCGAAGACGCCGGAACGGCCGACCGCCTGGGCCATGCGATGGGCGCCGTCGCGCCGCCAGGCATCGACCGCGGCCATGTCGCGCCAGGCGGAGAGCGACAGCAGATGGCCGGGGCGGGCGAGGTTCTCGAAGCGCTCGACCGACACGAAGCCGTCGACCTCGCCGAGGCGCGGGCTGAGCATGGTGGCATGTTCGAGATAGGTCTGGCGGCCGATCTCGGTCGGAACGGCTTCGAAGACGACGAGGATCATGGGATGACCAGGCTCCTGAGGAGGATGTAGCCCGCAGATCCTAGCCCGTCGATATGCCCCGATGTTTCGGCCCCGGCCGAAATGAGGCTGGAACCAGGGTGAGCATGGAACCATGGGCCTGGCATGCCGGTTCAATCGTTTCAACGGACTCTGACGGAAGGTCATCGAGATGAAGATCGTGCGACGTGGATCTGCCGCCTGGTCGGGCGGCATCAAGGACGGCAAGGGATCGGTTTCCACCGAAAGCGGGGCGCTCAACGCCTATCCCTATGGCTTCGCGGCCCGGTTCGAGGATCAGGCCGGAACCAATCCGGAAGAATTGCTGGCGGCGACCCATGCCGGCTGCTTCACCATGGCCTTGTCGCTGATCCTGGGCGAGGCGGGGCTGACCGCCGACGAGATGAAGACCGAGGCGAAGGTGACCCTGGAAAAGGTCGCCGACGGTTTCGAGATCACCGCGGTTCATCTCTCGCTCACCGCCAAGGTGCCGGGCGCCGATCAGGCGAAGTTCGAGGAACTGGCCGCCAAGGCCAAGGCCGGCTGCCCGGTCTCGAAAGTGCTGAAGGCCAAGATCACGCTGGATGCGACGCTCGCCGCCTGAGGCTCGATCGTCTTCAGGCTTCAGGTTTCAGCCTTCGGGCGGCGGGGCGGAGAGCAGCGTCTCCGCCGCCCAGATCCAGCGGTCGATCAGCTCGCGCTCGGTCTCGGGCCGTCGCGAGATCTGGCGCGAGACCGCGAGGCCGCGCAGGACCTGGATGGTCATCTCCACCACCGCGGCATAATTCGGCCGGTCGGCGACCGGCGCGAACAGGGCCGAGACCACCCGTTCGCGATCGCTGCGGGCATCGCGTTCGGCGGCGCGGATCGCGGCCTGAAGATCGGGATCGGTGCGGGCGGCGGCCCAGAGTTCCAGCTCGGCCATGAAGGCGGGCTGGCTGCTCATCTCCACCAGGCTGCGGATCGCGCGTGCGACCGGGCTCGTGTCCGGTTCGTGATGTTCCAGCGCGCGCGAAACCGCGGCGTCGTTGCGCCGGACCAGCTCGCCGATCGTGGCCGAGAGCAGGGCGGCATGGCTTGGGAAATGATGCAGCAGCGCGCCGCGGCTGGCGCCGGCGCGGCGCTGGACTTCCAGCGTCGTGGTCCGCGCCACGCCGCGTTCGATCAGCGAGGTGACCGCCGCATCCAGCAGGCGCTGCCGGGTCTGGTCGCGCTGCTGGTCGCGGAGCGAGGGCCGGGCAGCGGAAGCATCGGTCATCTGGCGGCGTCTCCGGCAGCGTGTGAGCGAGGTGGGGGATTGCAAGCACGCCCGGCGGCGGATTGCAACCCGCGACCATGGGTGGCGCTTCGACAGTCAGGATTGACTGTCTGTGGGGTCGAGTCATACAGTCAATATTGACTGTGAAGCCTGAACCCCCCTCGACCGGAGCCCCCGATGCCCGATTTCGCCACCCTGCGGATCGACCAGGATCCCGCATCGCCCCGCATTGCGCGGCTGCTGCTGAACCGTCCCGAACGGCTGAACGCCATCACCGACCAGACCCCCCGCGACATCCGCGAGGCGGTCGCCTGGGCCGAGGCCAATGATCAGGTCCATGTGATCGTGGTCGAGGGCGCGGGGAAGGGCTTCTGCGGCGGCTATGACCTGGCCGATACGGCAGAACAGGTGGTGGAGCACCCCTGCCAGCAGGAAAGCTATCCCTGGGATCCGATGGTCGACTACGCGTACATGAAGCGGAACACCGAGGATTTCATGAGCCTCTGGCGCTGTTCCAAGCCGACCATCGCCAAGGTCCATGGCGCGGCGGTGGCCGGCGGCAGCGACATCGCGCTTTGCTGCGACCTGCTGGTGATGGCCGAGGATGCCCGCATCGGCTACATGCCGACCCGTGTCTGGGGTTGCCCGACCACGGCGATGTGGACTTACCGGCTGGGGCCGACCCGCGCCAAGCAGCTGATGTTCACCGGCGACGTGATCGACGGTCGCACCGCCGCCGCCTGGGGGCTGGCCAACGAGGTGGTGCCGGCGGCGGAGCTGGAGGCGGCGACCCGGAAGCTGGCGGAGCGGATTGCCGGTGTACCGCGCGGCCATCTGGCCATGCACAAGATGGTGGTCAATCAGGTGATGCTGACCATGGGTCTGGAACAGAGCCAGATGATGGCGACCGTGTTCGACGGCATCACCCGCCACAATCCGGAAGGGCTGTGGTTCCGCCGTTATGCCCAGGCCGAGGGCTTCAAGGCGGCCGTCCAGTGGCGCGACAGCGGCCGGCCGATCCCCGAGGGCGATGAAGCCCGTGCAGCCATCCACCAGATGGACAACCGGGCCAAGGGCTGAGCCCGTTCGGGCATCGATCCCGCAAAAACAAGACGACAAGAAAACAGAACGACAGGGAGAAACGGCCATGATGCCGGAGACCGATCGGCGGGGGGCGGCGCTGCTGGCCCGCCTGGACGCCACACCCACGCCGCTGGCGCTGCTGGACCGGGTCGCGGCGGCCCGGCCGGCGCATCCGGCGCTGGAATACCTGCCCGATGCCGCGGGCACGCCGGCGGGGGTGGTGTCCTATGACAAGCTGCTGGCGGATGTCCGCCGGGCGGCAGCCGCTCTGCGCCGGCTGGGGGTCGGGCCGGAGGACGGGGTGGCGATCCTGCTGCCCTTCGTGCCCCAGGCCGTGACGGCGGTGCTGGCGGCCGCCACCGTGGGCACCGCCTTTCCGGTCAACCTGCTGCTCTCGGCCGAGGCGATCGCTGCCCAGCTGCGGCTGGCCCGGGTGCGGGTGGTGGTGACCATGGGGCCGCATCCGGCGCTGGATGTGCGGGCGCGGGTGGCGGCGGCCGTGGCGGACGCGCCTGGTGTCGCCACGGTCGTGGAAGTACCGGTGGGGCCCGAGACGACCGATGCGCTCGGCTGGACCGCCTTCCTGGCGCTGGGCGAGGGCGCCGGGCCGGTATCGCCGGGGGATGCCGACCGGGTCGCCGCTTTCATCCATACCGGGGGTACCACCGGCGCGCCGAAACTGGCGCGGTTGTCTGCCCGCAATCTGGTGGCGGCAACCCTGATGGTCGCCGCCGGCAACGGCATGGGCCCCGCGGACCGGGTGCTGACCGGGCTGCCGCTGTTTCATGTCGGCGGGCTGGTCGATGTGCTGCTGGCGGCGCTGTCGGAAGGGGCGACGGTGATCTTCCCGACCGCGACCGCCCTGCGCAACCCGGCCGTGGTCGGCCGGTTCTGGGAGATCGTCGACGAGACCCGCACCAGCCTGATCGGCAGTGTCCCCACCATTCTGGCGGCGATCGTCGATGCGCCGCGCGGCAGCTCCACCCTCGCCACGCTTCGCGGCCTTCTGACCGGCGGCTCGCCGCTGGCGCCGGAACTGGCGAAGCGGGTGGAGGCGGTGAGCGGCCGGCCGGTCTCGCAGCTCTACGGCATGACCGAAACCGGCGGCATCGTCGCGGTGCAGCCGGTGGATGGCCGTTTTCACGATCATGCCGTCGGCCCGCCGGTGCCGCTGATGCAGGTGGCCGTGGCCCAGGGCGGCGAGATCCGCGTTGCCGGCCCCAATGTCTTTCAGGGCTATCTGACCGAGGCGGGTATCGAGGGGGTGCCGGCCGACGGCTGGTTCGCCTCGGGCGATCTGGGCGAGCTGCTGCCGTCGGGCGAATTGCGGATCACCGGCCGGGCCAAGGATGTGATCATCCGCAGCGGCCACAATATCGATCCGGTTCTGATCGAAGAGGTCGCCCATCGCCATCCGGCGGTTGCCCAGGCGGCGGCGGTGGCGATGCCCGATGATTATGCGGGCGAATTGCCGGTGCTCTATGTCATGCCCCGCGCGGGGGCGGATTGCCGGGCCGAAGATGTCGCGGCCTTCGTGGCCGCCGCGATCGCCGAACCGCCGGCCCGGCCGCGCCATGTCTTCGTGGTGCCGGATCTGCCGTTGACGCCGCTCGGCAAGATCGCCCGCTTCCGCCTGCGCCAGGACGCGACCCTGCACCGGGTGCGGGCGGCGCTCGCCGATATCGCCCTCGGGGCGGAGCTGCGCTGCACCGATCCTGCTGCCCGGCAGGTGGCGGTGGAGGTGCCGGGCGGCCTTGACGAGACGGGTCGTGCGGCCGTGTCCGGGGTGCTTGCGCGCCTTGGCCTCGGCCTGGCGGACGGGTGACGGCATCCCGGCGGATGCTTCAGGCCACCCGCCGCCGCATTTCCCGCGCGGCCCGGACCAGGGCCTGAAGGGCCGGCTTCACCTCGTCCCAGCGACGGGTCTTGAGGCCGCAATCCGGATTGACCCAGATCCGGTCGGCGGGCAGGCGTGCACAGGCCCGCTCCAGAAGGGCGACCATTTCCTCTTCCGACGGCAGGCGCGGGCTGTGGATGTCGTAGACGCCGGGGCCGATCTCGTTGGGATAGGCGAAGGTGGTGAAAGCGTCGAGCAGCTCCATTTTCGAGCGCGCGGTCTCGATCGAGATGACATCGGCATCCAGGGCCGCGATGGCGTCGATGATGTCGTTGAACTCGGAATAGCACATATGGGTGTGGATCTGGGTGGCATCGCCGACACCCGAAGCCGCAAGGCGGAAGCATTCGGTGGCGGCATCGAGCCAGGCCGGGCGATCCGCCCCCCGCAGGGGCAGTCCTTCACGGAAGGCCGGCTCGTCGATCTGGATCACCTCGATGCCGGCGGCTTCAAGGTCGGAGACTTCGTCGCGGAGCGCCAGTGCGATCTGGCGGCAGACCTCCATCCGCGGCAGGTCGTCGCGCACGAAGGACCATTGCAGCATGGTCACCGGCCCGGTCAGCATGCCCTTCATCGGCCGGTCGGTCAGGCTGCGGGCGAAGGCCGACCAGCGCAGCGTCATCGGCTGCGGCCGCGAGACGTCACCCCAGATGATCGGCGGGCGGACATAGCGCGAGCCATAGCTCTGTACCCAGCCATGATCGGTGAAGGCGAAGCCGGCGAGCTGTTCGCCGAAATACTGCACCATGTCGTTGCGCTCGAACTCGCCATGGACCAGCACGTCGAGGCCGGTTTCTTCCTGCCAGCGGATCGCTTCGGTGGTGCGGGCGGCGATCAGCGCGTCGTAATCAGCGTCGTCGAGCCGGCCGGCGGCATGGTCGGCGCGGGCCTTGCGGATTTCCGGCGTTTGCGGAAAGGAGCCGATGGTGGTGGTCGGGAAGGCCGGCAGGCCCAGCCGGTCGTGCTGCGCCCGCGCGCGGACCGGATAGGCGGTCTGCCGCCGGGCCATGGCGGGGGTGACGGCCGCAAGACGCGCCGCCACCGCAGGGTCGTGAATGCGGGCTGACGCGCGCCGGGTCGCCATGGCGGCCTCGGCCTCGGCCAGATCTTCTGCGACGGCGTCCCGGCCGTCACTCAGTGCGCGGGCCAGGATTCTGAGTTCGTCGAGTTTCTGAACGGCGAAGGCGAGCCAGGACCGCAGCTCCGGATCGAGCCGGGTCTCGCGGTCGAGATCGATCGGCACATGCAGCAGACTGCAGGACGGGGCAAGCTGGATGCCCTCGGGGCCCCGCGCATCGACGATCGGGGTCAGCCGGTCCAGCAGCCGCGAAAGATCGGCCCGCCAGACATTGCGACCATCGATCACCCCCAGCGACAGCCGGGTCTCGGGGGTGAGTTTCGGCAGGATCGGGCCCAGCTGATCGGGCGCGCGGACCAGATCCAGATGCAGCCCGTCGACCGGCAGCCGGCAGAGCGTGTCGGCCAGATGGTCGACGCCACCGTGATACGTGGTGAGCATGATCCCAAGCCCGGTTGCCGCCGCTGCAAAGGCTTCGGTGGCGGTCGCGACCGCCGCGGCGACCGCCGGGTTCTCGTCCAGAACCAGCACCGGTTCGTCGAGCTGGAGTTCCGTCGCCCCCGCCGCCGCGAGCAGGCGCAGGACATGGGTGTAGACCGGCAGCAGGCCCGGCAGCAGGCGCAGCCGGTCGAAGGTCTCGCCCGCGCATTTGGCCAGCATCAGGAAGCTGACCGGGCCGAGCAGCACCGGCCGGGTCCGGAAACCCAGGCCGCGCGCCTCGATATACGCGTCGACGACGCGGGTATCGCCCAGGAAGAAGCTCTGATCGGGCCGGAGTTCGGGGACGAGATAATGGTAGTTGGTGTCGAACCACTTGGTCATCTCCATGGCCGGCAGCCCGTCGGGCGTGCCGCGCGCCATGGCGAAATACGTGTCGAGACCGACCCGGCCGCCGGCATGGTCTCTACCCGGGCCGGCATAGACCGGGGGCACCGCGCCGACCATGACGGCGGTGTCGAGCACATGATCGTAGAGCGAGAAGTCGCCCGAGGGCAGGCAGGTGATGCCGGCGGCATGCTGGCGTGCCCAGGTGGCGGCCCGCAGGCTGCGGGCGGTGTCGAGCAGGTCATCGGTTGCGCTCTCTCCCCGCCAGCAGGCTTCCAGCGCCGTCTTGAGTTCGCGGCGCGGGCCGATACGGGGAAAGCCGAGCGAGGCGGTGCGGATCAGCGGGGCGGACATGTCAGGCGGCTCCGAGGACGGGGATGACGGTGGTCACGATCGACAGATCGAGCGCTTCGTAATCGTGATAGCCGAGGGTCTTGTAGAGCTGGGCGCGGGTCTGCATGCGCGGCAGCATGGCCGTGGTCGCATCGTCGCGGACCAGGGCGGCATAGAGTTCTTCCTGGGCGCGGGCGGCGACGCGGAGCGAGCTGACCGGCCAGATCACCATGCGATAGCCCATCTCCTCGAAGCGGGCGCCGGTGATCGCAGGCGTGCGGCCGAACTCGGTCATGTTGGCCAAAAGCGGCACGCCCGGCAGGCGGCGGGCGACTTCGGCGAACATGTCTTCCGAGGTCAGTGCCTCGGGGAAGATGGCGTCGGCCCCGGCCTCGACATAGGCGCGGGCGCGCTCGATCGTACCGTCGAGACCTTCGGATGCTGCGGCATCGGTCCGGGCGACGATCACCAGGTCGCGGCGGGCCCGGGCGGCGGCGGCGATCTTGGCGGCCATGTCGGGCAGCGAGGCCAGCTTCTTGTCGTTCAGATGGCCGCATTTCTTGGGCAGCAGCTGGTCTTCGATATGCACCGCCCCGGCGCCGGCCTCTTCGAAGCTGCGCACCATGTGCATGACGTTCAGCGCCTCGCCATAACCGGTATCACCGTCGACCAGCAGCGGCAGCCCCGCGGCGCGGGCGATCTGGCGGATGAAGAAGGCGA
This sequence comes from Tistrella sp., assembly GCF_002684955.1. Classification (NCBI taxonomy): domain Bacteria; kingdom Pseudomonadati; phylum Pseudomonadota; class Alphaproteobacteria; order Geminicoccales; family Geminicoccaceae; genus Tistrella; species Tistrella sp. Next base: position 26,903 of record NZ_NYWI01000078.1, on the reverse strand, counting down.
CCTCGTCGACGGTGATGATGCCGAGATCGGGCAGGCCCATCGAGGCGGTCATCGCCGCCCCCGACAGATAGAGCGCATCGAAGCCCGCCGCCTTTGCCTGCAGGGCGGCAAGGCCGTTATGGGCACCCGGCAGGCGCAGGATGCCGGGCCGGGCCAGGAGGTTCCGGAAGCGCCTGCCCGCGGGTTCCGCGGGCAGGTGGTCGGCGATGAGATAGGGCATCGGAGGGGATCCTCGGGTCAGGCCGCACGCACCCGGCCGGCCGGGTCGCGCTGCCCGATCGGCAGGAAGGGGCGCGGCTCGGGGCCGACATAATTGGCCGAGGGGCGGATGATCTTGCCGTCCTGGCGCTGCTCGATCACATGGGCCGACCAGCCGGACGTTCGCGCGATCACGAAAAGCGGCGTGAACAGCAGGGTCGGGATGCCTGTCACGTGGTAGGCGACGGCGGTGTACCAGTCGAGATTGGCGAACATCGCGCGGGCATCGGCCATCACCGCCTCGATCCGCTCGGCGATGTGGTAGAGCCGCATGTCGCCGGTCTCTTCCATCAGCCGGCGGGCGACCTGTTTCGCCACCACATTGCGCGGATCGGCGATGGTGTAGACCGGATGGCCGAAGCCGATGATCACCTCTTTCGCCGCCACCCGCCGCCGGATATCGGCCTCGGCCTCGTCGGGCGTGGCATAGCGCAGCTGGATGTCGAGGGCGACCTCGTTGGCACCGCCATGCTTTGGCCCGCTCAGGGCGCCGATGCCGCCGGTGATCGCCGAATAGAGATCGGCGCCGGTGCCGGCAATGGTGCGGGCCGCGAAGGTCGAGGCGTTGAATTCGTGCTCGGCATAGAGATTGAGCGAGGTGTGCATCGCCCTGACATGCGAGGACGGGGCCGGCCGGCCGTGCAGCAGGTGCAGGAAATGGCCGCCGATGCTGTCGTCGTCGGTTTCGACCTCGATCCGCCGGCCGGCATGGGCGTAGTGGCGCCAGTAGAGCAGCATCGAGCCGAGCGAAGCGAGCAGCCGATCGGCGAGATCACGGGCGCCGGCGGGGTTGTGGTCGGCGGCCTCGGGCAGGGCGCAGCCCAGGGCCGAGACGCCCGAGCGGAGTACGTCCATGGGATGGGCGGCGGCGGGCAGGGCTTCCAGTGTCCGGCGCACGGCCTGGGGCAGGCCGCGCAGCCGCTTCAGCTTCTCGCGATAGAGCCGCAGCTGCGCCTCGGTCGGCAGGCTGCCGTGGATCAGCAGATGGGCAATCTCTTCGAAATCGCAGCGGTCGGCGATGTCGAGGATGTCGTAGCCGCGATAATGCAGATCGTTGCCGCTGCGGCCGACGGTGCAGAGCGCGGTGTTGCCGGCGGGCACGCCCGACAGGGCGACCGATTTTTTCGGGCGGGGGGTCTCGGAGGGTATCGTGGTGGTCATCTGCCTGAACTCCTTCTGAAGGTCAGCCGATCCGGTCGAAAATGCCGTGGAGTGCGCGCGCGCCCAGCCGGTCGGGCGAGACGCTGAAGCTCAGCCCGGCAAGATCGTCGGCGGAGAGATGCGGCAGGCGCTCGACGGTGGCGAGGAAGCGGTCCTGCTCCACCTGGTCGATCACGCCCTCGGCGAGGATGCGGAACTTGGCGACATAGTCGGGGCGGCGGAAGGGGCGGGCGCCGGCCGGATGGGCATCGGCCACCGCCAGCTCGTCCGTGATCTCGCGGCCGTCGTCGAGGGTGACGACCACCCGCCCGCCGAAAGCTTTCTCCGCCGGATCGGCGGCGTGATAGCGCCGGGTCCAGGCGGGATCCTCCACCGTCGAGATCTTGCGCCAGAGGGCGATGGTCGAGGGGCGGGCGGCGCGGTCGGGCGCATAGGAGCGCTGGTGGTGCCAGCCGCCGTCTTCCAGCGCCACCGCGAAGATGTACATGATCGAATGATCCAGCGTCTCGCGGCTGGCCCTGGGGTCGAACTTCTGCGGGTCGCCGCTGCCGGTACCGATCACGTTATGGGTGTGGTGGCTGGTGTGGATGACGATGCTCTTCACCCGGGCGGGATTGCCGATCGCGGGTGCCATGCGGCGGGCCAGATCGATCAGCGCCTGGGCCTGGTATTCGGCCGAATATTCCTTGGTCCAGGTTTCAAGGATCGCGCGCTTCGGTTCTCCGGGTGCGGGGAGCGGCACGTGGTAGACCGCGTCGAAGCCGCCGAGCATGCGGGCGATGACCCCGTCCTCGCCCTCGTAGACGGGCGCGGGCGCGCCCTCGCCGCGCATGGCGCGGTCCACCGCCTCGATCGCCATCTTGCCGGCGAAGGCCGGGGCATAGGCCTTCCAGCTGGAAATCTCGCCCTTGCGCGACTGGCGGGTGGTGGTGGTGACGTGCAGCGCCTGCTGCACCGCCTGGAGGATCACCTCTGCCGGCAGGCCCAGCGCCGCGCCGATGCCGGCGGCGGCCGAGGGGCCCAGATGGGCGATGTGGTCGATGCGGTGCTCGTGCAGGCAGATGCCCTTCACCAGATCGACCTGGATCTCGTAGGCGGCGGCAAGGCCGCGAAGCAGCCGGTCGCCGTTGAGCCCGCAATGCTGGGCGACTGCCAGCACCGGCGGGATGTTGTCGCCCGGATGGGAATAGTCGGCGGCGAGGAATGTGTCGTGGAAGTCGAGTTCACGCACCGCGACCCCGTTGGCCCAGGCCGCCCATTCGGGCGAAACCCGACGATGAGGTGACAGGCCGAAGACCGTGGCGCCGGGGGTGAAGGGGTGCGCGGCCGCCTGGGTGCGGGCGCTCACCACCGGCCGGCGGGCGAGGGCGGCGGCGGCGACCGCGGCATTGTCGATGATGCGGTTGCCGATCATCTCGGCCACTTCGGCACCGACCGGTACCGGGTCGGCGGCAACGGCCGCGATCTTCCAGGCGAGCTGATCCTCGCGGGGCAGATGGTCGGCGGAACGGTGGGCGCGAACCTCGTGCAGGATCACCAGGGGCCTCATTGCTCTTGCATCGGATGGGATGCTTCGCAATATACGCAGACGGAAAAACCCGCAAATGACTGAAAATGCGTGGGTTTGCGAAGGGTGGCCCGGAAGTTTGCGAAGTTTGCGAAGATTCGGGGAGCGAAGGATGAGCCGGGCATGAGCAAGGCATTCATGGGTGTGCGGCTGAAACGGCTGCGCGAGGAACGCGGCCTGACCCAGGCGGCACTGGCCCGCGCGCTGGACGTGTCGCCCAGCTACCTGAACCAGCTGGAACGCAACCAACGGCCCCTGACCGTGCCGGTGCTGCTGAAGATCAATGCGGTCTTCGGGGTCGATGTGCAGATGTTCTCGGAAGACGAGGAGGCGCGGCTGATCGCCGATCTGCGCGATGTGTTGAGCGGCGAGGGGGCCGGCGGGCGGGCGTCGATGGCCGAGATCCGGGAACTGGCCGCCGGTATGCCCGAGATCGGCCGGGCGCTGGTCGGGCTGCACCGGAACTGGCGGGCGGCGGAAGAGCGGGCCGATGCGCTTGCCGCCCGGTTGGGGCAGGACGTCGCCGGCCAGACCCTGACGCCGATGCCTTACGAGGAGGTGCGGGATTTCTTCTATGCCCGCCACAACCATGTGGCCGAGCTGGACCATGCCGCCGAGGCGCTGAACACCGCGGCAGGCCTGGTTCCCGGCCGGGTTCTGCCGCGGTTGATCGCCCATCTGCGCCGCCGGCACGGTGTCGAGGTGATCGACGACGAAGAGCCGGGCGAGGCGGAAAGCCGGGGCGGGGTGCTCAGCCGCTTCGATCCCGAGCGCCGGGTGCTGCGGCTGGCAGCCGGGCTGCCGCCGGGCCGGGCCGCCTTCCAGATCGCCAGCCGGCTCGCCTTTCTGGAACAGGGGGCGGTGCTGGACCGGCTGTCGGCCGATCCGGGCTTTTCCGGGGAAGAGGCGCGGGTGCTGGCGCGGATCGGCCTGGCCGCCTATTTCGCCGGGGCGCTGATCCTGCCCTATGCCCCCTTCCTGGCGGCTGCGGAGGAACTGGGCTATGACATCGAGCGGCTGTCCCGCCGGTTCGGGGTGGGGTTCGAGACCATCTGCCATCGCCTCAGCACGTTGCAGCGGCCCGAGGCGCGGGGCGTGCCGTTCTTCTTCGTGCGGGTCGACCGGGCCGGCAATATCTCCAAACGTCAGTCGGCGACCGATTTCCACTTCTCGCGGGTCGGCGGCAGCTGCCCGCTCTGGAACGTGCACGAGGCCTTCGCCAGCCCCGGCCGGATCCTGACCCAGCTGGCCCGCATGCCCGATGGCCGGACCTATCTCTGGATCGCCCGCACCGTGGGACGCATGGGCGGCGGCTGGGGCGCACCGGGCAAGAGCTTCGCCATCGGGCTTGGCTGTGACCTGCGCCATGCCGGCCGGCTGGTCTATGCCAAGGGGCTGGACCTGTCCGATCCGGAGGCCGCGACGCCGATCGGCGCCGGCTGCAAGGTCTGCGACCGCCCGGCCTGCCCGCAGCGCGCCTTTCCGCCGGTGGGGCGGCGCCTGGCGGTCGACGAGGCGGAACGCCGCTTCGCCCCCTATCCCGCGGCCGAGGCTTGACGGCGGGACGGCGATCTGCACAAGATGCGGCGTTCTCGGTTCCCCAGGTCCACAAGATCTGGGGCTAAGAGGGAATCCGGTGCGACGGGGGACACCCCCGTCAATGCCGGAGCTGTCCCCGCAACTGTAGGCGGAGAGCGGCCACGCAAGACTGGGCCACTGACGGGCAACCGTCGGGAAGGCCGGCGTGGCGGCGGTGACCCGCGAGCCAGGAGACCTGCCGGAACCTTGGAATGATACGTCCCTGGGCGGGGAGTCCCGGCGGGCGCATGGCGGTTTCCGTCCGGCGACCCGCGGGTTCTGATCCCGTGCCCGCGCGTTCGGCCTGCCCTGCGTTCATCCGGCCCCGGTCCGCAGATCGATGGGTGAACGCCATGACCTCTCTCGCCTTCGACTTCGACCGGCACGGCCATCTGGTTCCGGTGACGGCTTCGCTGCCGCCCGAAGCCGTGCCGCGCCGGCCGCAGGCGCCGATCCCGTTTCCGCTGGCCCCCAAGCCGGTGCCGGCCGATCTGGTGCTCGATCGTGGCCGTGATGCGCTGCTGACCGATTTCGGCAAGGCGACGCTGCGTGACCGCTATCTGATGCCGGGGGAGAGCTATCAGGATCTGTTCGCCCGGGTCGCCTGCGCCTATGCCGACGACCGGGCCCATGCCCAGCGGATCTATGATGCGATCTCGCGGCTCTGGTTCATGCCGGCGACGCCGATCCTGTCCAATGGCGGCACCAGCCGCGGCCTGCCGATCTCGTGCTTCCTGAACGCGGTGCCCGACAGCCTGGACGGCATCGTGCGGACCTGGAACGAGAATGTGGCGCTCGCCTCCAATGGCGGCGGCATCGGCACCTATTGGGGCGAGGTCCGTTCCATCGGCGAGCCGGTGAAGGGCTGCGGCGAGACATCCGGCATCATCCCCTTCATCCATGTCATGGACGGGCTGACGCTGGCGATCTCGCAGGGCTCGCTGCGTCGCGGATCGGCCGCGGTCTATCTGGACGTGCATCACCCGGAGATCGAGGAATTTCTTGAAATCCGCAAGGCCTCGGGCGATTTCAACCGCAAGGGCCTGAACCTGCATCACGGCATCGCGATCACCGATGCCTTCATGGAAGCCGTGCGCGATGGCGCCGATTTTCCGCTGATCAGCCCCAAATCCGGCGCGGTGATGCGCCGCATCGACGCCAGGCGGCTGTGGCAGCGGATCCTTGAGACCCGGCTGCAGACCGGTGAGCCCTATCTTCTGTTCATCGACACGGTGAACCGGGCGCTGCCGCGCCATCAGCGGGCGCTGGGGCTCAAGGTCTCGACTTCCAACCTGTGCAGCGAAATCACGCTCGCGACCGGCGCCGATCATCTGGACGAGGAACGCACCGCGGTCTGCTGTCTTGCCTCGCTCAACATCGAAACCTGGGATCAGTGGCAGGGTGAGGCGGGGGTCGTCGAGGACGTGCTGCGCTTCCTCGACAACGTGCTGACCAGCTTCATCGAGACGGCACCCGACGAGATGGCCCGGGCGCGCTATTCGGCGATGCGCGAACGCTCGGTCGGGCTGGGCGTCATGGGCTTTCATGCCTTCCTGCAGGCGCGCGGCATCCCGTTCGAAAGCGCGATGGCCAAGGCCTGGAACCTTGCGATCTTCCGCAGGCTGCGCCAGGAGGCCGACCGGGCCTCGGTGTTCCTGGCCGAGGAGCGCGGCCCCTGCCCGGACGCGGCCGAGGCCGGCATGCAGGCGCGGTTCAGCCACAAGCTCGCCATCGCGCCGACGGCGTCGATCAGCATCATCTGCGGCGGCACCAGCGCCTGTATCGAGCCGGTCCCGGCCAATATCTACACCCACAAGACGCTGTCGGGCGCCTTTCCGGTGCGCAACCCGCATCTGGCCCGGCTGCTGACCGAACGCGGCCTCGACCGGCCCGAGATCTGGCAATCGATCGTCGAGCACGAAGGATCGGTGCAGCATCTGGACGGGTTGACCGACGACGAGAAGGCGGTGTTCCGCACCGCCTTCGAGATCGATCAGCGCTGGATCGTGGAACTGGCGGCCGACCGTGCACCCTTCCTGTGCCAGAGCCAGTCGCTGAACCTGTATCTGCCGGCCGATATCGATAAATGGGATCTGCACATGCTGCACTGGACCGCCTGGGAGCGGGGGGTGAAGAGCCTTTATTACTGCCGCTCCAAATCCATCCAGCGGGCGGGCTTTGCCGGCGGCACCCGTGCCGGGGCCAGCCTGGCCGCGACCGCACGCACCGATTACGAGGAGTGCCTGGCATGTCAGTGAGGCGCGTGATCGCCGGCGATCTCGATCCGATGACCCTGGTCGGCACCGGCCGGGTCGGGCTGCTGACGGCCACCGGCACCTATGACGTGGAGCGCTACCCCTGGGCCTATGCCTTCTGGAAGCGCCAGCAGCAGATCCACTGGATGGGTGAAGAGGTGCCGCTGGGCGGCGACGTCAAGGACTGGACCTCGGACCGGCTGAGCGATGCCGATCGCGGCCTGCTGACCCAGATCTTCCGCTTCTTCACCCAGTCGGATATCGAGGTCGGCGACAATTATCTGAAGCGCTATCTGCCGCTGTTCCAGCCGCTGGAAATCCAGATGATGATGGCCGCCTTCTCGAACATGGAGACGGTGCATATCGATGCCTATGCGCTGCTGCTGAAGACGCTGGGCATGCCCAAGGCCGAGTTCGAAGCCTTCCGCGACTATGCCGACATGCGCGCCAAGGCCGATTACATGCACAGCTTCGGCACCGGCACGGTGGCCGATGTGGCGCGGACGCTGGCCATGTTCGGCGCTTTCACCGAAGGCATGGCGCTGTTCGCAAGCTTCGCAATGCTGCTCAACTTCCCGCGCCACAACAAGATGAACGGCATGGGCCAGATCGTCAGCTGGTCGGTCCGGGACGAAAGCCTGCATTGCGAAGGCATCATCCGTCTGTTCCACGAATGGCACCGCGAGACCGGCGCGGTCACCCGGGCGGTGCGCGACGACATCACCGATGTGGCGAAGACCATGGTCGGCCTGGAAGACCGGTTCATCGATCTCGCCTTCGAGCTGGGGCCGGTCGAGGGGCTGCGGCCGGACGAGGTGAAGGCCTATGTCCGCTACATCGCCGACTGGCGGCTGACCCAGCTGGGCCTGACCCCCGTCCATGGCTGTTTCTCGGACCCCGACCAGGGCGCGCGGGCGCTGGTGCCGCACCCGCTGCCCTGGCTGGTGGAAATCCTGAACGGGGTCGAGCACGCCAATTTCTTCGAGCAGCGCGCGACCGAGTATTCCAAGGGCGCCACCCGCGGCGCCTGGGACGGGCCGGATGGCGTCTGGGCGGCCTTTGACCGCAGATCTGCCGATCAGACGGCTTCCAGGATCGTGGCGATGCCCTGACCGCCGCCGATGCACTGGGTGGCGAGCGCGAAGCGGCCGCCGCCCCGCATCAGCTGCTGTGCCGCCTTGGCGGTGATCCGCGCGCCGGAGGCCCCCAGCGGATGGCCGAGTGCTATGGCGCCGCCATCCGGGTTCACGATGTCCTCGGGGATCTCCAGCGCGCGCAGGCAGGCGACCGCCTGGCTGGCGAAGGCCTCGTTGATCTCGACCACGCTCAGATCACCCACCCCGATGCCGGCACGGGCAAGCGCCTTGCGGCTGGCCGGCACCGGGCCGATGCCCATGATCTCGGGCGGGCAGCCGGCAATCGCGGTGGCGCGGACCACCGCCATGATCGGCAGGCCCTGGGCGCGGGCGAAGTCTTCCGAGGTGACGAGAACCGCCACGGCGCCGTCGGTCAGCGGCGAGGCCGTGCCCGCGGTCACCGTGCCGTCGGCACCGAAGGCGGGCTTCAGCCCGGCCAGGCCTTCGAGTGTGGTCCCGGGGCGCAGGCAGCCATCGGCATCAACCACGCCGTCGGGCGTGTGCACCGCCACGATCTCGTCGGCAAGCCGGCCGGCCGCCTGGGCGTCGCGTGCCTTCTGCTGGGAGCGGAGGGCGAAGCCTTCCTGCGTCGCGCGGTCGATACCATAGCGCGCGGCCACGTTTTCGGCGGTGCGACCCATGGTGATATGGGCCTCGGTCATGATTTCGGCATCGGGCAGATCGGGGCTGCGGAAGCGCGGATTGGGCGAGAAGCTGAACCCGCCCTGGGGCACGCGGCTCATGGATTCGACCCCGGCGCAGATGAAGGCCTCCCCCGCACCGGTCGCGATCTGGCCGTGGGCGATATGGATGGCCGACATCGACGAGCCGCAGAAGCGGTTGACGGTCATGCCGCCGGTTTCGATCGGCAGGCCGGCGAGCAGGGAAGCGATGCGGGCGACATTGTCACCCTGTTCGCCTTCGGGATAGGCGCAGCCCATGATCACGTCCTCGATCAGCCGCGGATCGAGCCCGCTGCGGTCGAGAAGGCCGCGCAGCGGGATCGCGGCCAGATCGTCCGGGCGCATGCCGGCGAGCGCGCCCTTGCGGGCGAAGTGGAACGGGGTCCGGACATAGCCGGCGATGACGGTGCGGGTCATGGGGGAGACACCTTCGGATGGGGTGGTGGCCCTTTACGGGAGCGGTCGATGCTGTTAATGATGATGATCATCATGATTGAGTCAACCCGTATCGGAGCCCGTCGTTCCCATGTCGAGCAGCACCACCGCCACGGCGCCGCGTGCCGTGCCTGCACCGGCCGAGCTGGCCCGGGCCTTCGTCACCCCCGATCGCAGCCGCGCCCGGCCGGCCTGGGTGGAGCTGCCGCCGGCCCAGCGGGGTGAGCTGGCATTCGACGGCGAGACGCTTGCCCTTTATCAGTGGGGCACCGAGGGCCCCGTGGTGGTGCTGGTGCATGGCTGGGACGGCAGCCATGCCGACATGGCCGGCTTCGTGGCGCCCCTGCTGGCGGCGGGAAGCCGGGTGGTGGCCTTCGATCTGCCGGGACATGGCCGCTCCGGCGGCGAGGTTGCGCCGATCCCGGTGCTGGCGCGGGCGGTGGCCGCGGTGATTGCGGCGGTGGGGCCGGTGGCGGGGCTGATCGCCCATTCGATCGGCTGTGCCGCTTCGGCCGTCGCCGTGCTGGAAGAGGGCGCCCGGGTGGCGCGGCTGGCCTTTGTGGCGGCACCGGCGCGCTATCTGGACGGTGCCCGGGCGCTGGCGGCGCAGATGGGGTATGACGAGGCGGCGCGCACGGCGTTTGAGGCGGAGCTGGACCGCCTGGGCGCCCGTCTTCACGAGATGAACCTGCCGCGCCAGGCACGGATGGCGACGGTGCCGGCCCTGTTCTTCCATTCCGCCGATGACCGGGTGGTGCCGATCGCGGCGGGGCGCGCCTCGGCCGGGGCCTGGCCGGATGCCGCCATGGTGGAGCTGGACGGGCTGGGCCATGCCCGTATCCTGGCCGATGCCCGGGTGATCGCCCGGGCGGTGGATTTCGTCAGGCCGGCCGGCTGACCCCGTCGAGCAGCGCATCGATCGCCGTGGCGATCTCGGCATCGCCGAGCCGGCCTTCGCTCGCCGCCAGCGCCGCTTCGTTGAGCGCGCCCGAAAGCAGCAGCGCCGTGGCCTGAACGGTGAGGCCGGGACGCAGCCGCCCAGCCTGGGCCAGGGCGTCGAGGCCCGCGATCAGCGTGCCCAGCGCATGGGCGGCATCCACCTCGCGCCAGACCTGCCAGCCGAGGACGGCGGGGCCGTCGATCAGCACGATCCGGCGGATGCCGGGGCGCATGCAGGCGGCCACGAAGGCGCGCGATCCCCGGCGCAGGGCGGCGAGGGCATCGGGTGCCGCAGCGGCGGCCGCGTCGATCGCGGCCACCACATCCTGCTGGGCATCTTCCAGAACCGCCCGGAACAGGGCCGCCTTGTCGGGGAACTGGTGATAGAGCGCGCCGCGGCTGAGCCCGGTGGCGGCGACCAGTTCCGGCGTGCCGGTCGCGGCATAGCCCTTGTCGGCGAAGGCCTTGCGGGCAGCCTGGATCAGCCGGCGCCGGGTGTCTTCCGAGCGCTCGCGATTGCTCCGTCGTCCGGTGCCTCCGGTCATGATTCGTCCAACCCCCAGCCTGTCCGGAGCTGACGCTACGCGCCCTGGGCGGCGCCCGCAATCGGGATATTTACAAACAGTCTGCCTGTTTGTTTAATGGTGGTGGTTGTTCACGAGCGGCCGGACGCGATGGCGCCCTGGGCCCGGGGGAGGGATGGATGATGAGAATCGACAGCTGGTATCCGGTGATCATGACCGATCGCGTGGTCGAGACGGCCGCCTTCTGGCAGACGCATCTGGGCTTCGCGCCGGTCTTCGTCGCGGACTGGTACGTGCATCTGCGCCATGCCACCCATCCCGAGGTGAACCTGGCGGTGCTGGACTACGCCCACGAGACCGTCCCGGCCGGATATCGCCGGCCGGTCGGTGGCGTGCTGCTGAACCTGGAGGTCGACGACGTTGATGCCGAATGGGCAAGGCTGCAGGCAGCCGAGGGGGTCGAGGTGATTCAGCCGCTGCGTGACGAGGCCTTCGGCCAGCGGCATTTCATCATCCGCGACCCGGCGGGGACATTGATCGATCTGATCCGGGTGATCCCGGCCTCCGACGCCTATGCCGATGCCTGGGTCCAGGGCTAACTAAGCCATTGGTCAGAGAATGAAGTCGGCGGCCGTCAGGCTGGTGACGCCGGTGACCAGGATGCTCATATCCGAGGATCTGTCGCCGTCGAGGTCGGCGTAGACCAGCACGCCGCTGGTCACCACGGCCACCCGCACTTCGCCCCCTTTACCCGAATAGCCGGCGCTGCCGATATAGGTGAAGGCCTGATTTCCGCTGGTGCCGGTGACCGCATCAATGGCCGAGAGGTCGATGCGATCCCCCTGGGCATGGGAGAAGTCCTCGATCCGGTCGCGGCCGGTGGCGGCAACGGTGCTGTCCGAGGCGGCGGTGTAGACGAAGCTGTCGCGCCCGGTGCCGCCGCTCAGGATATCGGCGCCCTTGCCGCCCTGCAGACGGTCATTGCCGGCGCCACCGTGGACACGGTCGACGGTTTGCGACCCGATGAAGACGTCATTGCCGGCATTGAGCCAGATCGTCCGGCCATTGGTGATCTTTGTGATGCCGGAGAGGTTGAAGTCGTCATTGCCATCCGTGCCGTTGAGGTCGGCCTTGGTGAAGGCAAGGATTTCGACCGAGGCGGCGGCGTCCAGGGTCAACGCAGAGGTCTCGGCGCCTGCAACCACCTGCAGGGTATCCGTGCCGGTGCCGCCGCGGATGATATCGGCGCCGAAATCGCCCTGGACCCGGAAGATGTCGTTGCCGCCGTCGCCGAGCAGCGTGTCGCTGCCGCCGCCCCCTTCGATGATGTCGTTGCCGGCGCCGCCTTCGATGCGGTCGTCACCCTCGCCGCCATGAACGTCGTCGACGGTTCCGGAGCCGGTGAAGACGTCATCGCCGTCATTCAGCCAGATGGTGCGCCGGCCGATGATCGTGGTGATGCCGCTGAAGTCGAAATGATCGTTGTCATCCGTGCCGCTCAGGTCGAAGCCGTTGAACTTCAGGACTTCGACCGACGCGCTGGCCGGCAGCCGCAGGCTGCTGGTCTGGGCGCCGCCGACGATCTCGAGCGTGTCGGTGCCGGTGCCACCGCTATAGGAATCGACCCCGAAGGCGCCCTGGACGCGGAAGATGTCGTTGCCATTGCCGCCGTTCAGTACATCGCTGCCGGCGCCGCCTTCCAGGATGTCGTTGCCGTCGCCCCCCAGAAGCCGGTCATTGCCGTTGCCGCCGTCGACCATGTCCCCGGCCTTTGAGCCGTTGAAGCTGTCGGCCCCCGATCCGAGACGGATGGTCTGACGGTTTTCATAAGCGGTGACGCCCGAGAGATCGATGGTGTCGCGTCCGCTGGTGCCTTCCAGCGCAGCACCGGTCTCGAAGCGCAGGATTTCGATCGAGGCCGATGCGTTGAGCGACAGATAGCTCAACTGAGTGCCGCCTGCGATCACCACACGGTCGGTGCCGCCGCCGCCCAGGATCTTGTCCTGGCCGGTCCGTCCCTGCAGCACGATGCGGTCATTGCCGTCATTGCCGATCAGCGTGTCGTTGCCGATACCGCCTTCGAGGATGTCGTCACCGGCCCCGCCATCCAGGCGATCGTCGCCGGTGCCGCCATGAACGCTGTCGCCGGCGGCCGAGCCGGTGAAGCGGTCATCGCCGTCGTTCAGCCAGATCGTCCGCCGGCCGATCAGGCTGATCACACCCCCAAGGTTGAACACGTCGTCGCCATCTGTGCCGGTGAGGTCGAAACCGGCAAAATCGATCCGCTCCACCGACGCCTTGGTGCCGAGCACGAAGCTGGCGGTACTGACCCCGTCGGTCAGCCGGATCGTGTCGGTACCGGCACCGCCCCGGAAGGTGTCGGTGCCGGTCGCGCCCCAGATCAGGAAGGTGTCGTTGCCGTTGCCGCCGTCATAGAGATCATTGCCTTCGCCGCCATCGAGGATGTCGTTGCCGTCGAGCCCGTAGAGCGTGTCGGCGACATCGGTGCCGGTGAGCCTGTTATTGCCCGAGGTGCCGCGGATGGTTGCCATGGATCTGCCACTTCATGTGAGGCGACGGGAACGTCGGTCGCCATCCTGCGGCAGGCCGGCTGCAAAGTAAATCGCGGACGCAGAGGCAGTCAGAGGATGAAGTCGCTTGCGACAAGGCTGCCGACCCCGGCCACCAGGATGGCGAAATCGGCAAAGCGATCGCCGTTGATATCCCCCTCGATCAGCAGGCCGGATGTGGCTGACACCGCATGAAGCTGCATGGCCTTGCCGGTAAAGCCGGACGTGCCGATGAACAGAAATGTCCCGGCGAATGCAGAGAGGTCGATCTTGTCGCCACCCGCCCGACTGAAGTCGAGGATGGTGTCACGCCCCGAGGCCGCAGTCGTACTGTCGCCGGTACCCGTATAGATGAAGCGATCAGCACCGGTGCCGCCGCTGAGCCTGTCGGCGCCGATCCCCCCTTCGAGCAGGTCGGCCTCATTGCCCCCTGAAATGGTGTCGTTGCCGCTGTTGCCGAAGAGCTGGTCTTTGCCGACCCCACCCTTCAGGATGTCGTTACCGTCGCCGCCATCGACGAGATCGGTGACGGCGCTGCCGGTGAACTGGTCGTTGCCGCCGCCGAGGCGGATGACGGTGGCCCTGGTGTAGCCGCCGAGACCGGAGAGGTCGAAGATGTCGGCGCCGACGGTGCCGGAGAGGTCATACTCGCCGATGTCGAGGCGTTCGATGCTGCCGGTGGTCTTGACGGTGAAGCGGGTGCTCCAGGCGTCGTTTGTGAGCCGGATGGTGTCGGTGCCGGCACCGCCGAGATAGGTGTCGGCATCGAAGCGGCCGGCGAGTTCGAAGACGTCATTACCGGCGCCGCCATCGAGCTGATCGTTGCCGAGGCCGCCATAGAGGACATCGTTGCCGGCCCCGCCCTTCAGGATGTCGTTTCCGTCGCCGCCATCGACGAGATCGGTGACGGCGCTGCCGGTGAACTGGTCGTTGCCGGCGCCGAGGCGGATGACGGTGGTCTTGGTGTAGCCGCCGAGACCCGAGAGATCGAAGATGTCGGCGCCGACGGTGCCGGAGAGGTCATACTCGCCGATGTCGAGGCGTTCGATGCTGCCGGCGGTTTTGACGGTGAGGCGGGTGCTCCAGGCATCGCCTGTGAGCCGGATGGTGTCGGTGCCGGCGCCGCCGAGATAGGTGTCGATACCGAAGCTGCCTGAGACGATCATGACATCGTCCCCCGTGCCACCATCCATCCTATCGTTGCCGCTGCCGCCGACCAGCTGGTCGTTGCCACTCTCACCGGAGAGCACGTCGTCGCCGCTCCGGCCGTCGAGAATGTCGTTGCCCGCCCGACCCTGGATCAGGTCGTGGCCTGTGGTGCCGGTGATGCGGTCTGCGCCGACCCCGCCGGTGAGGTTTGCCATGGTGAAATGCCTCGAAAGATCATGTCGGTCATCAGGACACGAGGCGTATGCGCCATGGCTGCCGGGGTGCGGAAGAATTGCGGGCCGAGGGCGATCCGACGCTCATCCGGCATGATGACGGCGCCGGATGAGCGGATGGTAACTCTGGTGTGTTTCTGTTTAAAGATGCTATCTGTGGTTATGGGGTGGCAGACGTGGCCGATCCGCCGAGGGCCTGGTAAAGCGTGATCATCGCCCGGATCTCTTCCAGCCGGTTTTCAAGCAGGTTGAGTTCGGCCGTGCGGCGGGTTTCCTGGGAGTCCAGCCAGGACTGGAGGTCGACGGCCCCCGCCCGGTAGCGGGTTTCGTAGATCTGCTCGGCCGCGCGGGCGGCCTCGAGCGCGGCCTGAAGGCGCAGGTCGCGTTCGGCGCGGCGCTGGCGCGCCGACAGGGCGTTTTCGGTGTCGGCGAAAGCCTGGTAGAGGGTCTGGCGGAAATTGACCACCGCGGCCTCGTAATCGGCTTCGGATGTGCGGATGGTCAGGTCGCGCTCGGTCCAGTTCAGGAAGGGCAGAGTGAGGCCCAGGCCAAGCGTCGCCACCGGGTTGGCGAGCAGGTCGCGGAGTGCGACGCTGCTGCCGCCCAGGCTGCCGGTCAGCGAGAAGGTCGGCAGATAGCTGGCGCGGGTGGCGTCGATATCGGCGAGATTGGCACGCAGCCTGAGTTCCGCCGCCCGGATGTCGGGCCGGCGGGCCAGCACGCCCGCCGGCAGCCCGGCCGGGATCGCCGGCAGCATGCCGTCCGGCAGGCGGTCGCGGGCCAGATCCACCGGCTGGGGCGGGGCATCGAACAGGATCGACAGCGCGTTGTCGTTCTCCACCTGGCTTTGCAGGATCAGCAGCCGCGCGGCTTCCTGCGATTCGACATTCTGCCGGGCCTGGAGCCGGTCGAGATCGGAGACCGCACCCGCCCGCCAGCGCACGTCGACGATGTCGGCGATCCGGCGCGCATAGTCCAGACTGGCATCGGCCAGAGCCAGGCGCTGGGTGAGATAGACATGGGTCCAGTAAAGCTCGGCCGTGGTGGCGGCCAGGCTGAGGGCGGTCGCCTGCCGGTCCTGTTCGGTGGCGGCGGCCTCGAAGCGGGCGGCGTCGAGCGTGCGCCCCAGCCGGCCCCAGAGGTCCAGCTCCCAGCTGACCGTGAGGTTGGTGGAATAGCTGGTGGCGCTGGTGTCGTCGGCGAGTTCCCGGTCGCGCGAGACCTGGGTGGACGAGCCGAGCCGGGGCAGGGTGTCGTCTTCCGCCAGCCCCGCTTGAAGCTGGGCCCGGCGTACCGCGATCGCCGCGGCGGCAAGGCCGTTGTTGCGGGCGAAGGCCCGGTCGATCAGCCGGTCGAGTTCGGGTTCCTGGAACACCGTCCACCAGGCATCGGCCTTGACCGATGCGGCATCGAGGGTTCTGGGCAGGGCCCGGTCGGCGGAACTGCCCTGTTGCCAGCCGGCCGGAAGCTGAAGGGCCGGCCGGTCGTAGGGCGTTTCCATCAGACTGCCGCAGCCCGAGAGGGCGGTGGCGACCATAAGGGCGAGGGAGATGCGGAGAGGGGACATGGACGTCATTCCCGCGCCAGGGCCTCGACCGGATCCAGCCGTGCGGCGGAGCGGGCGGGCAGGAAACCGAAGATGATGCCGATCAGGGTGGAGCAGGCGAAAGCCGCGATGATCGAGGTGCCGGAATAGATCATGGCCACGCCGTTCTGTTCCAGCAGGGCGCCGATGCCGAAGGCGAGGCCGACGCCCAGCGCACCGCCCAGCAGGCAGACCAGCACCGCCTCGATCAGGAACTGGCGCAGGATGTCGCCCTGACGCGCGCCCACCGCCATGCGCACGCCGATCTCGCGCGTCCGCTCGGTGACCGAGACCAGCATGATGTTCATCACGCCGATGCCGCCGACGATCAGCGAGATGAGCGCGATCATCGAGACCAGCAGGGTCATGGTCTGGGTGGTGCTCTCGATCGTCTGGCGGATGGTGTCGGTGTTCATCATGAAGAAGTCCCGCACGCCGTGGCGGCGGGTCAGCAGCGCCTGGATGTTGCGCTCGGCCACGTCGCTGGCCACCTCGTCGGAGACGCGGACGGTGATCCGCTGCAGATAGTTCTGGCCCAGCACCCGGTTCATCGCAGTGGTGTAGGGGATCCAGACATTGAGCGCATCCGAGCTGCCGAAGGCGCTGTCCTGGGTGTTGGCGACCCCGATCACCCGCACCGGCACGGTGCCGAGGAAGATGACTTCGCCGATCGGGTCGACACCATGCTTGAACACCTCGTCGCGGGTCTTGGTGTCGATCACCGCTTCCTGGGCGCGGCGTTCGACACTGGTGTCGTTGAAGATCTGGCCGTCGGCCATGGTATAGCCGCGCACCCGGAAGAATTGCGGCCCGACGCCTGAGATCGAGGCAGTGAGCGAGACATTGCCGTAGCGCAGCGTCGCCGAACTGGAGACCTGGGGGGTGACGCTGTCGACATAGGGCTGGCTTGCCAGCGCCTCGGCATCCGACGGCAGCAGGGTGCGTACCCGGCCGGCGCGCATGTCGCCGAAGCTTTCGCCCGGCATGACATCGATGGTGTTGGTGCCGATCGATGAGATGCTCTTCAGGATTTCCTGCTGCGAGCCTTCGCCGAGCGCCACCACCGAGACCACCGAGGCGATGCCGATGATGATGCCGAGCATGGTGAGGAAGGTGCGCAGGCGATGAGCCACCATCGCCCGCAGGGCCATGCGGAAGGCTTCGAGATGACGGGCGATGCCGAAACCGCCGCGCCGCCCGGCCGGTGCCAGGCGGTCGCCGGTGGGCGCACCGGCATCTTCCTTGCGGCGGTCGGCGATGATCCGGCCGTCGCTGATCTCGATGATCCGGTCGGCGATCGCCGCCACCTTGGCATCGTGGGTCACGATGATGATCGTGTGGCCCTGCTGATGCAGTTCGCCCAGCAGCTTCAGCATCTCTTCGCCGCTGCGGCTGTCGAGCGCGCCGGTGGGTTCGTCGGCCAGGATCACCCGGCCGCCGTTCATCAGCGCGCGGGCGACGCTGACCCGCTGCTGCTGGCCGCCCGACAGCTGGCTCGGCCGGTGGCCGGTGCGGTCGCCGAGCCCCAGCCGACCCAGCAGGTCCAGCGCCCGCTCCCGCCGGCTGCGCCGGTCGCCGCCGGCATAGACCGCCGGAATCTCGACATTCTCGACCGCCGTCAGCGTCGAGAGCAGGTGATAGCGCTGGAAGATGAAGCCGAAATGCTCGCGGCGAAGTTCCGCCAGCTCGTCGGGCTCCAGCTCGCGGGTGTCGCGGCCGGCGATGCGATAAGAGCCGGCGCTGGGCCGGTCCAGGCAGCCCAGAATGTTCATCAGCGTCGACTTGCCCGAGCCGGAGGCGCCGATGATGGCGACCATCTCGCCCGCCTCGATGTCGAGGTCGACGTCCTGAAGCACCGCGACCATGCGGTCGCCGGCCGGGAATTCGCGGCGCAGGCCGCGGACCCGGAGCAGGGGTTCCCTGGCGGTATCGGTTCCGGTCACGGGCTCAGAACCCCATCGGGCCACGGGGGCGGCGGGCCTGCATGTTGGTGCCGACGGTGGCGGTGTTGGTGGCGACCACCCGCTCGCCCTCTTCAAGCCCGGTCAGGATCTGGGCCTGAACGTTGTTGTCGATGCCGACCGTCACCTTGCGGGGGGTGATGGTGCCGTCGGCACCCAGCACCTGAACCATATAGCTGCCGTCGGCGGCACGGGTACCGAGCGCGGAAGACGGGATGGTGAGGGCATCAGGGGCCCGGTCGATGATGATCGAGACCTGGGCTGTCATCGAAATCCTGAGCTTACCGTCGGGATTGGGCACGTCGAACAGCGCATCGTAATAGATTGCCGTGCTGGACGAAGACGACGAACTGCTGGAGGACGATGAAGAGGTGGTGGAGCTGGTGGTGGTGGCGACCGATTCCGGCGCCGGATAGACCGACCGCAGCTTGCCGGTATAGCGCCGGCCCGGCTCCCCCAGGATGGTGAAATAGACGTCCTGGCCGGGCACGACCCGGGTCACGTCGGCTTCCGAGACCTCGGCGGTGACGGTCATGGTGTCGAGCTGGGCCAGCATCACGATGGTCGGCGCGCTCTGCACCGCGTTCACCGTCTGGCCTTCCTTGGCGACCACGGCCACGATCGTGCCGTCCATGGGTGCCGTGATCCGGGTGTAGCCCAGATCGACCTTGGCCGTGTCGACGGTGATTTCGGCCTGCGCGATCTGGGCTTCCAGCGCGGCGAGTTCGGCCTTTGTGGTGGCGAGCGTCGCCTCGGCGTTTTCGTAATCGGCCCGGGCACCGGCGCGGCCGGCCAGAAGTTCGCGTTCGCGCCTGAAGGCGAGTTCCGCCTGTTTCAGCGCGGCCTGTTTGGCGCGATACTGGGCACGGACATTGGCGAGGGCCGCTTCGGCATTGCGCAGATCGTTCTGCTGGTTGAGCGAATCGATCTCGGCGATCAGGTCGCCGGCCTTGACCTTGTCGCCGACATCGACCGCGAGCGTCTTGATCTGGCCCGAGACCTGGGCGCCGACGCTGACCATCTTGATCGCTTCCAGCGTGCCGTTGGCGAGCACGGTGTCTTCCAGATCCGCCCGGTGGACGGCAACGGTCGGCGGCGGCGCCGGCGGCGCCTCGGGGAAGGCGTAGCGCCAGATGCCGTAGCCGGCAGCGGCGAGGACGAGGAGGAGCACGGGCAGCCGCAGGGCGCGGAGGCGCCGGGCGAAGCCGGAGGCGGGACCGGAGGACGGGGAGGACACGGGATGAACGGCTCGATCCTGGGTGACGCGGAAGAAGTCGGGCTAGAGCATAACCGAGCGGAAGGCCGCCGTCGGTAAGGCCTGTGTGGATGATACGTAAAACCCCGGTAAAACCGACGCGAGCCCCCTCACGCCCGGTCGCGGACCGGTATATGTTCGGCGCAACGTCATGACGGCACAGAGGGATCCATGTCCGGCCCGCGCATCCTGATGATCGACGACGATGCCGAACTCGGTGCCATGCTGACCGAGTATCTGGCCGGCGAAGGGTTCGACACCACCCTCGTCACCACCGGCGATGCCGGGTTGGAGGCGGCACTCGGCGGCGGTTATGCCGCCGTGCTGCTCGACATCATGCTGCCGCGGATCGGCGGGCTGGACGTGCTGCGCCGGCTGCGCGCCGCCAGCCGGGTGCCGGTGATCATGCTCACCGCCCGCGGCGACGATGTCGACCGGGTGGTCGGGCTGGAACTGGGCGCCGACGATTACGTGCCCAAGCCCTGCTATCCGCGCGAGCTGGTCGCACGGCTGCGCGCGGTGCTCCGGCGCAGCGAGGCGGCGGCGCTGGTGGCGCCCGCCTCGATCGAGGCGGGGCCGATCCGGCTTGAGACCGAGGCCCGGCGGGTGATCGTGGCCGGCGAGATCGTGGACCTGACCGCCACCGAATTCAATCTGCTGGAACGGCTGATCCGCGCCGGCAACCGGGTGGTGGCCAAGGACGAGCTGTCGCGCGAGGTGCTGGGCCGGCCGCACGAGACCTATGACCGCAGCATCGATGTCCATATGAGCCATCTGCGCCGCAAGCTGGTCGAGCGCGGGGTCGACGAGACCGTGCTGGAAACCGTGCGCGGGGTGGGCTATCGGGTGAACCGTGCATGAGCATGCCCATCCTGGCGGCCGTGAGGGGCCGGCTGTTCTGGAAGATCCTGTTCGGCTTCGGCGTGACCTTCTTCCTGATGGTCCAGACGCTGTGGGTCGCGATCCAGTTGTTCGACGATCCGCCCCGGCCGATCATGCGCCTGTTCGAGGACCGGCTGGCCCCCGTCGAGGTGGCCTCGGCGGCGGCCGCGCTGGAAACCGGCGGCCTGCCGGCCCTGCAACGCATGATCGCCGCCTGGCCCGCGGATGAGCGGGCGGGGCTGATGGTGCGGCCGGCCGATGCCGGCACCCTGCCGGACACGGCGGTGATCCGCCGGGACGACGTGCTGATCCGCCATGCCCTGGCGCCCGACGGTACGGTTTGGCAGCTGTCGCGCGACCTGGCGGACCTGCGGGTACCCCCGCGCCCGGGCGGCCCGTTCAAGATGCCGCCCGAGATCATCCTGCTGGGGGTCGCCGGCGGTCTGGTGTTCAGCGCCGCCCTCGCGCGCTATCTGATCCGGCCGATCCTGCGGCTGCGCCGGGGCTTCGACGACCTGGCCGGCGGGGATCTCGGGGTGCGACTGGGCCCGGCGATGGGGCGGCGGCGTGACGAGCTGGCCGATCTCGCCCGTGATTTCGACGTCATGGCGGCGCGGCTGGAACAGACGGTGGCGGCGCGCGACCGGCTGCTGCACGACGTCTCTCACGAGCTGCGCTCGCCACTTGCCCGGCTGCATATGGCGGTGGGGCTGGTGCGCCAGTCGCCCGATCGGGTGGCGGTGACGCTGGACCGGCTGGAGCTTGAAACGGCGCGGCTCGACACGCTGGTGGGCGAGTTGCTGACCCTGTCGCGGGTGGAAAACGACGCCCCCCGCCGCGAGGATTATTTCGATCTGCACGGGCTGGTGGCCTCGGTGGTGGCCGATGCGCGGTTTGAGGCCGGGCCCGCCGGGGTGACGGTGGAGAGCCATGTGACGCCGGCGGCAAGCCTTGCGGCCGGCGCGATGCTGATCAAGGGCAGCGCCGAGCTGATGCGCCGCGCGGTGGAGAACATCATCCGCAATGCGCTGAAGTTCTCGCCCGCAGGCGGGGTGGTGAGTGTGTCGGTGGATATCGACGCGCGGGCACATCGCCACGTGCTCAGGGTCCGCGACCGGGGGCCGGGGGTGCCGTCGGAGATGCTGGCCACGATCTTCGAGCCCTTCGTGCGCGGCCCCGACGGCAGCCGCAGCCAGGGCTACGGCCTGGGTCTCGCCATCGCCCGGCGCACGGTGGAGGCCCATGGCGGGCGGATCGCCGCCGCCAACCGGACGACCGGCGGGCTGGAGATGACGGTGACGCTGCCCTGGACGATGACCGCCTGACCCCGGGTGCGTGACCCGTTCGTTAAATGTCATTGCACCGTCATGCGCATGTCATCGCCACCCTATACCTCTTGGCGAATTGGTCGCCCCGGTTCCGGGGGGCCCGTCGTCAATCGGTTCGGGAGCGCGCGTTCCATGACCATCCGTCGCAAGCTGACGATCGGCTTCGCCGTTCTGCTGGTTCTGGCCGTGGCCGGCTTTGGCGCGGCGGTGGTGGCACTGGACCGGGCTGGAACCGGGCTTGCCGCCTATAAGGACGATGTCGGCGCCGCCCGCGCCATGGCCGCGGCCGAGGGTGACCTGGCCGCTGCCGGTGCCGCTGCCGATCTGCTGGTGGCGACGGGCGATCCGGCACGGCTGGAGGCGTTCCGCAGCCATGTCCGCTCGGCCGAAGAGCGGATCGACGCTCTGGGACCGGCGGCGGAGCAGGTCGCGGCCGCAACCCGGGCCTTCGCCCGGGCGGTCGAGGAACTGGCCGAGGTCGAAATCGCCCGCGGCGCGCTCTGGCGGGAGCAGATGGAGCCGGCCTTCAGGACATCGGAAGGCGGGCTGACCGACATCATCCGCGAAAGCTATATCGATCAGGACATCCAGTCGGCCTATCAGGCGGCGGTGATCCAGCGCTTCCTGCTGACGGCGCGCGAGGAAGCGGGCCTGTTCATGGCCTCGGGCGACATGGCCCATGCCGATGCGATGGATGCGGCCCTGGCCGAGACCAGGCGGGCGGTGCTGTCGCTGGAGCTGAAGATGATGCATCCGGGCCGGCTGGAGACGCTGTCGAAGATTTCCAATCTGCGCAACGACCTTGCCAAGGGGGCGAAGACCCTGCGCGAGCTGGTGGGCCAGGTCGCCGAACGCCGGACCGAGGCGGTGGAGGTGCTGGGGCCCAGTGCCGCGCAGCTTCTGGCCGACACCCGGCGCAGCCTGACCCAGACCGCCGATGCCCGTGGTGCCGCCGAGGCGGCGGCGACCGCCGACACCCGCTTTGCGATGATCGGGCTGGCCGTGGTGGCGGCGGTTGCGGCCCTGCTTGCCGGGCTGATCATCGGCCGGGCGGTCACCCGGCCGATCGGCGGCATGCGCAAGGTGCTGGCCCGCGCGGCCGAAGGCGACCTGACCGCTGACCATAGCGGTGGCCGGCGCAATGACGAGGTCGGCGCCATGGCCCGTGACCTTGACCATATGCTTGCCCGGCTGCGCGGTGATCTGGGCCGGGTGCGCGATGTCGGCGCGTCGCTGGCGGTGCGGTCGCGCGATCTGGATCGGATGGGTGGCCGGCTGGGCCAGGCCGCCGACCAGACCGAGGGGCGTGCGGCCGCGGCCCGCGACTCGGCCGGTCAGACCATGAACGTGCTGTCGGGGTTGGGCTCGATCGCGGAAGAACTGTCGGCGAGTGCCGCTGCGGCATCGGATGCGGTGCAGCGGATCGTGATGGCCAACCGCAATCTGGACGGCCATGCCCGCTCGGTGACCGAGGCGATGCGCGCCGCCGTCGATGAGGGCCGCGAGGTCGGCCGGATCGTCGCCGACGGCGCCGAGGCCGCCCTGGCCGCGACCCGATCGGTCACCCGGCTGGACGAATCGAGCCGCGGCATCGGTTCGGTCAACCAGGTGATCCTGGACATTGCTCAGCAGACCCACATGCTGGCGCTCAACGCCCAGATCGAGGCGGCACGCGCCGGCGAGGCCGGGCGGGGCTTTGCGGTGGTGGCGGGCGAGGTGAAGCGCCTTGCCGCCCAGTCGGCCGATGCGGCGGAAGAAATCGGGGCCAAGATCGTCGCCAGCCAGGCGGTGGTGGCCGAGGTGGTGACCGCCATGGCCGATCTGGAGACGCGTATCGGACGGATCGAGGCTGGCATGGCCCGGATCGCCGAGGCCGTCGGTCGGGCCGACGGAGCCGCGGTCGCGATTGCCCAGGCGGTGGCGGAACAGGCGGGTGCCGCCGACGAGATTGCCGGCAGCAGCGCCGAGGTGGCCCGGGCGGCAGGCGAGGTGGCCGAGGCATCCGCCCAGGCCCGCGATGCCGGCGATGCGGTGCTGCGCGAGCTGGAGGCGCTGGGCGCTGCCTCGGCCGAGAACCGCATGGCCGCCCGCACCAGTGCCGTGGCTGCGGCCGAACTGATCGGCGATGCCGACCAGCTGGCCGAGATGGTGGCCGGCTTCCGGATCGACGATCGCGACCTGTCCGCCGCGCCTGTGGCTGCCCAAACCGGGACCGCGGTCGTCGAGACCGCCGCTGCGGTGCAGGAGGTGGTGGAGGTGCAGGACGAGGCATCCGCGGCCCCGGCCGCGCAGATCCCCGCCGGGCGCCCGGTGGTGACCGCAGCCCAGCGCCCCCGGCGCAGCAGCGGCCGGCCGATCCCGCTCAAGGCGGCGGCGATGGCCGATCGGGATTGATCCCGGGGCGGCGCGCCCAGGCTTCAGTGCAGCCGGTAGCCCTGAAGCAGGGGCTGCGAGCAGAGCTGGTCGATCTGGTGCGCCTCCAGCGTCTTTGAGCGGAACTGTGACGGCACGTCCCGGCCGACCCGCCGGGTGACGCCGGTGAGGGGAACGCCATCGAAGATCGTCTGGTTGGCGATGATCGCCTGCCAGCGGTTGCGCAGGCACAGCCGCCAGGCGATCCGCCCCGCCAGCCGGCCGAAGGCGGCCGGATCGCTGGTATGGATCAGCCGGCCGAAGGGTTCGAACCAGCGCCGGCGCACGGTCTTGAACATGGCATAGACCGGCGGGCCGTCGGGATCTTCGATCGCGACGTGGTGGCAGTCGCGCAGGTCGCGATGGTCCGACAGGATGCGGAGCGAGGCCGGGTCGATCCGGTCCGGCACCAGCCGGTTGCCGACCCGATACTCGGGCCGGCCCAGGCTGGTGGGCAGCGGGTAGAAGGCGACGACGCCGGTTTCCAGATCCTTGAAGCCGAACCGCGCACCGATGTCGTAGACCGTCTGGGTCGGCGTGTGGTTGACGATGGTACGCTTGCGCATGCCGATCACCGGCAGCAGCAGGTTCAGGCTTTCATCGCGATGGCTGTCGCGGACATACCAGCTGTGGATTTCGCAGAAATCCTGGGGCTTGCCGTCGATCTCGCGGGTGGTGAACAGGGTGCCGAGGAAGCCGGTCACCTCTTTCTCGTCTTCCATCAGGAAGCCGTAATAGCCCTCGTTGCCGCCCCAGACCGGGCGGAACATGCGCCGCCGGGCATCGAGCGGCAGGTTGCGGGCATTCAGGGTCGACGACCGCAGCAGTTTGTAGACCGCAAACATGTCGCTTTCGACCGCGCGCCGGATCCGGACCGCCATGCGCTTGGACCTCCCTTGGGCGAATGCCGGCGCCGGCCGCGGCTCAGCGGACGTCGACGGCGAGCTTGAGACCGAACAGCACCAGCACCCCGCCGGTCACCCGGTCGAGCCAGGCGACCACGGCCCCGCGCCTCAGAACCGAGGCGAGGCTGCGCGTGGCGAGGGTGAGGGCCAGGAACCAGAGCAGGCCTTCGACGGCATGGATGCCGGCGAAAGCGAGGCTCCAGGTCAGCACGTCACCGCCGGCCGGGATGAATTGCGGCAGGAAGGTGACGTAGAACACGCCGACCTTGGGGTTGAGCAGGTTGGTGAGCAGGCCGCGCATGAACCAGCCCTGGCCACGGGCGCGGGGCGCCGCTGCAGCGGCCGCGGCGTCGAGTGCCGCCCCACCGGTGCGGGCGCCGCGAATCATCGAGATGCCCATCCAGATCAGATAGGCGGCCCCCACGATCCTGAGCGCGTCGTAGGCGAGCCTGGACACCGCCAGCACGGCACCCAGCCCGACCGCGGCGATGGCACCCCAGGCGAGCACGCCCATGCAGATGCCGGCGCCTGCCTGCATGCCGCGCTTCGGCCCTTCGACCGCAGCCGTGCGCAGCACCAGCGCCGTGTCGAGGCCGGGGGTCAGGGTCATCAACAGGGCGGCCAGGGTGAAGGCCAGGGTGGCATCGATCGGCGTCATGCGGATGGGGCTCCGGGCGGAAAGCGCGAGGGGACCGATCGATGATAGCCGCGACCTCTGACGACAGCACGTCGTTTTGTTGATCAACTGAAAGTAGATATGCCCTACAATCTCCGGCACGTTTTGCAAGGAACGCGACCAACACCGGGGAGGCGTGCCATGACCCTGATCGATCTGCCCGTCACCGGGCGGGCGCCGGAAGCCGCGAGGATGGCGAGTCCGCCGGTCCGGGACTTGGAAGCGACGCCGGGGCTGCCGCCGCCCCATGCCGTGGCGGGCCGTCTTCATGTCGGCGCGGCGCGGTTGAACGGGCGGCTGGCACGTGATGCGACCGGCAGCTGGTGCTTCACCGCCGATGGCGACCACCTGCCTGAAGCGGTGGCCGGGCGGCTGGCCGATCCGGCGACGGCGGTGGCGATGGTGCCGATGGTCGACCGGCGGGTGCTGCGCCGGCTGCGGCTGGGGCCGCTCAGGATGGGGGTCGCCTCTGTCGATGCCGGGCGGGGCGTGGTGCGGCTGACCGCTGCGCTCTGCGGCCCGGTGGTCGAGCGGCTGCCGCGCCCGGAAGAATCATTGCCGGCCATGCTGGACGGACGCAGCCTGAACCGGCGGCGGCTGCCGGCCTGCGTGACGGCCATCGGCCCTTACGAGGCGGTGGCGGAGGTGACCGGCCCCGCCGCCCTGCTGGTGCCCGGAACGGTGATGACCCTGACCGTGGCGCGGCCCTGGGCCACGCCCTTCCGGCTGCGTGGCCGGATCGTGTTGCGCGGCGCCAGCTTTTGGACATCCGCGTGCCACCTTTTAGACGAAAAAATTACTCCGCTGGGCCGCAGGCGTCGGTGATCCCCGCCGACAGAGACTGGTTGATCCAGTTATTGGTGCCGCCCGTCGCTTCGAACTGCACCTCGGCCGGTGTGCCCGCAAAGCGTGTGAACCCGGTGTAGGCGCCATATGAATTCTTGGCATTGATCTCGCCACACGCGAGGCGGCCGCCGGGTCTTTCATGCCGTGCCGGACCTTGGCGATGGTCTCTGCCTCGAACGTATCCTCGGGAAAGGCCGCGCCGGCTGTGGCGAGGTCGCGCATCGACGCGATCGCCCGCCGCTCAACGCCTTTGTGGTAGTTGCGCATGGACTGCACCGGATCCACCGGCGGCGGCGAATAGGTAGGCTGCTGGGCGCAGGCGACGAGGGTCAGGGCGGTGAGCGCGGCAAGGATTTGGCGGGTCATGGAAGCCTCTCGGGTGCGTGAGTGGTGATCTACCGTACCGCGATTGACCGGCGACAGCTACGCCCACGCCCGCAGCACGAACCGCCAGCTGCTCTTGACTATCGACTGACGCGACGCGTCAGCCGCGACGATACGGACGATATCGCCGTCGCTGCTCTGGATCAGCCTCACATCGGTGGCGTCGGCCACGACCGTCCAG
>NZ_NYWI01000077.1:0-5963 GCF_002684955.1 Tistrella sp. | reverse complement strand
GGTTAACTAATTACTACTTTTTTTTTCGCGCGCATCGCTCTTGAAAGAGTCTCATCTGGAAAAGCGCGCGGGAAAACAGCCCTTCCTTCCTTCCTTCCCTCCTTCCTTTCCTCCGGGCTCACTGGAACGCGACACGGAAAAGAACAAAAGAAAACAAAGAAAAGAAGAACTACTGAACTACTGTAACTACTAGTACACTACTTGCCAGACGCTGCGCTCAGCACTCCGGCCCCCGAGCTGGGGCTGCTGGACGAGTGCTCACACAACCCGCGACGGCTCCGGTGCGATGTCGGCCCACGCGAGGACCGACGCGAGCGGCGGCGAAGCGTGCGGAGCGACCACTTGCGGATCCTGGCCCAAGATGCAGTCAATCGCCGCGGATTGCGCCTGCATCGCCAAGATGCTCCACCATCGCCGTGTGTAGGCCAACTCGGCAGAGCGCCGCAGCAGTGGGTGGAGGGGCGCCGCCTTCATCCGCACGAGGTCGCGGACAACGGTGAAGACGTCCGGGCCCCATCGTCCGCCTTCCTCGCACGCTAAGACGACATAATGGACGCGATCAGAAGCAACTAGTTCGGGGTAGTCGTCGTGCTTCTTGTCCGTGAGGCGCTCGATCGCCTTTCCATCTGTCGTCGCCGCGTCTGGGTATGGCCGCCCGTTGGCGTGAAGTGCACTGCCCATGCACATGTCCCCCACCACCGGGCGGCCGTTGCCGATGGACATGCCCCGGATGAAGACGTCCGCCTGGCGTCCGTCGTCGGCTGGGACCGTGGGCACGAGCTCGCGCACCAGCGGGTGCTCGCTCGCGGTCACCGTGGACTCCCTCCACAACGGCCGAAACGCCCGCTCGAATGCTGCGCCGCGCCGTCTGAGGCCGCCGTCGCGTGGCCACGCCGCGCCGTAGTCGCCAAGCGCGTCCTGCCGGTGGCCCGTGACCAGTGGGAGGCGTGCGCGGCGGCGAAGCATGCCATTCATGCGCTCTGGAGTCGCCACCGTGTAGGCGCACCGCGGCAGCGCGGTGAGGTGGTCCCCCGCATGCGCGCCACTCTGTGACCGAAGCCGTGCCTGCGTGGCTGCGTCGAGGCTGGGCATCACTGCATACTCTCTATGTCGGGTTAGAAGTCCGAGAGATGCATAGAATTGCCAGCCATGCGGCCATTGGCCAGGCTCGTCGTCGTCACTAGCGCTGCGCTCGGGTGGCCGCGCGCCCTCCACGAGTTCGCGCCACGTCGGCTTAAGGGCGAAGCTAGGGTTCGCCACCACCCCTTCAGCTGCCTCCACTTGCGCCACGCAGGGGATCAGCGAGCCGCCGCGCTCCAGCTCCTGCAGGACGCGGTCGCCCAGCGCCGGGACGCGTTCGGCGATGATCGGCAAGATATCCGCCCATGCTGCCCAATATGCTGCAGGCGAGAGCAGCGTCATGGAGCGCAAGCCCAGCCCGCCCATGACGATCGGCAGAAAGGCTATCTGGCGCGCGGCGTCGACGGCCGGGTCCGGGCCTACGTTGGGCGGATGCCTCTCCGATCGCTGCGCTGCACCCCTCCCCCCTCCCCCCGACAGCTCTGGAAGTGGCTCACTGTCTGCTGGTACGTCGTCTGACTCAGAGTCCAGAGGAGACCGTGAAGCTACTTCGAGCTGTGACTGCCGCTGGCTGCTGCTACCTTTACCGCTACCTTTTTCCGCAGAAGCCCTATCTATGGGTAAGTCAGATGCTCGCGCGTGGCTCCGTGCGGGTCCCGGCGCGTAGCCGATGAGGTCCAAGAACGTGGCCCAGATGCCCTCGTCGTGCGCGCGGGCGTAGTCCGCGACGACGTCCGGCGGGAGCGCGCGAATGAGGTGGTTGGCCCGCGGAACCGCGCAATATAGCAGCAGCAACCACGCCGCTTGGAGATCTGGCACCTCCTTGAGACGTTCCCAGAAGCGCGACTGAACCTCCAAGCGGCTGTCGAGGAAGCGTTGCACGAACTCCGGGTGGCCCACCGGTGTGCCCAAGATCACGATGCCATTGTTGGCCGCGGCCAGATCCCCCTTCCAAATTGGTTCCTCCGGGCGCGGAGCGCCATCAAGAAGGTCGTCGATTCCCGGAGGCTCCGCGCCTCCCCCACGCCCCCAAATCTGGAACTTGCCAAGTTTTGGCTCAACGCCGGCGTGCTCGTGAATGTGCGTCGCTACCATTCGCGCAACCGTCGCGGCTCGGTCCTTTGGCGTGATCGTATAGACGTCGTCCAAGAACGCAAACAGCAGCTCGCCCGGTTGCAAAGACTCTGCCGCCCGTCGTAGAGCAGCATGGACAGCCAGGCTGAAGAGGAGAGGCGACAAAGGGTCACCTTGCTCTACGCCCTCCGCTTGCGGGATGTGGTGCACTACTCCTGCTTCGTCACGCCACGTGTACATGGATGGGCGGCTGTACCACAAGCGGACGAACGGCAAGAGTTTCTCCAATTCCGGGCTGTTTCGGAGCTCCTCCAAGAAGCAAGCGCGCGAGACATGGTCATATGCTCCCACCCCATCCAAAGAGGCAACAGTTGTGTCATCATCCATATCCGTAAGGAGCCGCGTCATAAGAGCCACGCAATCGACTCCAGCTCTCGTCGAGAGGGCGAATTGGAAGGGACTCGTGGCGCGAAGTACTGTGTCCGAATACTGCTGGGCGATGGTGCGCGCTACCAACCTCCGTAAAACGATCCCCGTCGCGATCCCACGCACGTCTCCCGTCGGCGCGCCGGTCTCGTTCAATTTCTGGAGAGCGGTTAAGTGCGCGACTGCCAGTCCGGCGCGGATGGATTCGGGAATTGCCCCCTCTGCGATCTTCTGCGCCATAAAGTACAAGTTATCCGCCGCGCGGATGTCTTCCAGCAGCGTGCGGTAATGCTCGTGGCGCGTGCCACATCGACGAGGCGCTGACCCGCGCTTGGCGGACCGCACGTTTTCCAGGAACTTGCGTTTGTCTAACGCCAGCGCGGACTCCGGGACGTGCTGTAGGTCCTCCGCGCGAATAGGCTTGAACAGCTCCGTCGGACGCCGGCGCGGGTCCGCGAGCTTGTCCAGCGTCGCCTGCGTGCCCGGGGCTAAAGGCGACGCGACCAACTTCTTCGCTGCTCGCGAGAGCTCGCCGCGGCGCACCTTCTGGATGACCGCTTCGAACAGCGCCGCCTCTGGTCCAAGCGCCCCCGCCTCCAGCTCGGGTCGCCACTCGTCCGCCTGGGCTCCCCGACGTCCCGGTGGGCGTGGAGCTGGGCGGGCCGGAGCCGCGCGCTGCGCATCACGGAGGAGGCCGAGCCAGTCACCCCGGTAGAAGCGGCGCACCCGTGCCTGAAAGATAGCGCGCCCCTCGTGCCCGTGCTCTTCCGTGCGCGCGAGGAGCATGCGTGCGGTAAGGAGGTGCAGCTTGAAGGCGCGCTCTTGGTCCTGCAGGCCGAACTCGGCCAAGGTGTGGGTGTCCGCGAATCGCTGCAATGCGTAACCCTGGAGTTGGATGAAGTCGGACCGGACGCTCTCGGGCGGGTCAATGGTAGTCGTGACATCTTGTGCAAATACATCCGCCAAAGTCACGCCGTCGAGCTGCTCCCAGACCCACTGTGCGAAGTTGTTGTGCCGTGCGTCCCACGGGTGCCGCTCTGGAGGACCGGGTGGGCTCGGCGCGGGGTCTGACGGGAACGGACTGCCGTTCGGGCTGCCGCCGCCCGGGCTGTGCCCGTCGTCGTCGTCGCTATCGTCGTCGTCTCCGTCCCCATCTGGGGGCCCGCCGGCCCGTCGTCCCCGGCCGCGCCCTCGTCCTCGTCCTCGCCCACGCCCCCGTCCGCGTCCGCGGCCACTCCGGCGGCCCTGGCCAGGTGCGTCTGGTAGGCCCCCAGGCTGCTGTCTGGGTGAAGCGCGTGGGCTCATCGCGAGGTCGGACGGAGAGGCGCGGCCCGTGCCCTCCTCCATGGATCCACCAGCCACTGGAAGCCGTGCGAGGTCGTCTAGCCGTAGGCCTACGTGCGGACGATCAAGTGCCGATTGCGGCGCTGCTGCTGACCCCCCCTCTGCCTGCGCTGCAAAATTTTGGTCACCTTTTCCCTGCCCGGAATTCTGTCTTTGGCGCCAATCGCGGAGAACAAGTTGCTGGGCCGAAAGCGGGCCCTTCCCCAAAGAGGGGCCGCATTTTCCAGCGCCTGTTTTGCCGGCCGGAGCACCGAGGACCTCGTGTGCTCGTGCAGATGCACTTGAAACTGGATTTTCGCTAAAATGAATTCCATGTTCGTCCGCGGGGGAATCTCGACCGACACCCGGATTTCGCTCGGCTGAAGTAGGCATAGATATGCTCGGTGAAATCGACATGTCTCTGCTCTCCAGCGAAAGAGCTGGCTGTTCCCGGGCCGTGGAGTCCATGGGAATCGACAATTCTCTACTACCCAGCGTGGCGTGTTCGTTCTCGGCTGGAGAAGGGTGAAGATCTTCGTTGCTTGCGGATGGTAATGGCGAGAATCCGCCACTTTCATGTTCAACAAATGGTGGATCGTTCGCGGCTCGGGATGCAAGACTTCCATTTTCGTGTGGTGAAAAACCTCCATTTTCGTGTGTTGAAGAACCTTTTCCCTTACCAGCTGTTGGAGTCGTGGGGGCGCGCTGTGCTGGTGGTAGTTCGCGG
Source organism: Tistrella sp. (assembly GCF_002684955.1). Classification (NCBI taxonomy): domain Bacteria; kingdom Pseudomonadati; phylum Pseudomonadota; class Alphaproteobacteria; order Geminicoccales; family Geminicoccaceae; genus Tistrella; species Tistrella sp. The sequence goes on along the minus strand of NZ_NYWI01000077.1, from coordinate 1,333 downwards.
TCGTCGGCGGCTGCCGTCGTCGGCGCGCCCATATCTGAATGCGGCACGCCGTCGTCGCGTGGAGTGGTCCGTGACGTCTCGCGTCGGAGATGACGCGGCTCCTCGGCTGCAGCTGCACGATCTCGTCCACCATGGGCTGCGGCAATCTCGCGTAGATGGCTGTGGCGACTTCGGATGATTGCGTTCATGTGTGCGGCTCGAATCCTCGGCCTTGCCCGCCTCCACCAGGTCGCGATGCGCTGGAGATTAGGTAATCCTAGCTGATTTTCCCGCAGCCGAGAATCTAATTCTTCTAAGTCGCCTAGAGTCCAATCTGCCACACCGTGGGAGCTGTCGTAAACACCCTCTTGCAATGACGCGAAGAAGCTCTCTACGTCAAACGCGGCTGTCGTGGGTGAATCGAAAACTGTGCCACTTTCATTTTCTATGCTTGTTTCGGGTGAAATTGACATGTCATTACTACCTAAATCATTTAGTCCCTGAGCTAAAGTGAGCGGATCGGCCGGGGGTCCGCCGTCAGCGCGCGCGGCGAGCTCGGGAGCCGCCGGCGCGTGAGCGGCGGGATCGGCGGAAGGATCCGCGGAAAGCGGCGCTGTCGCGGCCGTGGCCCCGGCAGGCTGCGCATCTTGCTCCACTGGGCCGTCTGCAAGATCGAGGTCTTGCCTACGGCTCCGAGCTGACGCAGGTAACGTATCCCGGAGAACCGGGGTCTGTGCAGCACGCTGCGCAGAAGACTGTAGATCATCCGAGCCTAGACCGTGCGCCCCTGCAGAGCGGCTCATGATCAGTCTGAATCGTTGTGCGAATGCATTATCGGAGTCGTCATCCTCTGAATCGGTGTCCTCTCCCGAATCCGATGGGTCTGTGTGGTCCGAACTATCAGAATTTCTGCCGAGATCGGGCATGTCAAGGTCAGAGTCGGAATCAGCCGGCTTATCAGCAGAGTCTGCCGGTGGCGCGGCCAGTGGGCCACGTGTGAGCGGCGGCGGGCTCGATGCCCCGTCGCTGCCCCCACTGGGAGCATCCACTCCCGCCGTCGGTGGAGGTCCTGGGCCATCTGCAAGACCCGAGTCTTGCCTCCGGCGAGCAGCTGGTCGAGAAGCAGCTCGCGGAGCTGCAGGCTGCACAGACTCTTGCTCGCTCGCGGCTGTTTGGCTGTTTCCTACAAGTTGCGATGCTCGCTGTGCAGCTGGCTGAGCAGCTGGCTGCGCAGCTGGCTGTGTTGCAAGGTGTGCAGCTGGCCCAACGGGAGGCAGAGCAGCCGGCGGTGCAGCTGGCGGAGCAGCTGGCGGAGCAGCTGGCGGAGCAGCCGGCGGAGCAGCTGGCGGAGAAG
>NZ_NYWI01000076.1:0-266607 GCF_002684955.1 Tistrella sp. | reverse complement strand
CACCGTCAGCTATGCCGCCGCCGCAGCGGCTGTGACCGTGAACCTCGGCGCCGGCACGGCGACCGGTCAGGGTACGGATACGCTGATCTCGATCGAGAACGTTACCGGTTCGGCCTTCGACGATGTCCTCACCGGTTCCGATGGCGCAAACGTCATCGATGGTGGCGACGGGTTCGATACGCTGTCGCTCCAGAATGCCGCAGCAGGCGTCCTGGTCGATCTTGTTGCCGGGCAGGCTGGTTATGGTCGCTTCACCGGCTTCGCGGCTGGCGCCGTGATCGATACGATCTCTAGACTGGAGAAAGTCGTAGGCAGCACATACGGCGATACTGTCGTTGGCTCTGAGGATACAATATTCGAAGGCAATAGCGGTGATGACTTGTATTTTGCGTCAACAGGCGCTGATACGGTCGATGGCGGCGCCGGATTTGACGCTGTAGTCTTCGGATCAATGAATGATCTGAGTATTACGGAAGGCGTCGATATCAATCTCTCGACTGGCACCTTCTTCGGCGCTCTGACGGTAGGCGACAGCTATGCGTCAATCGAGCGTTTTGCCGGTACCATCGCCGACGACCGTATGATCGGTGGCGACGGCGATGATTTTCTGCAAGACCATTTCCTCTACGCTGAGATGGATACCGGCAATGACCATCTGGAGGGCCGCGGTGGCAACGACACCCTCGGCGGCCTCAGCGGCGACGACGTCATGCTCGGCGGTGACGGCGACGACGTGCTGGGCGATGCAGGTGGCGCCGACCTGATCGACGGCGGCGATGGCAACGACACGCTGCGCTACCTCGAGATGAACGTGACCGTCGACCTCGCCACCGGCGAAAACGACCGCAATGACACACTGATCTCGATCGAGAACCTGGAAGGATATGACGGCGCCGATGTCCTGTCGGGCGATGCCGGCGTCAACATCCTCCGCGGCAATGCCGGCAACGATATCCTCAACGGCCGCGGCGGCGCCGACACGCTGGATGGTGGGGCCGGCAGTGATACCGCCAGCTATGCCGACAGCGCGATCGGAGTCACCATCGATATCGGCGGGGAGAATTCCGAGGGCGATACGCTGATCTCGATCGAGAACCTCACCGGCTCCGCCTTCGACGACACCCTGAGCGGCGACCAGTTCACCAACACCCTCACCGGCGGCGCCGGGGATGACGTGCTGGCCGGCGGCGACGGCAACGACACACTGATCGGCGGTGACGGCGACGACCTGCTCCGCGGCGGCAACGGCGCCGACATCCTGACCGGCGGCGCCGGGATCGACACCGCCAGCTATGCCGGCACCTGGGGCAGCGACATCACCGCCAATCTCGCCACCGGCGAGAACAGTCAGAATGACGTGTTGAGCGGCATCGAAAATCTCATCGGCGGCCAGGGCAACGACACCCTCACCGGCGACGACCAGAACAACCGCCTGGAAGGTGGCGACGGCGCCGACACGCTCAGCGGCGGCGCGGGCGACGACGTTCTGGCCGGCGGGGCCGACGCCGACCACATGGATGGCGGCGACGGCTTCGACATCGGCGACTGGAGCACCAGCACCACCAACGCCACCTTCGATCTGGCCCAGGGCACCAGCAGCGGCAATGACGTGCTGATCTCGATCGAAGGCGTCATCGGCGGCAGCGGCAACGACACGATCATCGGCGATGCCGGAAACAACCTGCTGATCGGCGGCGCCGGCGGCGACGTCATCACCGGCGGCGCCGGGGATGACGAGTTGCAGGGCGGGCTGGGCGACGACGACCTCGACGGCGGCGACGGCAACGACACCGTCAGCTATGCCGCCGCGGCGGCGGCCGTGACCGTGGATCTGGGGGCGGGCACCGCCACCGGTGAAGGGGCGGATACGCTGGTGTCGGTGGAGAATGTCGTCGGCTCGGCTTTTGACGACAGCCTGACGGGTGACGATGGGGTGAATGTCATCGACGGTGGGGCTGGGGATGACGTCATCTTCCGGAGTGATGGTGCTGATAGCATTGATGGTGGGGATGGGTTTGATACGCTGAATTATGCCAACGCGGCAGAATCTGTCGTATTTGACATGAATGCTGAAAATATTGGATATGGAAATTGGACTCAAAATCCTAATGATTATGTTATAAATGAAATAACTACTGCTGCTAATGTGGAGATTTTTATAGGCGGTGATTTTAATGATTACCTCGTATCATCAAACAAAGGAATAAAATATTTTGGCGGTGAAGGTGTTGACTGGCTTGTGGCTGGCGCTGGCATCGATATTTTCTATGGTGGCACCGGCGAGAACGATGCTGCTCTGCTTATCAGGGATGTCGTCGACTACCGAAAAAGCGCCACGTCGATCGAAGTCGATCTTCACGTCGGAATTGGGCACGGAGGCGATGCTGAGGGCGACCAATATTATGAGGCCGAAGGTGTCTATGGTAGCCAAGCCAATGATCATCTAATCGGTAGTATTCGCGGCGATGTGCTAAATGGCTGGGATGGTGATGATGTTCTGAAGGGTGGCGACGGCGACGACAGGCTGATCGGCTATCTCGGCACCGATGTCTTAGACGGCGGCGACGGGAATGACACCCTATGGTCAGGTGATATGTCCATAGCACTCATCGCTGATTTGGCAGCCGGAACCACCGGAGATGGAGATACTTTGATTTCAATCGAGAAAATCTTGGGTTCGAACCTTGCAGACACACTTCTCGGTAGCTCTGAAATCAATGTCTTCCGCGGATATGACGGCAACGACCTCCTCAACGGCCGCGGCGGCGCCGACACCCTCGACGGCGGCGCCGGTATCGACACCGCCAGCTATGACGACTTCACCACCGCCCTCACCATCACCATCGGCGGCTATAACTCCGATGGCGACACGCTGATTTCGATCGAAAACCTGATCGGTGGCAGCGCCAATGACGTTCTCACCGGCGACGGGATCGCAAACCGGATCGAGGGTCGGGACGGCAATGACGTGATCAACGGCGCCAGTGGCAGCGACACCCTGCTCGGCGATGCCGGAGACGATGTGCTGAGCGGTGGTGACGGCAATGATGTGCTTCAGGGCGGCGCCGGCGCCGACACCCTGACCGGCGGTATCGGTGCCGACCGCTTCGTCTATATGGATATCACCGACAGCGGCACGGCCGGCGGGACCCGGGACCGGATCACCGATTTCAACCGGGCGGCCGGTGATCTCATCGATTTCTCGGCGATCGATGTGGATCCGGACACGGCCGGGCATCAGGCGCTCACCTTCCTCGGCACCGGGGTCTTCACCCATACGGCGGGGGAGATGCGGGTCGTGGGGCTGGGCAGCGGTGTCTCGATCATCGCCGTCGATCTGGACGGCGATGCGAACAGCGATCTGGTCATCGACATCGACGCCGATGTCACCGATCTGACCGCGGCGGCCTTCCTGCTCTGACCACCAGACAGCCTCACAAGACAAAAGCGGCGGAGGTCACCCTCCGCCGCCGTTCGCGTCTGGGGAATACCCCGTCCTGATCAGAAGCGCAGCGTCGCAAAGGCCCGCACGGCGCGGCCCGGGGCCAGGACTTCGTCCTTCTTGAACGACACCGCGTTGCGGATGTCCTCGTCCAGCAGATTGGTGCCCTTCACCCCGAAGGTGACGAAGGTCGGCACACCGTCGCTGGTGAAGGCGGTCGTCCAGGTGATCTCGGCATCGACCAGGTCATAGCCGTCGGTTTCGGTCTCGTTGAGCCCGGTGCGGGTCTGGTCGAAGGCGTGCAGCACGCCCACCCGCGCCCACCAGGCGTCATCCGCCCACCAGATGCCGGCACCCAGCCGCTCGGGCGGCAGGCGCGGCACGTTCTCACCACCGCTGAACTCGGCACGGACACTGTCGAAGCGACCGTCCAGGCCCAGCATGCCGCCGGCCAGCGGTGCCACATCCAGCTGGCCCTTCAGCTCGGCGCCATAGAATACGGCGTCGCGCTGGTCATAGGCCACCTGATCGAACTCGCCATCCGTGCCGCCGCAGGAGGCGAAATCCTCGTCGCAGGTCACGCCCGTCAGACGCTTGTAGATGAAGCCGTCGAAGCGGGTGTAGAAGGCCGAGGCATCGAAGCGGAAACCGCCGGTGGCCCGGCCGATACCGATTTCGAAGGTGGTCGCGCGTTCCTTGTCGAGGTTCGGATCGCCGATCTCGAAAGTGCCCGAGGCGTGGTGCGAGCCCTTGGAGAACAGCTCGGTCGCGGTCGGTGCCCGCTCGACATATTGTGCGGTCGCCCGCGCGACGATGCCGCCGCCCAGCTCCTGCAGCGCGCCCAGGCTGGCGCTGCCGGCCAGGAAGTCGAGATCATGGTCGCGCAAGGCCGGATCATCGGCGCCGGGCAACAGATCGGCCGGAAAATCGGCACCGGTCCCCTTCACCCGCACCTGTTCCAGACGGCCGGCGGCCTGAAGCCTCAGCCCGCCATCCAGCTGCAGTTCTTCGAACACGAAGCCCGCCACCGCCGTGGTCTCGGCCGGCAGCAGCAACTCCCCCGCCTCGCCGGTGGTGGAGAGCTTCTGGTGGTTCAGCTGCAGCCCGAAGGCACCGTTCAAGGCGCCGAGGCCGGTATCGATCTGCACATGCTCGGCCTCGATCCGGGCCTCGTGGTCGCGGCTGGCATAGCTGCCATGGACGCCCAGCCCTTCGGCCTCGTCGTGATCATGATCGTGGCCATGGTCGTGATCGTGATCGTGATCATCATCATGGTCGTGATCATGGTCATGATCGTGGTCGTCGCCATGCTCGTGCTCATGCGGCAGGGCGATCTCGTCATGGTCATAGCGCGACAGGCCGACCTGGCCGCGCACGGCCTTCAGGAAGCCGCTCGCGGGCCGGTATTCGCCGAGCGCCCGCCACTTGATCTGCTCCATGTCGATCCGGGTCTGCAACTCGGCCTCTTCGCCGCCCGGGATCTCGTAGACGCTGCCATAACGGGTCAGCGAGGTGCCGATATGACCCTGGTCGAAGAACACCGTGGCCCCGATCGACTGGCCGTCGGCTTCCACCCCGCTGTTGGGCTGGGCGCCGTCGGGGGTGTCGTAATCGTTGGATTTGCGTGCAAAGGCATCGGCATGGAGCGCAACCGATCCGCTGCGGGTGGTCACCGACGCCCCGCCATCGACCCCGCCGCCGATCGATCCGGCACCGGCCTGAACGCGGCCGCGGGTGATGCCGGGGGCGATGTCGACCGGGACGCGGTCGTTCGACACATCGACCACGCCGCCGATCGCCGTCGATCCCCAGCGCAGCGTGCCAGGCCCGCGGATCACCTCCACCCGCTCGGCCGACATCGGGTCGATCGGCACGCCGTGGTCTTCACCCAGCGCCGAGACGTCATGGGCGCCGATGCCGTTCTCCTGGATCCGCACCCGCTCGTTGTCCAGGCCGCGGATCACCGGCCGGCTGGCACCGGGGGCAAAGCCGCTGGAGGTAAGGCCCGGCTCGCCGTCCAGCACATCGCCCAGCGTCTGGCCGCGGGACAGGTCCAGCTGGTCGCGATCGACGACGGTGGTGGCGATGAAGCCGCCGGTGGTTACCGGCGACAGCCCCGGCAGCCCGTCATCGGGCGTGCCCTCGCGGGAAATCGGGCTCGCCGCCCCCACCACCAGGTTCGGCAGCACCGTGGCCTCTTCGGCCCCGGCCGCGGTGATCGCACCGAAGAGCGACCCCAGGGCGGTGGTGCAGAGCAGCACCGTCCGGCGCGCGGTTTCGATCATGACAACCCCGTTTGACGTTCTTTGGAATGTTATAACGTATCTCTCCTAAAGCGGTCGCTGCCCGATTGCAAGCCGGATCTGCCCATGAAAAACCCGGCCGCCCCGGTCCGGGTGTCCGAGGGCGGCCAGACGGCAGACGTCAGCGGTTCAGGGTCAGTGGTCGGCGATCTCCAGCCCCAGCAGCACCGAGCCCAGGCATTTGCCATGGGCGTCGAGCGCGAGCGAGCGGGTAACCCCGCCGGCCAGGGCGCCGGCCAGCACGAAATTCAGCGCCTGAAGCTGGGGCAGTTCATAGCGCCGCACCTCGCCCGTCACCATCGGCCCGAACCAGGCGGCGACGCGCTCGGCCGTCACCTCCCGCCGGATCAGCGGCCAGTCCTCGGGCCGGAAGGCGATGACCGAGATGTTGGAAACATCGCCTTTGTCGCCCGTGCGGGCATGCGCGATCTCGTGCAGCTTCATGCGTCCTCCACCATGTCCACCCGGGTGGTGACCTGATCGGCCGGGATCAGGGTCGATGCCATGGCGATCACCTGGCGCAGCTGCCGGGTCACCCCGCCGCCGCCCGCCGGGCCGCAGAGATAGAGGCTCTCCACCTCCTCCCCCACCCGCCGGGCATCTTCGGCGCTGGTGCAGCGTGCCGCGAACCGCATCCGCACCTCGCACGGCTCCGGCACATCCGGCAGGGTCACGCCGGGCGCAATGGCATCCAGGCCGATCAGCTCCCCCCGCGTTTCCAGCACCCGGGGCCCCGCCTCGGCAAGGCGCTGCCGCACCAGATCGATCGCCAGCCGGCCGCGGCCGACGCAGCCGGGGCCGGCATAGGAAATCTGGCCCTCGCCGATCCAGCCGTCGCGATATCCGACCGAGACCTTCAGGCTGCCGGTGGCCGGACGCCCCTGCCCGCCCCGGACCTCCACCCGGTCGGGCCCGGTCTCGGTCAGGGTCACGCCCGAGAAATCCGCCACCACATCGGGCTGCAGATAGCAGGCCGGATCATGGATTTCGTAGAGCAGCTGCTCGATGCAGGACGCGCGCGAGACCCGGCCGCCGCTGCCGGCCACCTTGGTGATCACGGCATCGCCGTTCTCCGTCACCTCGGCCAGCGGAAAGCCGATCCGGGCCAGATCGGGCACGTCCTTGCGCCCGGGATCGGCGAAATAGCCGCCGGTGATCTGGGCCGAGCATTCCAGCAGATGGCCGACCAGCGTGCCGCGGCCAAGCCGGTCCCAGTCGTCCATCGCCCAGCCGAAGGCATGGACCAGCGGCCCCAGGAACAGGGCCGGGTCCGACGCCCGGCCGCAGATCACGATATCCGCGCCCTGCCCCAGCGCCTCGGCGATCGGGCTCGCGCCGATATAGGCATTGGCCGAGACCAGATCGGCACCGAGTGCTGCGGCCGGCGCACCGGTTTCCTCCAGCCGCAGCGGCCCGATCCGGTCCAGCACGTCATCCCCGGTGATCGCCGCGACTTTCAGCCGGCCGAGCCCCATCTCGCCTGCCAGCCGGCGGACCAGCCGCGCCGCGGCAAGCGGGTTGGCTGCCCCCATATTGGTGACGATCTTCGTGCCCCTGGCGGCCGCGATCGGCAGCACCGCCTGCATGCGTCGCGCCAGCATCGGGTCGAACCCGGCCTCGGGATCGGCAAGCCGCGCCTCCTGGGCAAGCGCGATGGTCCGCTCCGCCAGGCATTCGAAGACCAGATAGTCGAGATCGCCTTTGGCCGCCAGCTCGACGGCCGGTTCGATCCGGTCGCCGGCGAAACCCGCGCCGGTGCCGATGCGCAAGGATTTCATACCGCCGCCTTTCTGTGCAGGCGCCCGGCCTGTCTGCCGGCGATCAGCAGGGCGAAGGCGAGGAACGGAGACACCGGATGCGGCCAGATGGCGAGCGCGATCGCTGCGGGCAGCAGCACCAGATCGAGCCCGCGCCGGCCGGTGAAACGCACCCCCGTCAGCAGCGCCGGCACCGCGATGACCAAAGCGAGCCCCGCCGCCATGGCATCCAGGATGGCGAACAGGCCCCCGGTCATGGTCATGCCGGGATAGAGCAGCAGCAGGAAGGGCACGACATAGGTCACCGCCCCCAGCCGCACCGCCTCTCCGGCGGCCGGCAGCCAGTTGGTGCCGGCAATGCCCGAGCCCACGAACACCGCCACGCAGACCGGCGGCGTGATCACCGAGATGGTGGCGAAATAGAATACGAAGAGATGCGCCGCCAGCGGGTCGATCCCGGCCGCGGTCATCGCCGGGGCCAGCACGGCGGCGACCAGCACATAAGCCGCGGTGGTCGGCAGGCCCATGCCCATGATCAGGCAGACGAAGGCCACGATCAGGGCGATGGCGACCACCGAACTGCCGGCGAGCGTGACGATCAGCGAGGACAGCGTCACCCCGATGCCGGTGAGGTTGATCATCGACACCAGCACCTGGGCACCCGCCAGCAGCACGCCGATGATCACCAGCCCGCGCCCGGCATCGGCCAGGCCGTCCAGCACCCGTGCCGCCATCTCCCGCGCCGGAACCCGGCCCAGGCTGGTGGCGACGAAGGCGACCAGCAGGCCGACCACGCCATAAAAGGCCGAGGTGGCGGCCGAGCGGCCGAGCAGGATGCCCAGCGCCAGCCCGGCCAGCGCCGCCAGGATCGGCGCCACCCGCCTGAGCGCCAGAATGTCGCGCCATGCCGGCATGTCCGCATCTGGCACCACCGCCAGGCCGCGGCGCAGGGCGACGAAATGCACGGTCACGAAGACCGAGACATAGAACAGCACCGCCGGCAGCACCGCCGCCACGATGATCGTGACATAAGAGACGCCCAGGATTTCAGCCATCACGAAGGCCGCCGCCCCCATGATCGGAGGTGCGATCTGGCCGCCGGTCGAGGCCACCGCCTCCACCGCCGCCGCGAAGGCACGCGGATAGCCCAGCCGGATCATCATCGGGATGGTGAAATTGCCGGTGGTCGCGACATTGGCGACGGCCGAGCCCGAAATCATGCCGAACAGGCCGCTGGCAATGGTCGCGATCTTGGCCGCCCCGCCCGGCTGGCGGCCGCCCAGGCGGATGGCGACATCCATGAAGGCCTGGCCGCCGCCGGTGTGCAGCAGCAGCGCGCCGAACAGCACGAAGGCCGCGATCACCGTGGCGGCAACCCCGGTCAGCATGCCCCAGATGCCCAGATCGCCCAGGAAGATGGTCTCGGTAACGAAGGCGAGGTCGAAGCCGCGATGGCCCAGCGCCCCGGGCAGAAGATGGCCGCCCAGCGCATAGGCGAGGCCCAGCGCCACCAGCGCCGGAAAGATGATGCCGACCGTCCGCCGCCCCAGTTCCAGCACCGCCAGCACCAGCCCCGCGGTCAGGATCATGTCGAGCGTCGTGGCCCAGGGCAGCGTGGTCATGATCTCGTCGTAGTTCACGACCACATAGCCGCAGGCGGCGATGGTGACCGCCGCAAGGGCAAGGTCCACCACCGCGCCCAGAGGCCGCCACGACCGGCCTTCGCCGAGCGGGTGCAGCAGCAGGCCCAGCACCGTGACCAGGGCCAGGAAACAGGCCCGCTGGATCAGCCCCTCGAAGGCGCCTGCGGCCGCGGTATAGAAGATGAAGGCGCCGACCGCGAGCGCCATCCCCTTGCGAAGGCGGGTCATGGTCATGGGGTCAACGCACGGGCTTCAGCCGCTCGGGCAGATCGATGCCATGCTCGGTGAACCAGCGCGCGGCACCCGGATGCAGCGGCACGGTGCCGTAGGTCAGGGTCATCCGGGCCAGATCCGCCCCGGCCAGATCGGCCAGCGCATTGGCCTGCACCGTGCGGTCGGCCATCACCGCATCGACCATCTGATAGGCCACCTCGTCCGGCAGTGCGCTGGTGGCGCCGACCCCCACGCCGAAGCTCCAGGTGGTATAGGCCGGCAGCCCCTCGGCCGCGCCCGCGGGTATGTCCACCACCGAGATGTCGGGCATCTTCGCGCGCAGCGTGTCGGCCTGGTCGGGGCTCAGCCCCAGCACCCGGATATCGGTGAAGGTCGCAATGTCCATGGTCGAGGCGTCGAGCTTCTGCCCGGCGCCCGATTTCACATAGCCCGCGATGCGGTTGTCCTTGATCGCATCCACCATGTCGGTGGTGGAGCCGCGCACGTAATCGGCACTCAGCCCCAGGGTGCGGAACACCGCTTCGGTGGTGGACTCGGTGGCAGAGCCCTTGATGCCCGGATTGAAGCGCACGCCCTTGAGCCCGGCCAGCTGCTCGACGCCCGCATCGCTGCGCACGATCACGTTCTGCGGCGCGCCGGTATAGACCCAGAGCAGTTCCAGATCCTGCTTCTTATCGGCGAAGGCGTTGGTGCCCGCCACCGCATGCTGGGCGACATTGGTGGTAACCAGGCCCAGATCGATCTGCCCGCGGGCCATGCGGCGGATATTGTCCATGGTGGCGCCGGTTTCGACCACCGAGGCCTTCACCCCCGGCACCTTCTCGTTCACCAGCTGGCCCACGGCGACGAAATAGCCGTAATGGCTGGACGAGGCAGAGGTGGAGCCGATCAGCAGGTCGGTCTCCGCGGCGGCCGCAGGCGCTGCACCACCGATCATGGTGGCACTGCCAAGCATCGCTGCACCGGCGACGGTGCAGAGCAACATGGTCTTCATCTTGTCCTCCCTGTCCGCCCCTGTGCATCCGGAGCGCTGGTTTCACTATCGCAACCGGTCACTGTTGCAAAAAGTGCATTTCCAGCGATAATTGATGCATGTCACGCAACATTCCGGACTTCGACGATTTCCAGGCGGTGCTGGCTGTCCATCGCAGCGGGTCGTTCCGCGGCGCGGCCGAGAGCATCGGCCTGTCGCCATCGGCCCTCTCGCGCCAGATCGGCGCGCTGGAGGCGAAGCTCGGTGCGCGGCTGTTCGATCGCGACACCCGCAACCTCGACATTACCGCCGCCGGTGCGGTCTTCGTGAACGTGGCGGAGCGGATGGTGAACCTGGCGCTCGACGGCATGGCCGAGGTCGAGGCGCATCTGGCCGCGCGGCGCGGGCGGCTGACCATTGCCGGCCTGCCCTCGGTCACCGCCGGTCTGCTGCCGGGCCTGCTCAAGACCTTCTCCGCCGCCCATCCCGGGCTCGATCTGCGGATCATCGACGCGCTGTCGGGCAGCGTGATCGAGGCGGTTGAGGCGGGGCTCGCCGATATCGGCTTCACCGCCGGCACGGTCTCCACCCGCAGCCGGCTGTCCTTTCATCCGCTGCTCGACGACGATTTTCTGGCCGTCGGCACCGCCGACGGCCCTTTGGCGGAAGACCGCCCCTACGGCTGGGCCGAACTGATCGACATGCCCTTCATCGCCATGGCCGAGGGCACCAGCGTGCGCGAGCTGATCAACGGCGCCTGCATGCGCCAGGGCCGGGTTCTGGCACCACGCTTCGAAGTCGCCCATCTGGCGACCGCCGGCGCGCTGGTTGCCGAAGGGCTGGGCATCACCGCCCTGCCCCGGCTGACCCTGCCGGTGCTGCACACGAAAGATCTGGTGCTGCGCCCGATCCCCGATTTCGGCGCCACCCGGCTGATCGGCCTGGTCTGGCGGGCGGGGCACTCGCTCTCACCCGCCGCCCAGGCCTTCCTCGGCCATGTCCGCACCCATGTCAGGGCACGGAGCGCGCGCCGATGACGTCTCAGATCCCGGTTGCCGCCTCGTCCAGCCGGGCGCGGATCCGGGCCGCCAGGGCCTGCACCTCGGCCAGCCGCGTGGCATAGGCGCGGGCGGCGGCAGCGATGTCGGCGCCGCAATGCGGACAGTCGGTCTCGTGCGGCCAGACATATTCATGGCAGGACCGGCAGAGATCCAGACGCGGCGGAATGCGGCCCCGGGCGCCGGCGGCGCGGGCGGGATCGTCATCGTCTTCGGGCGCGATATGGACGGGGCGGGTATCGGTGGCAGAGAAGGCCGGCAGGCGATCCTGCGGCAGGGCCGCCAGCTCCTCGGGCGGGATCGCCTCTTCGATCAGGGCGAATTCGCCGACCGCGAAGCTTTCGGGCCCGGCCTCGCGGATCTTCACCACCCGTTCGCGGCGACCCTTTTTCGCCAGATCGCGCACCCGGTAATGGCAATAGGGGTTGTTGCCCCGCCGGCCCAGCAGCGAATCCGAGGTCCAGGTGCAGCCCGCGCGGCAGACATCGGCGTAATAGCAGCTGCGGCAATAGCCCCAGAGATCCTTCTCCACCGACCGGGTGCGGCCGAAGGCCATGGCCTCCTGGTTCCGCCAGATGTCGTCGAGCGAGAGGTCGCGGATATTGCCGGCCGCATAGCCTTGCGTTGCCAGCGACGGGCAGCCCTTGATGGTGCCGTCGGCCTCGATGCCGATCACGTTCTGGCCGGCTGCGCAGCCGGTCCAGTGCACCGCCTCGTTCCCGAAGCCGCGCCAGAGCGATTCATAGGGGCCGAAATAGCCGATATTGTTGCCGACCACCATGGTCAGCCCGCGCCTTGCCCCCTCGCGATACAGCCGGGCCAGAAGCGGCATCAGCTCGATCAGCCGATAGGGCTGCAGCAGGATGTCGGGGTTGTCGACCGCATTGCCCATGGCGACGGTCATCTGGATCTGCCAATGGGTGGCGCCGGCCGCGATGATCCGGTCCATCAGCTCGGGCAGATCCTCCATGGTCTCGGCGCCGATCTGGGTGTTGACCGAAATGCTGAGCCCGGCCGCCTTCGCGCGGGTCAGCGCCGACATCGCCTGATCGAAGGATCCGGGCACCCCGCGCAGCCGGTCGTGCAGCGGCGCCAGCCCGTCGATCGACACGCCGATGCCGTTGATGCCGGCGGCGATCGCCGCCTCCAGGCGCTTGTCGGTCAGGTTGCGGCCGCCAGTCTGGATCAGGCAGAGGATGCCATGGGCGCGCACGCGGGCCAGGATCTCCAGCCAGTCGCGGCGCAGATAGGCCTCGCCGCCGATCAGCGTCACCTCGCGCGTGCCCAGCCGGGCCATCTGGTCGACCAGATCCAGGCATTCGGCGGTGGAAAGCTCACCTTTGCGGACATGGCCGGCGCGCGATCCGCAATGCTGGCACTTCAGATTGCAGGCCAGCGTGATCTCCCACACCACATGGACGGGAACCAGATCGACGATGTCGTCCAGGCTGCGGGCGCGGGGGATGGCGCGCTCCGCCGGGGTCTGACCATCGGGCATGCAGGCACCTCCGACACTCCGGGGCAAACGGCAATCTGATGCAGGTCGGTTCCCCGGCCGGCCGGCGGGGTGCATGCCGGCCAGGGAACCACCGGGACCAAGAACCACCGGGACCGATCCGGGGCCTCAGCCCCGCTTCAGCCCGGCATGGGCGGCACGGGCCGCCGCCAGCGCAGCACGGATATCGCCCTGCTGGCGGTTCTGCGTCTCGGCCGCGGCCAGCGTCGCCTTCAACACCCCCAGATCGCCGCTGACGATCGCAGCGCGCACGCTGGGGCCATAAAGCGCACTCACCATTGCGGCGGCGCCGTCGGACGTCTTGTCGACCATGGCGTTTCTCCCGCCCGCGGTGCTCAGCGTTCCAGCTTGGCGATCTCGGTCTTCAGCTGTTCGATCAGCGACGGCAGGTCGCCATACTTGTCCAGATAGGCTTCGGCCTGACAGATCAGGCTGTCCAGCTCATCCACGTCGTTGCGGGCCACCGCGGCATGCAGGGTGGCGGCATAAAGCGGGATCGGGTGAACCTGCGGCGACGCCGCATAAAGGGGGCGGCCGACGGACTCGCTCATCTTCGGTCTCCTTCGACTGGGTCACGATCCGGTCATGGATCGTGCGGCAAGACTGTTTCTTGGGGCTTGATTACGCCTTGGACGTGCGGGCCGTCGCCAGATGAGCGCGGGCGGCCGAAACCGCCGAGCGGACATCCCCGTCCCGGGCATAGAGTTCCTGGGCAAGCGACAGCGCCACCTTCAGCGCATCGACATTGCCACTGGCCATCGCCGTGCGGATGGCGACGCCATAGGGCGTAATGGGGGTAAATTCGGTCACGGTAACCTCCCTGCCGGTTGACGCAGGTCAGGCCGGGGCGCCCAGGGTCCCTGCCGGCCGGTCCTGGCGCAGACACCCGCCCCAGACGCCCCGCAGATCACGCCTCTGCCACCATGCGTATGAATATGTACGCACAGAAACGCGCTTAAGGCGAGTCGATTCCGCTGCAAAACGCAGAGGTTGCACCGACCGGCCGGCGATGCCGGACAAGCCACAACCGTCGGGCACGACGGAGCCCATAGCCGGGGGTGTGTCCCCCGCTATGGGTTCGGTTCAAGTTCTGGAGGTCGGTACAGACAGCCCCATTGGGCGCGGCACAGATATCATAAAAGGAAGACGGCCAGAAGCTGCTTCAATCCACGCACCCCCGAGGGGGGCGACTTGCCGGTGCCCACGACCGTCCCGAGGGGTGTGGTTTCAATCCACGCACCCCCGAGGGGTGCGACCGCTCGTCGTCGACATTCGGGCCATCGTCGACCCGTTTCAATCCACGTACCCCCGAGGGGTGCGACCCACTCCTTCTTAATAGCCTGAGTCGGCTCAGAAAAAAAGCCGGTTTGCGCGAACCTCCGGGCGGACCATGCCAATGTATGGATAACACGTCACTACAAAATGCCGTTAATTGAAATATCAGGGGAATTCGTGCTGCGAACCTCCCGGGGGTTTTACGGGTGCTTGGGGTTCGCGCAGATGCGGTCCGGATCAGCCTGCCGGAAAGGCGGCCGGACATCATCCGGCCGTGGCATTCAGCGGGCGTGATCGTGGACCTTGACGGGCGGGCAGAGATGTAGGTAGATCGGTCTACCTATCAACGGGGCCTGCCATGGATGACGAGACCGACCGGTCGATGCCTGCCCGCGACCGCCTCCTGAGAGCGGCGGCGGCGCTGTTCTATGATCATGGTATCGCCGGCACCGGCATCGATGCCATCGTGGCCCGGGCCGGGGTGGCGAAGAAGAGCCTCTACAACAACTTCGCCTCCAAGGCCGATCTGGTGAACCAGTATCTTGAGGCCCGCCATGCCGAATGGCTGGGGCTCTATGCCCGGCGGCTGGAGACGGCGAAGACGCCGCTGGATCATGTGCTTGCGGTTTTCGATGCCTATCGCGACCACGCCGAATTCGCCTATGAGCACGGCTTTCGCGGCTGTGGCCTGCTGAATGCCGCGGCCGAGCTTGCCGCCGGCGATATCGGCCGCCAGGCGGTGCGGCGGCACAAGGAAGAGGTCGAGGCCCTGCTGGCCGCCCCGCTGGTCGGGCTGGCCGGCGGCGACGGCGCGCGGGCGGCGCGGCTGGCGAAGCGGCTGGCCTTCCTGCTGGAAGGCGCCATGGCCCGCGCCGGGCTGGAGGGGCAGAGCACGCTGATGCACGATGCCCGGGCCATGGCCGAAGAGATGATCATCAGCGACATGCCGGAGGCAAGGTGAACGATACATCACGCGCTCAGCGGTTGGGCATGCTGGCGGTGCTGTTTGCCGCCACCGTCTGGGGGACCACCGGCACCGCTGCAACCTTCGCGCCCGAGGTCGGCGCCGCCGCGATCGGGGCCGCGGCCATGGGTCTGGGGGGGCTGCTTCAGGCGCTCCGCGCCGGGCGCGGCATCCTGCGCGCCCTGCCCGATCTGGCCCGGTACCGGCTGCTACTGGTTCTGGGCGGGCTGGCGGTCGCCGTCTATCCCCTCGCCTTCTATGGCTCGATGCGGCTGGCCGGCGTCACCATCGGCACGGTGGTCACCATCGGCTCTGCGCCGCTGCTGTCGGCGCTGATCGAGCGGATCTTCGACCGCACCCGCCTCTCGGCGCGCTGGCTGGCCGGTGCGCTGACCGGGGTCGCCGGTATCCTGCTGCTCTGCCTGGCGGAAGGCGCTGCCGATGGCGGGGGGCCGGGCGCCGGAGATGCCGTGATCGCCGGCATCGGGCTCGGCCTGATCGGCGGTTTCACCTATGCGCTCTATTCCTGGACCGCGCGCGGGCTGATGCTGCGCGGCATCCGGTCTTCCGTCGCCATGGGCGCCACCTTCGGCATCGGCGGACTGCTGCTGATGCCGGTGCTGGCGATGACCGGCGCGCCCTTCCTCACCTCCTGGGGCAATGCCGCGGTCGGGATCTATATGGCGCTGGTGCCGATGTTCCTGGGCTATGTCTGCTTCGGCCTGGGTCTGGCGCGGATCCCCGCCAGCCTGGCGACCACCATCTCGCTGATCGAACCGGTGGTCGCCGCCATTCTGGCGATCCTGGTGGTGGGCGAAAGTCTGCCGCCGGTGGGCTGGGCCGGTGTCGGGCTGGTGATCGCCTGCCTCGCCATCGTCACCCTGCCCGCCCGGCCGCGGCCGGTCAGACCAGCCGCGCCGGCAGCCATATCGTCAGGGCCAGAGCTGCGGTAAGCGCCGGCAGCCCTCAGCCGGCCAGCGCCCCCAGGCACATCCGCTCCAGCCGCCCCGCCCAGTCGCCGACTTCGGCCGTGGTCGGCTCCACCAGCAGCACATAGCGGCGGGTGCCGAGCACGGTGAGGAAGGCGGCGCGGATTGCCGCGTCATCGATACCCGCCGGCCGGCCGGGTGTCGCCTCCAGGATTCGCAGCCAGGCCGCGGACAATTCCTCATAGGCACGGCGGTGGTGCTTTTCTTCGGCGATCGCGTGCTCGACCATCAGCATGTCGTGGTCGAAACAGGGGGCGGCACCGTCCTGGCCGCAGGTCATCCGCACCAGCCGCACGATCCGCGGTGCCCAGGGCAGATCCGGTTCCGCGGCGGCATCGGCCTCCAGCCGCCGGATCAGATCGTCGATGCAATGGCGGACATAGCCCGAAAGCAGCGCCGCCCGGTTCGGGAAATAGTCATAGAGCGTGCCGACCGCAAAGCCGGTCTCGGCGGCAATCGCTTTCATCGTCACCGCATCCGGCCCGTCGCGCAGCCAGATCCGAACCAGACCGTCATAGATCGTCTGAACGGTGAAGCGCGCGCGGGCCTGAACCGGCCGTTTCAGCGGCCTTGCGACCGGCGGTGTCAGCGGCGTGGCAGGCATGGCAAATCCGAACCCCCGGATCGTGACGACAGGCTAGGCTCTTCGGCAGACAAGGGAGAATACACCGATGACCGATACCCCTGCCATCACCCGTCTGCTGACACCGAAAGCCGACCTCGGCGCGGCCCTGATCGAAACCATACCCGCCCCGACCCCGGCACCGGGGACCATCCGGCTCCGGCTCGACCGTTTCGCGCTCACCACCAACAACATCACCTATGCCGCCTTCGGCGAGGCCATGCGCTATTGGGATTTCTTCCCGAGCGGCCGGCCCGATCATGGTCATATGCCGGTCTGGGGCTTTGCCGAGGTCGAAGCGTCCGATGTCGACGGCATCGCGCCCGGCGAGCGCTTCTACGGTTATTTCCCGATCGCGACCCGGATCGTCATGCAGCCCGGCCGGGTGACGGAGCGCGGCTTCTACGACCAGGCGGAGCATCGCCTGCCCCTGGTCTCGGCCTATAACCAGTATACCCGCTGCACCGCCGATCAGATCTGGGCGCCGGCCCTGGAAAACGCCCAGATGCTGATCCGGCCGCTGTTCATCACCTCTTTCGTGCTGGCGGATTATCTGGCCGACAATGGCTGGTTCGGCGCGGCCCGGCTGGTGATCTCGTCCGCCTCGGCCAAGACCGCCTATGGGGCCGCCTTCTGCCTGGCGGGCCTTGCCGATCGCCCCGAGCTGATCGGCCTCACCAGCCGGGCCAATCGCGGTTTCACCGAAGCGCTCGGCCTCTACGACCGGGTGGTGACCTATGACGAGCTGGACGGCATCGCCGCCGACCGCCCGACCACCTATGTCGATTTCTCGGGCGACGACGGGCTACGTGGGCGCGTCCATGGCCATTTCGGCCCGGGCCTGGTCCATGACTGTCTGGTCGGATCGGCGGCCAACACCGCGCCACTGGACCGGACGCTCGCGGCCGGTGCCGCCCTGCCCGGCCCGGCGCCGGTGATGTTCTTCGCGCCGGTGCAGATCCGCAAACGCAATACCGACTGGGGCGGCCCTGAATTCACCCGCCGCTTCAACCTGGACCAGAGCCGGTTCATGACCGCCGCCACCACCGGCGCCGATCCCTGGATCCGGATCGAGGAAACCCGCGGGCTGGAGGCCGCCGCGCGGATCATCCGCGCGCTCCACGCCGGCAGCGCAGATCCCCGGGCCGGCCATGTCGTGCTTCCGGCAGCCGGGTCGGAGCCCGTATAGTCATCCCGCAAAAAATCACAAACATGCCGGAGGAACTCCCCCCATGCAGCTGAAGGACAAGGTCGTCGTCGTCACCGGTGGTGGCGCGGGCATCGGCCGCGCGCTCTGCCGCCGCTTCACCGACGAGGGCGCCAAGGCGGTGATCGCCGTCGACCTGAACGAGGCCGGCGCGGCCGAAACCGTCGCTCAGGGCGCCGCCACCGCGTCTTACAGGGCCGATGTCTCGAAATTCGACGACATTCTGGCGGTGGTCGACGATGTCGAAGCGAAGTTCGGCCCGATCGACCTCTTCTGCTCCAATGCCGGCATCGCGATCGGCGATCCGGATTTCGACGACGTCGCCTCCGCCACCGAAGCCGACTGGCAGCGCAGCTGGGGCGTGAACGTCATGGCCCATATTCATGCGGCAAAGGCGCTGCTGCCACGGATGAAGGCGCGCGGCGCCGGCTATTTCCTGAACACCGTCTCGGCCGCCGGGCTGTTGTCGCAGATCGGCAGCACCACCTATTCCACCACCAAACATGCCGCGATCGGCTTCGCCGAATCGCTCGCCATCGCCCATAAGGATGACGGCATCAGGGTGTCTGTGCTCTGCCCGCAGGGCGTGGATACCGCCATGCTGCGCTCCATGGACGGCAATCCCGCTTCGCTCGACGGCGTGCTGACGCCGGAAGACGTGGCCGGCATCGTGGTCAAGGCGCTCGACGACGAGCGCTTCCTGATCCTGCCGCACGAGGTGGTGCTCACCTACATGCGCAACAAGACCAACGACTACGACCGCTGGATCGGCGGCATGGTCAAGCTGCGTCGCCGGATCAAGGACGCCCGCCCGGCGTAAGCCGTCAGCTCCCCCACCGCTTCCAGTGGGGGCGCAACGCCTCGACCAGGGTGGTATAGACGCCATAGCGGCGGTCGTGGATCTCCGCGGCCGCCGCATCCGGTTCATGGGCGCGGTCCACCACCACCATGCGCGCGGCGGCGGCGACGAAATCCGGGAAGATGCCGGCGCCGACCCCGGCCACCATGGCGGCACCCAGCGCGCCGGTTTCCTGGCAGCGGGTGACGGTGACCGGCAGGTTCAGCACATCGGCGAAGATCTGCGACCAGACCCGGCTGCGCGCGCCCCCACCCGAAAGCACGGCGTCTTCGACCGTGATGCCGCGATGGCGCAGATTGTCGACATGGGCGCGATGGCCGAAAGCCACGCCCTCGAACAGGGCGAACATCAGATCGGCCCGCTGATGCCAGCCGGCCAGGCCGAAGAATCCCGCCCGCGCCGCGGCATCGTCGCCGGCCCCGAACAGGAAGGGATGGAAGATCGGCAGATCGGCCGAGGGCCTGACCGTACCGGCCAGCCGGTTGACCATGTCATAGGGCCGCTCGGCGGCATCGGCCTCGGGCGCCACCCATTCGCGCATGAACCATTCCAGATTGGCGGCAGAGGTCGCCGAGGCCTCCACCTCCATGAAGCGGCTGCCTTCATAGACCGAGGTGATGAAGGGCGGGTTGTCGCGGATCGGATCATCCACGATCACCTGATTGATGCTCCAGGTGCCGGCGACCAGAGAGGCGGCACCGGTGCGGACGACGCCTGAGCCCAGCGCGCTTGCGATCACGTCGAACAGCCCGCCGACCACCGGCGTGCCGGCGGCAAGCCCGGCATCGGCCGCCGCCCGCGCCGTCACCCGGCCGGTCACCGCGCTCGACCGGTGCACCGGCGGCAGGATGCCGCCGCAGCCCTCCAGCCCGTAGGCGGCCAGCAGCTCGTCGTCATAGCGGCCCTCGGGCAGCTTCAGGCAGGCGGCGCCGCTCATATCGGTCTCGTCGCTCGCCACCTCTCCCGTCAGCCGGAAGGCGATGTAATCCTTGCAGGTAAACGCGGTGCCGATCCGGGCAAAGGTTTCAGGGTCGGTTTCGCGGATATGCGACAGCAGGGTCGGCAGCTGTGCCGCCCAGGGCCGTTGCAGGGCCAGACGGCAGATCCGGTCGGTGGTGCCGTCGCGGTTCCAGCGCTCGACCAGCCCGCCCGCGCGGACATCGATCGACTGAATGCCCATCAGCGGCTGCCGGTCGCGGTCCAGCGCATACAGCCCGTTGCCATGGCCGGCGCAGCCGATCGCCGCAATCTCGGCCGGGTCGATCCCGGCCCGGGCGATGCAGCCGCGGATTGCCGCGGCCGCACAGGCCCAGAGTTCGTCCAGGTCGCGTTCGACATGGCCCGGCCGCGGATGACGGGTCGACCCGCCCTTCTCGGCAACGGCAAGCTCGACGCCGTCGATCGAGAACAGCACCGCCTTCACCATGGTGTTTCCGGCATCGAGGCCCAGAAGATAGGCCATGTCTTTTCCTCCCTGACGTCTTCTTACGGGTGGCGCTGCCTTGGGGGCAGCGCCCGCCCCCGCCTCAGGCGGCAACAGCCTTATACGCCGCGAAGGCCTCTTCCGCGGTGGCGTCGTCGTGGATCAGCGTCATCAGCGCCCGGGTCACCCCCGTCGGGTTGTCGTGCTGATAGACGTTGCGGCCATAAACCAGCCCCTTCGCCCCCTGCTTCAGCAGCGCTTCCGACTTCTTCAGCACCGTCAGCAGATCCTCCTTGCCGCCGCCGCGGACCAGCACCGGGCACCGGGCGGTTTCGACCACGCGGTGGAAGTCTTCAGGATTGGTGGTCGGATCGGCCTTGATCACATCGGCGCCCAGCTCGCGGGCGAAGCGGACCAGGGCGACGATCTTTTCGGCATCGCCGTCCACCATATAGCCGCCGGCCTCGGAATGGGGCGCCATCACCAGCGGCTCGATCATCAGCGGCATGCGATAGCGATCGCAGGCGGCGCGGACCTTCGCGATGTTCTCCACGCACTGGCGGAACAGGTCGTGTTCGCCCGGCAGCATCAGCAGGTTGATCACCACGCAGGCCGCATCCAGCTGCACCGCCGGCAGCACCGGATCATCGGCCTGCTGCAGGGTCGACCACATATGGGTGTGCTTGTGGCGGTTGTAGACATTCGCCGCATCGACCCGCATCACCAGGGCCGGCTTCACCGGGGTCGGCACCGATTGCAGCAGGTCGGCCTGGCCGAAATTGGTCTGGATCGCATCGGGTGCGGCCGCGATCAGCTTGTCGAACACGGCCTTCGCATCCTCCAGCCCCGACAGCATGGTCGGCTCGTTGAAGATGCCGTGGTCGATCGCGACGTCGAGGCAGCGGCCGTTGCGGAACAGGCGGTTGAGGCGGAATTTGTCGGACATCGACGATGGGCCCTTTCTTCAAGCCAGGTGTTCAGAGGCAGGTTCTGTCCGGGCCCGGCTTGCGGCCCGGGTTGTGTCGTTGCGCGCGCGGAGCATGTCTTCGGTCACGTCGTGCAGCGCGGCCAGCCGGTCCAGCGTCCGGGCGCGTTCATCGGCGGCCCGGTCCGCCGTCCAGCCGCGCTCCCCGGCCAGCAGCGCCAGAAGTTCATCCAGCAGATCGGCCGACAGCTCGCCCGAGATGGCGAGCGAGGTGCGCCGGCAGATCAGGTCTTCCAGCGCCTCGACATGCTCGGCCCGGATCAGATGGCGGATTTCGGCGGTGCCATAGCCCGGATGGGTGGCCAGCGGCCGGTCGCCCGCGGCCACGAAATCATCCGCCAGCCGGCGCGCGGCAGAGCCGTAACGTTCGGCCAGCGCCCGTGCCCGATGGACACCGATGCCCGTCGCGGCCGCCAGATCGGCGATCCAGCGCTCCCGCGCCGGCCCGGCCGGCGGGAAATCGCGGCCGCCGCCGATCGCGAGCGTGTCGGTCGACACGCGCCGTCGCCCGCCCAGCCGGTCAAGCGCCTGATCGGCGGCGATCTCGCCGAAGCCGCGGAAGGTGGTCCATTTGCCGCCGATCATGCACATCACCGGGAAAGGCAGCCCCGCTTCTTCCGGCACGAAGCGGCAATGGTGATCGCGCGGGATCTGCCCGGTGGTCGCCGCCGCGGCATTGGTCAGCGGCCGCACGCCCGAGAAGGTGTAGAGGATCTGGTCGGGCGTGATCTCGATATCCGGGAAGACGAAGCGCAGCGATTGCAGCATGTAGGCCCGCTCGTCGGTCTCGCAATGCACACCCTCCGGCGTGTCGACCTTGATGTCGGTGGACCCGATCAGGACATTGCCGAAATAGGGGAACAGGATGCAGACCCGGCCTTCCTGGTTCTCGTAATAGATCATCTGGTCGCCCAGCGCCTTCAGCAGCCGCGGGTTGCGCACGATCAGATGCGAGCCCTTGGTGCCGCCGATCATCCGCGGCAGCGCACCGGCACCGGGGGCATCCACCAGATTGGCCACCCGGCGGTTGGTCAGGTCGATCCAGGCGCCGGTCGCGTTCACCACCAGCTTCGGCCGCAGGCGGAATTCCCGGCCGCCGATGCGGTCGCGCAGCAGCAGGGCGTCGCCATCGGTGCCCTCGGCGGCCAGATAGTTCACCGCCACCGCATCGGGGCAGGTCGCTTCCAGATCGCGGATCATCTCCAGCCCCAGCCGTTCGGGATGGGTGATCCAGGCATCGTAATAGGTTGCGCTGCACTTGACCTTCGGATTGAGGTCGGGCCAGTCCCGCGCGGTCCGGGCCTTGCCGGCGAAGCGATGGGTCGGCACCATCCGGCTCTTGCGGGTGAAGATGTCGTAGAAGGTGAGCCCCAGCTTCAGCACCGCAGCCCCGCGCCGGCTGGGCTTGCGGCTCAACCCCACGAAGCGCAGCGGCGCATTGCCGATCCCTGAGAGATATTCGAAGACCGGCACGGTGGTGGCGAGCGGCGCCACGAAATGCGGCGCATTGCGCAGCAGCAGGTCCCGCTCGCGCAATGCCTCGCGCACCAGATCGAACTCGCCGTTCTCCATGTAGCGCAGGCCGCCATGGATCATGCGCGACAG
This sequence comes from Tistrella sp., assembly GCF_002684955.1. Lineage (NCBI taxonomy): Bacteria > Pseudomonadati > Pseudomonadota > Alphaproteobacteria > Geminicoccales > Geminicoccaceae > Tistrella > Tistrella sp. The sequence continues at coordinate 243,752 of NZ_NYWI01000076.1, read as the reverse complement.
GGCACCGCTGGCACCGGCGCAGTAATCCTGCGCCTCTGCCAGCACCACCCGCAGCCCCTGCAGGGCCAGTTCACGATAGACGCTGATCCCGTTGATGCCGCCGCCGATCACGACGACGTCAGGATCGGGCGCCTTGGCCAGAACATCCAGCCGGTATCCGCGTGTGCGGGTGGTCATGACGGGCAGGCCTCCGGAAAACTGCGGTGACGCGAAACAAGGGACGGTAAAGCGAGGGGGGGTGGGCCGGCGGCGCGGAGACAAAGCCTCCTCTCGCGCATCGCAAGGCTGCGATGCGGCGGGCGTCGTCGGCGGAAGGATCCTGAGGGCGGGGGGCGGGGGGTCGGGCTCAGCTCCGGGCGGCAGGTGCCTCCGCCTCAAGGCCGGGCAGCACGGCATCGGCCGTGGTCTCGTCGGTCACCAGCCCCTTCAGATGCCGGCCGCGCAGCACGGCGCGGATCGGGCCGATCTTGGCCGGCCCGACCGCGACGCCCATCGAGAACGGCACGCGAGAGAGTTCCTCCGGGGTGACCGCCACCAGCCGGTCGTTCATCTGATAGCGGCAGACCCGCCCGGCCCCATCCAGAAGATGGGCGAGCAGTTCGGCCTCGGCGCCCGAGCGCTCGATCTCCGTCCGGTCGTCGGCGAGTTCCGGATGAAGGTCGTAGTATGAGCTGCCGGCCGGCGTGACCGAGCCCACACCCACCACCGCGATATCGGCATGGCGCGCCCGGTCCAGGATGTCGCGGGTGGAGCGCATATCGATCAGCATCTCGCGCTGGTCCACGGTGTCGGCGAACATCGGCGCATGGATGCGATGGGCGCGCCCGCCCAGCTTCTCGGCCATCTGCGCCGCCACATAGTTGACGTCGGTATAAAGCGGCCCTTCGACCAGGCCGGTTGCGGGCACCACCGACACGTCGTAGCGCCTGGCCGGGTTCAGCCCGGCGACCAGGGCGCTGACGCCCTTGCCGCCCGAAATGCAGATCGTGTCGCCATCCTTGAGGCGCGAGAGCAGCAGCCCCGCCGCCGCCTCGCCCACGCTCGCCAGCGCCACCTCGTCATTGGTCGACAGGTTGGGCACCACCAGCGCCTCCATCAGCCCGGCCGCCCGGGCCAGCCGCCGCTCCAGCTCCAGCGAAGGCTGGAAGGGCGCGCGGACGGTGATCTCCACCATGCCCAGATCATGGCCCTGCTTGATCAGCCGGCTGACCGTCGCGATCGACTGGCCGGTCAGACGGGCGATCTCGGCCTGTTTCAGGCCCTCGACATAATGCATCACCAGCGCCCGGTAGATCCGGCGGGTCAGGTCGTATTGTCTGACATCCCCGGTGGGCGTCCGGTCGTCATGCCGCATGGTCACTCTCCGCATGGGCACCCGACGTTTGAGCGGTTCGGTCATGGGTCGGGTGGCAGGTCAGGCGCGTCTGCGGTTCAGCATATGGTCGACCGAGACCGCGACAAGCAGGATCAGACCTTTCACCATATCCTGCCAGTAGACCGAGACGTCGAGCAGGATGAGCGAATTGGTCACCAGCGACAGCAGGGCGACACCCAGCACCGCGCCCAAGACCGAACCGGACCCGCCCTTCAGGCTGGCGCCGCCGATCACCGCGGCCGCGATCACGTTCAGCTCCATGCCCACGCCGAAGGTGGGGGTGGCGGCGCCGAAGCGGGCCATGAAGATCACCCCGGCAAGCCCGGCCAGGGCCGAACTCAGCACCGTCACCCAGAAGATGACGCGCGAGGTGCGGATGCCGGAATAGTCGGCCGCCTTGGGGTTGCTGCCGGTATAGAACACCCGGCGGAAGGCCACGGCCCGGCGCATCAGCAGGTCGAAGACCACCACGATCGCCAGGAAGATCAGGATCACCACCGGCACCTGGCCGAGCGAGCCCTGGCCGACGAATTTGAACTCTTTCGGCAGCGAGAACAGCGACAGCGGCGTGCCCTCGGTGATCACCAGGCAGGCGCCGCGGACGATCACCATCATCGCGAGCGAGGCGATGAAATGGTTGAGACCGATCCGCGTGACGCAGGCGCCCATGATCACGCCGCACATCGCCGCCGCGGCGATGCCGCCCAGCGATGCCGTCCAGGGGTCGACGCCCAACAGGAACAGCTTGCCCGCCACCACCATGGCGAAACAGACCACCGCCCCCACCGACAGGTCGATGCCGCCCACGATCAGCAGGATGGTCATGCCGACCACCACGATGCCCTCGATCGAGAACGAGAGCATCAGCGCCTTCATGTTGGCGACGGTCAGGAAATAGGGCGAGGCGAAGCTCATGATCACGAACAGCGCCGCGATGATCACGATCAGCCCGGCCTCGCGCATCTTGTTGAACCGGGCAAGCAGCGACAGCCGCGGTTCGGCCGGCTGCGCCCCGGCCCTGATGTCTCCGGTCTCCCGCCCGTCAGTCTCTGCGCGGTTGGTTTCTGCCGTGCTCATGGCCGCAGGCTCCCTTCGCCGGCGGCGCCGGGGGCGCCCACGCCGGATGCAAGTCGGATGATGTGTTCCTCGGTCATCTCCGGCCCCGCCACCTCACCGGCGATCCGGCCTTCGCGGATCACCAGGATGCGATCGGCCAGGCCGATCAGCTCGGGCAGTTCCGACGAGATGACCACGACCCCCCTGCCCTCGGCCGCCAGGCCGCGGAGGATCTGATAGATCTCGGATTTGGCGCCGACATCGACGCCGCGGGTCGGCTCGTCCAGGAAGACGATGCGCGGGCCGGTCAGCAGCAGCTTGGCGATCGCCACCTTCTGCTGGTTGCCGCCCGACAGCTCCGACACCTTCTGGCCGGGGCCCGCCATGCGCAGCGACATCCGCCGGCCGAATTCGGCCGCCTGGGCCGCCTCGGCGCGGCCGACGATCATGCCCAGCCGGCCGGCCACCCGGCCCGGATCCTGGGCCGAGACATTGGCCGCGATCGACATGTCCAGGAACACGCCCGCCCCCTTGCGGTCTTCGGAAAGATAGGCGAGGCCCTGTTTCGTGGCGCCGCGATAGTCGGGGATCCGCACCTCGTGCCCCTCGACCACCACCCGCCCGGCCGCGCGGTGGCGCAGCCCGCAGACGGTCTGGGCGATCTCGCTTCGCCCGGCACCCATCAGCCCGGCCAGGCCCAGGATCTCACCGGCCTTCAGGTCGAAGGCGATATCGGCGATGTGGTCGTCGGCATCGGCCAGCCCCTCCACCTGCAGCAGCACCGGCGCGCCCGCGGGCACGCCCGGCTTTTCCGGGTAGAGGTCGCCCAGCTCGCGGCCGACCATGCGTTCGGCCACCTCTTCGGGCGTGGTGTCGACGATCGCCTTGGTCACCACCTTGCGGCCGTCGCGCAGCACCGTGATCCGGTCGCAGATCTCGAAGATCTCGGCCATGCGATGGCTGATATAGATGATCGCGATGCCCCGTGCCTTCAGGGTGCGGATCACGTCGAACAGCCGTCGGGTTTCGGCCTCGGTCAGGGCGGCGGTCGGCTCGTCCAGGATCAGGATCCGGCAGTCGAGCGTCAGCGCCTTGGCGATCTCGACCAGCTGCTGGGCCGAAATGCCGATCTGCCCGACCAGCGTATCCACCGGCATCGGGTGCAGCAGCCCCAGCACCGCCTCGGCCTTGCGCCGCAGCTCGCGCCGGTTCAGGAACCAGCGGCCGCGGGCATGGGGGGCCGCCATGAAGATGTTCTCGGCGATCGAGATATCGGGGCAGAGGGCGATTTCCTGATGCACGAAGCCGATGCCCCGCGCCTGGGCCTCGGCCGGCCCCGACAGATGCACCGCTTCGCCGAACAGCTCCACCCGGCCGCCATCGGGGCGGTGGATGCCGTCGATGATGTTCATCAGCGTCGACTTGCCGGCACCGTTCTCGCCGGCCAGCGCATGGACCTCGCCCGCCTTCAGGTCGAAATCCACCCCGGTCAGCACCCTGACCGGGCCGAAGGATTTGGTGATGCCGCTAAGCTTCAGGACGGTCTCGCCCTGTGCGCCGGCCACCGGTTCAGGATGGGTCATGGATCAGCCGGACCGTTCTCGGGTGATGCTGAGGCAGGAAAGAGAGGGGGCAGGAAAGAGAGGAGGCAGGAGAAAGAGGGCGGGAGCATGCCGGGCGGTCACCCGCCCGGCCGCAGGGGCCGCCCCCCTCAGCTCACTCGTCGATGCCCTTGGTGCCGCGGCGCTTCAGGTAGGCGTCCCAATAGAAGTCCTGGGCGTTCTCGGGCGTCACGATCGAGAAGCCGTTGTCGATGACCGGCAGCGTGAACGGGTTGAAGCCGCTGCGCTTATAGTCGTTCATCGGGTCGATCAGGTCGGGATGGGCCGCCAGGAACAGCATCATGAAGCCCATATAGCCCTGCACGCCCTGGTTCGGGTTGATCGCGCCGAACATCTGGCCGGCCTTGATCATGTCGAGAACCTTGGCGTTCACGTCGACGCTCATGACCTTGATCTTGCCGCCCAGCTCGTTCGCCGCCTGGGCAGCGCCCAGCGCCGAACTCGCCTCGGGCATGAACACGGCGCCGAGCCCGGGATGGGCCTGGGCCATGGTCAGCACCGCGTTATAGGCGCGGGTCGGATCCTGGTTGGTGGCGGTGCGGGCCACCAGCTTCATCTCCGGATAGTTTTCCTCCATCTGCCTGATGAAGGACGACACCCGGCGGTCGTGATTGTCCTGGCCGGGGTTTTCCAGGATCGCGTATTCGCCCTTGCCGCCCATGGCCTTGGCGATGGTGTCGGCGGCCGTGGCGCCCTCGCGGAAATTGTCCGAGGTGACATAGGCGACGCGCTTGCTGTTGGGCGAATCGGCCGCGAAGGTCACGACCGGGATGCCCATCTCTGCGGCGCGATCGATCGGCTCGATGAACGGATCGGGGTTCATCGGGTGCAGCAGCACGCCGGCCGGCTGCTTGGCCAGCACCTGTTCGAAGGTCGCCAGCTGCTTGGTGACGTCGTAATCCGGCGTGCCGGTATAGACGGTCTTGCAGCCCATCTGATGGGCGGCCTGCTTGAACATCTCATAGACCGGGAACCAGTATTCCACGCCCGACACCATAACGTTCATGGCATAGGTCTCGCCTTCCTTGCAGCGGAAGGGAGAGGTCTCTTCGGCCTTGGCCGCGGCGGTGGTCATGCCCATCCCGGCCACGGCGATCGCCCCCGCGAGCAGGGCGGCGGTGAAAGTCTTCATCTCGGCGTTTCCCCAACGTCTCGGACCGGGATCGCTTGGCTTCGGATCCCTCGGCGCCCGTTCTGGCCCATACCCTCCGCCCGGCCCTCCCGGCCTGCGTCGGTGCTTCACTGCGGCCGCATCCCGCGGCCCGATGATAGCTGTGAAAGTTTTTTCATAGATCAGAATTTCTTTCACGCCCCGACGTTACGGCGCCGTGACAGGCCGAGTCAAGGGGACCGGAACACGCAAAAAAGCCGGTGCCGCTCGCCTCTCGCGCGCAGGCACCGGCCATTGCCCCCCTCAGGATCGCCGACGCAACTCGGCCCCTACAACTCTACACACCCTGTTTGAGCCTGCTTTGACGGCATTCTAGAGATTGAAGCGAGAACAATTACTTCCAGAACAACTGACGATATAAGCCGATATCTCCATCCGAATCCAATCCCAACCAGAAAAGAGCCGTAATCACAAAATTTTATTATGAAGCTCATCAAATTACGACGGACCAAGCGCCCTATGGCGCATCTGGCCCGGCCGCCCGCGAGAGTGGGCACGGCTACGAGAGCAACACGCAAGAATATCAGAACCGGATCGCAAGGCCGATCTGTCCGCTACCTTCGGCGGCAACATAGTCGAATGTATCAATGGTGGAGGCGTTACTGGCGACCGAAAATTCGGCGCTAAGGATCATATTTGCATGTGGCATATAGCGCACCCGAACACCGAGTTGCCCGGTCAGATCGCGGCGTGACTCGGCAAAGACAGAGGAGAAATAATCCTCATACCGGCGGCCGGTCGCATTCAGATATCCTGTCAGCTCCAGCCCCTCCATCGGCGCGACCTGCACCGCGGCCTCGGCGAAACCACGAAGATGTGAATAGTCCTCGGGATCAGCTCGCAGATACCCTATTGCGCCAGAAAGCGTGAGTTGCGTCATTTCACCAAGCGCGAAGCCACGCAAAGCGATCAGATGAAGATCGCCCTGGTCCAGCACATGGGCGTCGAGGCTGTCGTCATAAAGGGTCGAGACCCCCGCACTTATACCGATCGTCGTCCCGCTGACAGGGCGCATCACATAGGTCCGGAGCCCGACGGCATTGCTGCCCAGAACATTGTAATTATGGAACTGGCTGGCATCAAAATTCACGGAGACACCAACTCCGTAAGCCCCCGCAATCACTGTATCAGCCGAAAGCGATACACGCTGGCGGGTAAACGTGTCTGTCTTCCGATTGTCATCGGAGAGGAAGGCGTTACTCGTCACACCACCGCCAATCTCGGCACGCAGGGAAAAGATGTCTCGCTTGACCAGGACAAACAAATCGCCTCGTCCGGTCTCGAACGCCTCCGGGCTCAATTGGGCCGGGTTGAAGAGTGGGGCCTCGGTTGTTGCCCGCTCCGCAGCCGGCGTTGCAGTGCGAACCTGAGCAGGTCCGACGGCCTGAGCGAAAGCGGCACCCATGGGTGCGGCACATAACAGAAGCGCAGGAAGAAGCTTGTACATAGCGACACTCCGACAATTGGCAGCAATGCACGAGTCAACGCTTGGCGACGATCCGGAGAATGCCGCTCTCGCCCTGGCCTAGATCGAAATTCTGGGCCGACGGTCCTTCGACGACTCTGGAGAGAATGGTCAATCCTCCCGTGTTCGGCGGCACACTTCCCTCATTGACCGCGACGATACGAATTTCTACGGGCCCCACGGCGACCTTGGGAGCAAACACCCGTCCTGCGAAGGTCAATCTTACGTTCGTGGGCGCAATGTTCACCCCATTCAAACTGCGTACCTGAAGAGTGACGATATCTCCATCCTCAATATTTCCACTATCGAATAGTCGAAATGATAAAGGAAGAAGAATTGCGGCATCAATAAACCCTCCTGTAGATCCAGTCGGCAGAGTAAATCCTGCGTTTCGAAATGCACCTGTATTGAATCTATCTGCCTGTACCTGGGCGTAGAATTTATATCCGAGAGTGCGAAGCTCCTCATTCCCGCGCTGCAACAAATCCAGAGATACCTGTGCGAGCGTGGGCTCCGCCTGTGAACGATAGCTGGCTGGGTTGAGGAATGCTTGCACAACCTGAGCAACGTCATAACCAGCTTCGAATATGTTATTGGCGTTTGACCAAAGAGTAGAACTATTGAGCGCGGCAACAACCAATTCATCGCTCCAGCGCATCACATTCTTGGACAGCCCCAGTTGGTGCCCCAGCGTGCCCAGCGCCTTATAGGTACTTTGGACAAGTCCGCTTGCGTGGGCTGACTTACCCCACAGAACGTTAGCGGCTGCCTTGTTCGGTGCGAACAAGATGGTCGAGACATCCAGCCCGCTCTCCACCGCCTCCCCCAGCGCATCGGCCCGCACCGGGTCAAGACCAATTGCCAGAGAAGCGCCCTTGGCCGCCGCACCCGCAGCATAAGTCACGTTACCGACCAGCCCCTTGGTCTTGAGGGGACCGTCTGCGTCGAAAGGATTAATTTGTCCAATTTCTTTTTCGCCGGCAAGAACATGGCCGATATCAACACCTGCGTTCCAGGCAACGGTAAACGCAGAATCCAGCCCCACCCCCACCGCCGCCAGTGCCAGGATCGGCAGAGGATTAGAGCGTCCCTCCGCCACTGCGGCAGTCAGCATCTCGGTGTGCAGAGCCGCGGTATGGACGTCGATGAGCCAGGACGGCATCGCCTCCATGGCACTGGAGCCGCTCTCGAAAGCCACCGCTTCATCTATCGGCCCGAGTATTGCCTCGGGCACAAGCGACTTAACGTCGATGTAAGGTTTCGCGCTGATGTCGTGTACAGCAAGCGTACGCTTCCGCAACTTGAGCGGAAGGGTCGTTCCATCCGGTTCAATGATGCGGCCAATCATCGCGAAGCCTGTGGCCAGCGGCACGCGCCAGTCATCGGCCGCAATGTCATAACCTACGAAGCCTGCCTCGACAGTCGAGCCGTCACGGGTACGAAAACTAAAAGGTTCACTGCGATAGGTTGCCACCTTGGCAGCCCCTTTCGGGACACGGACCTCGTGCACTGTGAAATGAGTCGTCGGATTTTCACCAGGCAATGCTATAAAGTCGGCTGAGAAGATATCAACACGTTCACTCCAGACGCCGAGTCGATTATTAACGGCACCTGGACGATCAAAATAAGCATTAACCTGTTTCAGGGCGTCTGCGTTGAGATCTGCCGATGCGATGGTCTGCTTGATTGGATCGCGAGTAAAAGTCAAAGCGACACGATCAACAACACCAATGGTCGTCACCGGCAACTGATCACTCGACACAACTGCCGCATCGAGCGAAAACGTGTATACATCTTGACCATTACGCTGGCCGGCGACGGACAGATGCGTCCCCGCGGCAACTTCGAATCCGAAGCGCTCGCCTGCCTCAAGGGTCTGGAGGTCCAGAATGACCATGTCGAAACGCGAGGGAAACTCTGCACGGGCCGGCGTCGCCAATCCTGCAACAAGCAAGACTGCGACCAGCATTTTCTTGAGCGTCATAGAGCTTTCCTATCCCGAAATCAGCGCAGGCTGGCAGGCTCGACAAAGAGAAAGCCATCGCCAGGGGCAAGAGAGAACCGCAACTCCTCCCCCACCAACCAACTCCCGTCGTCAGCCTGTCGAGGAGCGTCCAAGTGGTCGACCAGCCTTGCGGCGTGAGTAGCGACCAGCGCAGTGGCAAAATCCAGGCGCCGTGCAAGCGCAGCCGGCGAGACACCGTAATCGGAGTCTTCGATGAAGAAGCGTGGATGCAGTAGGGCCGCTACGGCATCCGTGTTTCTCATTTCCAGAGCGACCACAAATGCGCTTGCTACATCTGCCGAAAGCTGCTCGACGCTCTGAGCGCCGAAACGGAGCGCAAGCACGGCTGGTTCAGAGAGATAAGACCGGCGCTCGATCTCCACTCCTGCCGGGGTCGACGCCTGAAGGTTAAGACCAGCCGGCCTGAGCAAGCCCCACCAAAGCGCTTGAGCCTGCTCATCTGCGACTTGCTGCAAAGACTCCACATACTCTGTCTTGATCGAACTGTGCAGGGTCGCCAACAGTTTTGCCGCATCGAACACAGCGATTTGTCCCGTACTACCGGGGCGCCAGAAGATGACATGGCCCGGCCCTACAAGTCCCGTCTCCGCAGTAATCTCTCCAGAGATCACCGCCATATAGATAAAGTCAGCACTCACACCTGAGACCAAAAATGCACCAGTACTACTTTGCACTGAGCGTTCAAGTAAGGAATGCTTGTCGCCCGGCTCCAGAGTAACGACGACAGGCTCGAGAGATGCCACATACACATAATCTTCTGCGGCAATGGGGCCGAAACGGTAGGTCCCTTCCAGTTCAGCGGCCCAGCTTGGAGAAACGCAAATCGCGAGGCAAAACGAGAGAAACCATCTGTACATCGCCATCCCATCCAAGGTTCTGACCGACACCCCGTCGCAGCGCTACGGAGCGCGCTATAAGTTGTAATGTTTCCCCTATGAAACACTCCTTTGAGAAGAATATCAATCCAATTATGCACCTTAAGATTGTGATGCTGGCCACTAAGTGCCACTTGCCGATGTAAGCCATCGGGCAATGGCAGAATCGCGATATGTCAGATACGCAAGCAGCCCGAAGGTTGCGGAGTGGGTGATCGTAATACCATGCAAGCCCGTGCCGATCTTGACAGGGCCTGGCGATCGGCAGTGACCGACGGAACCGATGCTCAACACAGTCGTTCACGTAAAATCGGTGAACGCTATCTGACATCGTTCTCTGACGAAGCCCTATTCAGAGTTTCCCTCCCTGAGACCAGGAAGTAGCGCGAGCGGCGATGAAACAGTGCTCGTTCAACTTTCTAGCAGGCAGGCTCTTCCGGACGGGCGGCCAGCCGCCCCAGGAACATGTCCCGCAGGGAATTCCCCATCAACCGGCTGAAATCAAGCCGATATGGCGCCATCTCGGGCCGCTCGTACAGCCCGGCCAGATTGGGCGGCGGCATCGCGACGTGATGGCAACCGATCATGCACACGAACAGGCCGGGCACGACCTCCGCCGCCTCCCGCGCCGGCAGGCCGAGCACCCGGCCGAGATCGCGGGCGATGCCGTTCAACCGTTCGATCATGCCGATCTTGACCGCATAAAGCGCATCCGGATCCAGCCGCGGTTCCAGCGAGCCGTGCAGCGCGGCGTTCAGCCGGGCCATCAACGGCACCTCCATGCAGGCGCCGACCACGGCGGCGGCCGCAGCCCGGGCCGCATCGGCGGCATAGCCCGCACGGGCCGGATCGGCCGCAGGCTTGGCGGCAAGCCGCGCCTCCAGCCGGTCGAGCCAGGCCAGGGTGGTGCGTTCATAAAGCGCCAGGAACAGCGCTTCCTTGGACGGCGCATAAAGATAGACCGTGCCCTTGGCGACCCCGGCCGCGCGGGCGACCTCTTCGATACCCACCGCCTCGATCGTCGGCGCCGCCTCGTAAAGCCGCCGGGCGGCATCGAGGATCGCCTCACGCCGGGCAGCCTTGGCTTCGGTACTGCGCGCACGCCGTCCGGGGGCAATGGTCAAGGGGGCTCCATCCTGGCCAGTGGCGGGACGTCCGCACGGATCGTCCCATCTGGGTGCCAGAATGGCCGGGAAGTCGCAGCGGGGCAAGGCCGGGACGGCATGTCGACCTGCGCGCACACGCGAAGCGGAGGGGCGCCGCTGCTGCGTCCCTCCGGCCGTCACGAGGTTCAGAGGTCCTGCGCCGTCGGGCGGATGACGATCTCGTTCACGTCGACGGTTGCGGGCTGGGCCATGGCATAGGCCACGGCATCGGCAATCGCCTCGGGGCCGATGGCGATCTCCTGATAGCGGCGGATCATGGCCGCCACCTCGGGCACGGTGATGGTGTCGGCAAGCTCGGTCGCCACCGTGCCGGGTGAAATCACCGTGGTGCGGATCTTCGGCCCCGCCTCCATCCGCAGCCCTTCCGACAGGGCCCGGACGGCGAATTTGGTGGCGCAATAGACGGCGGCGCCGGGGAAGACCTTGTGGGCGGCGACCGAGGCCACATTGATCACATGGCCGCGGCCCTGGGCCTGCATCTTCGGCAGCACGGCGGCGATGCCGTAGAGCACACCCTTCAGATTGACGTCGACCATCCGCTCCCACTCGTCGACCTTGCCGGCGGCGAGCGGCGAGAGCGGCATCAGGCCGGCATTGTTGATCAGGACGTCGATCGCACCGAAGCGGGCCTCGGTCTCGTCGGCCAGGCGCTGGACAGCGGCCCGGTCGGCGATGTCGACGGTGGCGATCGCGGCCGTGCCGCCGGCGGCGGTGATCTCGGCGGCAAGCGCCTCAAGGCGGTCGGTGCGGCGGGCGGCGAGCATCACGGCCGCGCCGTCGGTGGCAAGGCGGCGGCCGATGGCGGCGCCGATGCCGCTGCTGGCGCCGGTGACGAGAACGGTGCGGCCCGCGAAGGGCCGGCTGCTGGAGAGGGGCGTGGACATCGGCGGATCTTCCTGACTGTCGTGAACCGTGCCCGATAATAAATGACCATCGGTCATTTATTATGCGACACCGGTCACATACCGGGACACGACCCGTCTCGCGTCTCGACCGCGCGTCCCGGAACGGGCATCATCCGGCAACACCAGACCTGAAAAACAGGCCCGAAAAATCAGGACGAAGGGAGACCGCCCCGGATGCCCACGACCACCAGCCCCGCCGCCACCCGCCACCCGATGGGGCCCCGGTTCCGCATCGCCTCGATCGCCGATGTCGAGCGGATCGAGACCGAGATGCCGCTAGACCAGCGCCTCGGTTTCACCAGCACCTATGACGTGCTGCGCTGGGCGGCCATGGCCTATGGCGATGCCCCGGCGATCACCCATCTGTCGGCCGGCACCGCCGACGAGACCCCGCGCGAGCTTGGCTATACCGCCTTTTTCGAGAGCGTGACCCGGGCGGCCAACGCCTTCGCGGCGCTCGGCCTTGGCCGCAACGATGCCGTCGCCATGCTGATGCCCAACCTGCCCGAGACCCATATCGCGCTCTGGGGCGCGGAGGCGGCCGGCATCGCGGCGCCGATCAACCCGCTGCTCGGCATCGACCAGATCGTCGAAATCGCCGAGGCGGCGGATGCGAAGCTGATCCTGGCCCCCGGCCCCATCCCCGGGCTCGACCTCTGGGAAAAGGCGCTGGCCGCGGCCGAGCGTCTGCCGGGCATCACCGCGGTCATCAAGGTCGGCGGCGGGCCCGTGGACATGGCGGTGCATCCGAAGGTGAAGGACTGGGGGGCCCTGCTCACCGCCGCCCCCGCCGACCGGCCGGTCGGCTGGTCGGAACCCGGCCCGGACGATGTCTGCGCCTATTTCCACACCGGCGGCACCACCGGCACGCCCAAACTCGCCCGCCATCTGCACCGCAACGCCCTCTACATGGGCTGGATCCTCTCGCGTGTGATCGGCCTGTCACCCGCTGATTGCACCCTGTCGGGCCTGCCGCTCTTCCATGTCAATGCGGTGCATGTCAGCGGGCTCGCCCCGTTCATGGCCGGCGCCCGCGTGGTTCTGGGCACCCCGGCCGGCTATCGCAGCCCCGATCTGATCCGCAATTTCTGGAAGATCGTCGAGCGCTACCGGGTCACGACCTTCTCCTCGGTCCCGACGGTGCTGACTGCGCTGATGCAGGTGCCGGTGGCGGGTGCCGATCTCTCCAGCCTGCGTTTCGCCGTGGTCGGCGCCGCCCCCCTGCCGCTGGAGGTGATCCGCGGCTTCGAGGGGCTGACCGGCATCAAGCTGCTGGAAGGCTACGGCCTGACCGAGGGCACCTGCGCCTCGGCCGTGAACCCGCCCTATGGCGAGAGGCCGGCAGGCTCGGTCGGAATCCGCTTCCCCTACGAGCAGATGAAGACCGTGATCCTGGACGCCGACGGCAAGGCGGCGCGTGATGCCGCCGTCGACGAAATCGGCGTGCTGTGCATCAAGGGCCCCAATGCCATCTCGGGCTACAAACAGAGCCGGTTCGATGCCGGGCTGTTCATCGGCGACGGCTGGATTTCGACCGGCGACCTGGCCCGTATCGACGCCGCGGGGCGGATCTTCCTGGTCGGCCGCGCCAAGGATCTGATCATCCGCGGCGGCCACAATATCGATCCGCAGTCGATCGAAGAGGTGCTGCACGCCCATCCCGCCGTGGCCCTGGCGGGCGCCGTCGGCCGGCCCGATGCCTATGCGGGCGAGATCCCGGTCGCCTTCGTAACGCTGAAGCCCGGCGCCGCCGCCAGTTCCGACGAGCTGGTCGCCTGGGCGCGCGACCGGGTGCCGGAACGGCCCGCCGCCCCGCATGAGGTGATCATCCTGGCCGACATGCCGGTGACCGCGATCGGCAAGATCTTCAAGCCGACGCTGCGCCAGCTTGCCACCGACCGGGTCTATGCGGCCGAACTGGCAGCGCTGGAGAGCCTGACCGCGACCGTGGCGACGGGCCCCGACGACAGGCTCGGCACCTGTGCGGTGGTGACGCTGACCCGGGGCGACGGCACGCCGGTTCCGGACGGCGACCGGGCAGCGCTGGTCGATCGGGTGGAGCAGATCCTGGGCCGCTTCCCGGTGCCGCACCGGGTCGTCTTCGGTTGAGATACATCGACGTCGATGGATATTGAAATGCATCGACGTCGATGCATATACTTCGACGTCGATGCAGCTCGGAGACAGGAGCGCATGTCCAGAACGCCCCGCCTGATCCACCTTCTGGCCGCCGCCAACCGGCGGGTGATGGCGATCGCCGAGGCCGGGCTCGAGGATCTGGGCATCACCACGTCGCAATCGGCGGCGCTGTTCGTGCTGGGGGAGCGCGGGCCGTCGTCGGTGACGGCGCTGGGGGCGGCGCTGGATCTTGGCCAGTCCGCCACCTCCACCCTCGTCCAGAAGCTGGAAACGGCCGGGCTGGTCGCCCGCACCGACGATCCGGCCGACCGGCGGGCGGTCACCCTCCGGCTCACCGAGCGTGGCGAGGCGATCCGCCGGGTCGCCGCGCGCCGCGCCAACGACCTCACCCGCCGCATGGCCCACGGGCTTTCGCCCGAGGAGCGCGCGGTGATCGCGCATTGGCTGAAGACGGTCGGCACGAACACCGATGCCGGTCTCCCGCCCGAGGATCAGGAAAGCACCCCCATCATGACGTCACCGATCGTGACCGACGATATCCGCACGACCACCGCCGACGGGATCATGGAGATCGTCTTCGCCCGCCCGGCGAAGAAGAACGCGATCACCAACGAGATGTACGGCGCCGTCGCCGACGCGCTGGAAGCGGCCGAGGCCGATGATGCGATCCGCGTGGTGCTGATCCGCGGCGAGGGCGGCGATTTCACCGCCGGCAACGACCTCGGCGATTTTGCGAAGATCGCCGCCGGCCAGGGCCCGGCGGTGCGCCATGTCCAGCGGGTGCTGAAACAGCTCGCCCGGATGCAGAAGCCGGTGGTGGCGGCCGTGCTGGGCCAGGCGGTCGGCATCGGCACCACCATGCTGCTGCATTGCGACCTGGTCTATGTCGCCCGGGATGCCAAACTCTCCACCCCCTTCGTCGGCCTGGCCCTGGTGCCGGAAGCGGCATCGAGCCTGCTGCTGCCGGCCGCGATCGGCCATCGCCGCGCCTTCGCGATGTTTGCCCTGGGCGAGGTGCTGAGCGGTTTCGACGCGGCCGAGATCGGCCTGGTCAATGCGGCCCTGCCCGCCGACGATGTGCTCGGCGCCGCACGCGCCGCCGCCGGCCGGCTTGCGCAGCAGCCGATCGGCGCGATCAAGGCGACCAAGGGGCTGATGCGCGACGCGGCCGCCATCGCCACGGTGATGGACACGGAAAGCCGGCTGTTCTTCGAGCGTCTGCAAAGCCCCGAGGCACGCGAGGCCTTCACCGCCTTTGCCGAGCGGCGGAAGCCGGACTTCACCAAACTCGGCTGATCACGATGCGTTCACGTCTCCTGACAAGATGCTGTCAGGAGACGTGCGCTATGGATGGGGCGCAGATGGGACAACCCAGACAAGGCCTCCGCCCCATGAACCAGATCAGTCAGCCTTCCCCGGTTCTCGAAATCGTCCGCTTCCGCCTCAGGCCCGGCGTAGATCCACAGGCCTTCACCGCCGATGCCGCCCGCATGGACGGCTGGCTGGCCACCCGCCCCGGCTTCGTGCGCCGGCGCCTGGGCCTCGCCGATATGGGGGTCTGGATCGACTGCATCGAATGGCAGGATCTGGCGACAGCCCGCGCCGCGGCCGATGCGCTGATGCAGGAACCCACCGCCCGCCCCTTCCTTACTGCCATCGACGGGGGTAGCGTGGTGATGACCCATCTCGACATCGCCCACGCGAGCTGACGCCGATGCGCCGCGCCGACCGCCTCTTCGCCATTCTTCAGTCGCTTCGGGGCGGTCGGCTGCGCACGGCACAACAGCTGGCCGACGAGTTGGAAGTTTCGGTCCGCACGGTCTATCGCGATCTGGCCGATCTTCAGGCCCAGGGCGTGCCGGTGGATGGCGAGCGCGGCATGGGCTATCTGCTCCGCGACGGTTTCTTCCTGCCGCCGCTGGCATTGTCGGCCATAGAGCTTGAAGCCCTGACCTGGGGCGTGGCCATGGTCCGCGCCCATGCCGATGAAAGCCTGGCCCGGGCGGCGGAAGAGCTGGAAATCAAGCTCCGCGCCGCCACCCCCACCCGCGGCATAACCATCCCCACCACGGCCGCCGCCTATGGTTTCCGGCTGACCGCCGCCGACCGCCAGCGGCTCAAGGCCGCGCGCGAGGCGATTGCGACCCGCGAGAAGCTGATGCTCGATTATGCCGATGCGGCCGGCGCCGCATCCGAACGGGTGGTCCGGCCGCTGGAATTGCAGCATTGGGGCGCGGTCTGGACGCTGACCGGCTGGTGCGAGCTGCGCGGCGATTTCCGGGCCTTCCGCATCGACCGGATCCGCCAGCTTACCCGCACCGGCACCCATTTCCGCCCCGAACCCGGCAAGCGGATCGAGGATTACATGGCCCTGGTCAGGTGCGAAGCGCGGCCACCAGCGTCCTGACATTGTAGTCCATCATGTCCAGATAGGTCGCAGCCGGCCCGCCCGCGGGTGAGAGCGCATCTGAATAGAGCGTGCCGCCGATCTTCGCATCGGTTTCCGAGGCGATCCGGTCCAGCAGCCGCGGATCCGAGATGTTCTCCATGAACACGGCCGGGATCTTCTCCGCCCGGATCTGATCGATCAGCTTTGCGACATCGCCCGCCGAGGCCTCGGCCTCGGTGCTCACCCCCACCGGCGCCAGAAACCCGACGCCATAGGCGGCCGCGAAATAGCCGAAGGCGTCATGCGAGGGCACGACCTTGCGGCGGTCGGCCGGCACGCTCGCGATCTCAGCCCGGATCCGGGCGTCGAGCGCGTCGATCTTTTTCAGATAGGCCGCCGCATTCGCCTCGAACACCGGCCTGTCGTCGCTGTCGGCCGCGATCAGCGCTTCCAGCACATTGTGGACATAGATCCTGGCATTGGTCAGGCTCTGCCAGGCATGGGGGTCGGTGCCGCCATGGTGGTGGTCGTGATCATGATCCTCTTCGCCCTCCTCCGCCTCGGCCATCTGGCGGGGCACGATGCCGGTGGTCGCCACCGCGACCGGGCCGTCATAGCCCGAGGCCTGGACCAGACGGTCCATCCAGCCCTCGAAACCCAGGCCGTTCATCACCACCAGATCGGCGTCGGCGACGGTGCGGGCATCGGCCGGCGCCGGCTGCCAGACATGGGCATCGCCATCGGGGCCGACCAGGGTGGTGACGCGCACCCGGTCGCCGCCCACCTGCTGCACCATGTCGCCCAGAATGCTGAAGCTGGCGACGACCCTGATCGGCTCGTCGGCCGCAAGGGCAGGAACCGGCAGCCGGAGGGCAAGCGCGACCAGCGTGCCCGCGGCCAGCAGATGGCGGCGGTTGATCATGAGACGGTCCTTTCTGTCCGGGAGGAAGCGTCCGGGCGGACGCGGCGGCCTGCGCCGGCCGGGGTGGCGAGCAGCGCCGCCAGATAGCAGGCGCCGGCCGCCAGAATGATCGCCGGGCCCGAGGGCAGGCCCAGATGGTAGGAAAGCAGCAGGCCGACCACCCCTGAGAGGAAGGCGATCGCCACCGCCGCCAGGATCCGCGGCAACAGGGCATGGGGGGCAATGAAGCGCGCGGCGGCGGCCGGCAGGATCATGATCCCCACCGACATCAACGTGCCCAGGGCATGGAAGCCGCCGACCAGGTTCAGCACCGACAGCACCAGCAGCCCGTAATGGGCCATGGGGCTGGAGCGGCCCACCGCGCGCAGGAAGCCCGGATCGACGCATTCCAGCACCAGCGGCCGCCAGATCACCGCCAGGGTCAGCATCGATACCGAGGCGATCCCTGAGAGCAGGAACAGTGCCGCATCGTCCAGCGCCAGCACCGAGCCGAACAGCACATGCAGCAGATCGACATTGCTGCCGCGCAGCGACACGATCAGCACGCCCGCCGCCAGCGACAGCAGATAGAAGGCGGCCAGGCTTTCATCCTCGCGCCCGCCGGTGCGGCGGGCGACGAGGCCAGAGAGCACCGCCACCACCAGCCCGGCGATCAGGCCGCCCAGGGTCATCCAGGCGAGCGACAGCCCGGCGGCCAGATAGCCGATCGCGGCACCGGGCAGGATGGCATGGGACATGGCGTCGCCGGTCAGGCTCATCCGCCGCTGGGTCAGGAACACGCCGATCGGCGTCGCCCCCAGCGCCAGCGCCAGACAGCCCGCCAGCGCGCGACGCATGAAGGCATAGTCGGCGAAGGGGCCGATCAGCAGGTCGTGGATCATCCAGGGCCCCTCCGTCAGCTCTGCTGCATCCGGGCAAGCCGCGCCAGGGACAGGTTCCCGGGTGTCAGCACGCGATGGGTGGGGCCGGCGGCGACGAGCCGGCCTGCGATCAGCAGACAGTCGGGGAAATGGGTCCGGATTGCGTCCAGATCGTGAAGCACCGCCAGCACGGTGCGGCCCTCGGCGTGCCAGCCATGGATCACCCGGATCAGCTCGGCCGCCGTCGCCTCGTCGATCGCGGCAAAGGGTTCGTCGAGCAGGATCAGCCGGGCATCCTGCAACAGCAGCCGGGCGAAGAGCAGGCGCTGCATCTGCCCGCCCGACAGGGCCGCGATCGGCCGGTCGGCCAGATCGGCGATCCCCACGGTCTCAAGCGCCTGCAGCACCGCAGCACCCTGCCGCCGGCCGATCGCCCGGAACGGCCCGAGCCGCTGCCAGAGCCCCATCGCCGCCATCTCGGCAACCCGGATCGGAAAGCTGCGGTCGATCTCGGTCTGCTGGGGCAGGTAGCCGAGGGCGCGCCGGCCCAGGCCACCCAGATCGATCTGCCCCGCCTCGGGGACGATCTGCCCGGTCAGCCCCTTGAGCAGGGTGGATTTGCCGGCCCCGTTGGGCCCCGCGACGGCGGTCAGGCTGCCGGGGGCGAGCGTCAGGCTCACCCCCTCCACGGCCGGTCGGCCGGATCCGTAGCCGAGGGTGAGACCGGTGCAGACGACCCGCGGCCCCGGGGCCGAAATCGGGGTCAGCCGCCCCCGGGCGGCAGGAGAGATCATCACCGGATCGCCCCCATCACCGCCAGCCAGAGCAGGGCAACCGGCACCGCCGCCACCATCAGCCGGCGCAGCACGCCCGCCCCCAGCGCGCTTCGTGTCAGCACCCTCCCCGGCGGCGGATGGGGAAGGGGCGGCGTGGCGACGGGGCGATGCATGTCCATGGGCTCAAGGTCCGGAAGGAAACGGAACCCTTCCTGCTTACGCCTGCCGCCACGTCAATGCAATAGTATAACATAACTCTTACACGGACGATCCCGACCGCCGGAGCGGTCGGGTCAGAAGCCCGGTCAGAGCTGAAGAATGCCGCGGCTGTACTGGTCGGGCCAGGGCAGTTCCGCCCCCAGCGCCTTGGCGGCGCGGAGCGGCCAATGCGGGTCGCCCAGGGTCACGCGGGCCAGCGCCACCAGATCGGCACGGCCATTGGCGACGATCTCCTCGGCATGTTCGGGCTGGGTGATCAGCCCGACGGCGGCGGTGGCGATGCCCGCCTCGCGCCGGATCGCCTCGGCGAAGGGCACCTGATAACCGGGATAGGCCCGCAGCTTCTGGCGCGGATCGCCGCCGCCCGAGGAACAGTCGATGAGGTCGACATCGCCCCGCGCCTTCACCCGCTTCGCGATCTCGACCGAGGCCGCGATATCGAGCCCGCCCTCGACCCAGTCGGAACAGGAAAGCCTAAGGAACAGCGGCAGCTCCGCCGGCCATTCGGACCGCACGGCATCCAGCACCAGCATCAGCGCCGCCATCCGCCGGTCGGCATCGCCGCCGAAGGCATCGTCGCGGGTGTTGGACAAGGGGCTCAGGAAGGAATGCAGCAGATAGCCATGGGCGCCATGGACCTCGATGATCCGGAATCCGGCCCGGCGGGCGCGCGCGGCAGAGGCCGCGAAGGCATCGGCGATGCGGCGGATGCCGTCTTCGGTCAACGCCGCCGGCACCGCATGGGCGGGCGAGAAGGCGGCATCGGTCGGGCCCACCGGCTGCCAGCCGCCCTGATCGGGGTCGAGCAGCCCGCCGCCCCGCCAGGGCGCATCGGTCGACGCCTTGCGCCCGGCATGGGCCAGCTGGATCGCCGGCACCGCGCCCTGCCCGGCCACGAAATCGACCACGCGGGCGAAGGCCGCTTCCTGCGCATCCGACCACAGCCCCGGGCACCAGGGCGTGATCCGCCCTTCGGGCAGCACACCGGTCGCCTCGGCGAAGACGATGCCCGCCCCGCCCTTGGCGAAGCCGCCCAGATGCGCCAGATGCCAGTCACCCACCAGCCCGTCCGGCACGCTGTACTGGCACATCGGCGCAATCATGATCCGGTTGCGCGCGGTGACGCTGCGGAAGCTGATCGGCTTGAACAGCTGCGGATCCCGCCCGGGCGCCGGAATGGCACTCGGCACAGGCGTGGACGCAGGCACAGAAGCGGGGGTGGCGGCGGCAGGCTTGTCGGACATCGGTCTCTCCGCGAGGCATCGAACGGGATCGCGGAGAGGATGGAACGACCGGGCGGCGGTGCCAAGCCCGGTGTCCACATCACGACGTATTCAAACCCCGTTCGCCTTCAAACCCCATTCGAGCGGCCCCGCCGGATCTGCCGGGCCGCCAGGCCCATCGGCGGCAGCAGCGAGGCCGCCAGCGACAGTATCCAGGCGGTCATCGGCGGGGTGGAGGTGACGGCAAGGGCCATGACGGTGGTGAAGACGGCAAGGCTGCTCATGCCGCCCAGCGCCGCAAGCATGGTCTGGCGGGCGGTTTCGCCGCCATAGCGCTGGTGGACGGTCAGCGAGATGGTGATCATGCCGATCGGGAAGCCCATCAGCAGCCCGGCCCAGACCGGCCCCGCCAGGGCCGCCACCACCGAGACGCTGGCGACCAGCGTGCCGGCCAGGATGCCGCGCAGGACAAGATCGGCGATGCGCCGCGCGCCCCGCGGGGCCGGGCCGTCGCCGGCTGCATGGCGGCAGAAGCGCAGCGCCAGAATGGCGACCACGACATAGAGCGGCAGCGCCACCACCAGTTCCACCGGCAGGGCCGCGGTCACCGCGGCCACCACGCACCAGGCGAGGATGGCCGCGCCGACCGAGGCGAAAGGCCCTGCCCGTTTCGCCACCACGATGAAGCAGGCGACGAAGATCAGGGTCGCCACCAGCGCCATCAGCGTCGCCACCGCCGCATCATGCAGGAAATCCGGCGGGTGGTGGCCGATCAGGAAGAAGAAGCCGGGCCCCATGACGATGGGCAGCCCGGCGGCGATGCCGCCGAGGGCGGGGCCCGCATGCTGAACCAGCAGCGAGACGCCCATGACGACGATCGCGGTCGCAACCACGCGGGCCGCGATCGGCAACAGCTGGACGGAGAGGTCGGCGAGCAGCGTTTCCATGGCGCGGGGGAGCCAGGGGCGCTCAGGCGGCGTGGGTGCGGACGACCAGCGCCTCCACACCGGCCGCCACGTCGAGCAGGTCGTGATCGGCGCCGTTGCGGCCCAGCAGCATCAGCCCGGCCGGCAGCGCACCCGGCTCTGCGATCGGCAGGGTGACGCCGCAGAGGTCGAGCACATTGCCGAAGGTCGGGTTGCGCAGCACCAGCAGGTTCAGCCGGGTGTAATCGGCATCATCGGCCAGATCCGCGATCCGCGGCGGCACGATCGGCACCGTCGGCATCAGCAGCGCGTCGAAGGGGCGGAGCGCCAGATCGGCGGCGGCCACCATCCGGCGGCGGCGCTTGATCAGGTCGATGTAATCGGCCGCCCCCATCACCTCGCCGCGGCGGATGCGCGACAGCACCCGCGGATCATAGCGCTCGGCGCCGGTCTGGATGATCGCGCGGTGCCAGGCCCAGCTTTCGGCGGCCGAGAAGCCGCCGGCCGCGTTCAGCTGCGGCACTTCGGCAATCTCGGGCAGTTCCAGCTCGATCAGCCGGACGCCGGCATCACGCAGCCGCTTCAGGGCCGCGTCATAGGCATTGGCGACCTGGTCGTCGACACCGTCCATCGGCAGGCCGCGGGCAACGGCGAAGGTCAGCGTCTCGGGCGCCCGGGGGCGCAGGATACGCGGCGCCTCGCCCGCCAGCACGGCATCGACCAGCGCGCAGCAGGCGACGGTGGGGGCCAGCGGGCCGATCGAATCCTGGGTGGACGACAGCGGCAGCGCGCCGTCCAGCGGCACCCGCGCCTGCGAGGGCTTGAAGCCGACGATGCCGGCGAAATTGGCCGGGATGCGGATCGAGCCGCCGGTATCGGTGCCGATGGCGGCCGCCGCCATGCCCTTCACCACCGAAATGCCGGCACCGGCCGACGAGCCGCCGGGGATGCGCGCGGCATCGAAGACATTGCCGGGCGTGCCGTAATGCGGGTTGAGCCCGACGCCCGAGAAGGCGAATTCGGTCATGTTGGTCTTGCCGGTGATCACCGCGCCGGCCGCACGCAGCCGGGCCACGATCGGGGCATCTTCCATGGCCGGGGCGGCATCCTTCATCACCACCGAGCCCGCCATGGTGGTCTCGCCCGCCACGTCGAACAGATCCTTGATCGAGATCGGCAGGCCGGCCAGCGGCCCCTGGGACAGCCCGGCCGCGCGGCGGTGGTCGGCGGCCAGGGCCTCGGCGCGTGCAGAGGCGTCATAGACGCGGGTGAAGATCTGCGCGCCCGGCGCGAACCCCTCGTCATGAATGCGGGCGAGCGCGGTGTCGGCCAGCTTCAGGGCCGAGACGCTGCCGTCGTTGAACCCGGCCGCGATCCGGGACAGAGGGGTCGGATAGGTCATCTCGCGCGCTTCCTCGTCGGACTGTTATGAAGGCGAAGGCCTGGTACCGCGGGGTCAGGCGACCACGGGCAGGATCTTCGGGGTATAGCGGTGCGTGATCCGCCGGCCAAGCACGGGGTCCTCCAGCTGGACCTCGAAAGCATCGGCCGGGCGGATGCCGCCGATGACCGCGAGCGTGCCGCAGAGCATCGCCTGGCCGGGGGCCAGACCGTCCCGGCCGGCATTGTAGTCCCGAACCAGCTCCCGCGGGTCAAGCAATCCGTTCACCGGGCCTTCCTGATAAAGCACCGTCCGGGTGCCGAAGACGGCGCGGGAGCGCAGGATCAGCCGGTCCCAATGGGGGGCGACCTCGTCGAAACGCCAGGCGTCGCGGGCGACCGGCTTGGGGCACATCTGCTTTGAAACGGCGACCGAATAGGCCTCCACCCGCCGGTCGGTATGATCGGAGCCGACCGTCACCCAGATCGTGCCGTCGGTATCGCCGACCAGCACCGCCTCGGCCTCGCCCGAACTGTCGGGGCCCAGAACCTCGATGGTCTCGTCCTGGGTCAGCATCTGGGCGGAAAGCCGGTAGAACAGCGGCACCCGCGACGGGCGGGGCACGCCGATCGCCTCCAGCTCGCGGATATGTTCCTCCACATGATGGCGGTCGCGGCCGGCCCAGCCGGCGATGACCAGTTCGGTGACGTCGATCCGGCGGGTGCCTTCGGTGGTGTCGAGGCTGATGACGGACATGAGGGGGGCGTCTCCTCTGAACGGGCGATCGGGCCCGGAGGTTGGCGGTGATCTGCGATATGCGGGATGCGGGATGTGGGGGGGGGCGGGATGCGGGGGGATCAGCCCGCCATGGCCCCCGGCAGATAGAGGGCGATGTCGGGGAAGAGCACCAGCAGCAGCGCCATCACCAGCATGGCGGCGACGAAGGGCAGCGCGCCGGTCATCACCCGGTTGAGCGAGATGCCCCCGCCCACGCCCTGGACGACATAGAGGTTGAGCCCGACCGGCGGCGTGATCAGCGCCATTTCGATCATCAGGATCAGCAGCACGCCGAACCAGATCGGATCGAAGCCGAGCGCGATCACCACCGGGGCCACGATCGGGATGGTGATGACCATCAGCGACAGGGTCTCGATGAAGAAGCCCAGGATCACATAGAGCAGGATGATGCAGGCGAGCATGCCATAGGCGCCGAAGCCCAGACCGTCGATCAGGGCGGCCAGCTGGCGGGTGACGCCGGCGCCGGCGAGCACGAAGTTCAGGAAATAGGCCGAGATGATGATCAGCATGATCATCGCCGTGGTCTTGACCGCGCTTTCCACCGCCTCTTTCAGCATGCGGAGATTGAAGGTGCGGTTGGCGACCGACAGCGCCAGTGCCGCAACCACGCCCAGCGCCGCCGCCTCGGTCGGCGTCGCCCAGCCGGCATAGATCGAGCCCACGATCACCGCGAACAGGCCCAGCACCGGCAACAGGTCGGGCAGCGCCCGGAACCGTTCCGACCAGCGCGCCGGACGGCGGGGGCCGCCAAGCTCGGGGCGGAGCGTGCAGGCGGCGGCCGCGGTCGCCATGAACAGGGCCGCGAGCAGCAGGCCCGGGATCAGCCCGGCCAGGAACAGGCGCGGGATCGAGGTTTCGGTCAGGAAGCCGTAGACGATCAGGTTGATCGAGGGCGGGATCATGATGCCGAGCGTGCCGCCGGCCGCGATCGAGCCCGCGAACAGCCGGTCGTCATAGCCGAGCGCCTTGGCCTGGGGCATGGCGACCGAGCCCACCGTCGCCGCGGTCGCGACCGACGAACCCGAAGTGGCCGAGAACAGCGTCGCCGTGCCGATATTGGCGTGGAGCAGCCCGCCCGGCATCCAGGACAACCATTTGTCGAGGGCTGCATAGGTGCGCCCGGCGATGCCGGCCCGGACCAGGATCTCGCCCAGCAGCACGAAAAGCGGCACCGCGATCAGCAGGAAACTGTTGCTCGCGCTCCAGAACACCTCGCCCATCGCCTTGTAGAGCGGGAAGAACGAGAAAGTCTGGTCGAGGAACAGGCCGAGGCCGACCAGTGTGGCCGCGATCGGCACGCTGAGCAGAAGCAGGACGAGCAGGACGACAAGGGCGATGCCGAGCACGGGACGAGATTCCCCTGAGGAGGCTGACGGGCGGAGCGAGGCGGAGGGGTACGGAGATGCCGGCGGCGGCAGGTCAGCCGCGCGTCGAGTGGTCGTTCTCCGCGATCTCCTCCTCGATGCTGCGATTGCCCCAGACGCGGGCCACGGCATCGCGATCGCCGGTCAGCGCGCCGAGCACGGTGCGGGCGGCCAGCACGAAAACCGTGAAGGCGAACCAGACCAGGCCAGCCATCCACAGCATCTGCGGGATCCAGAGCGGCGTCTGCAGCGGCGTGTTGGCGGTGGAGCCGCGCTTCAGCGTGCCGGCAACCAGTTCCCAGACCTGGGAGAGCAGCACCACCACGAACAGCGCCATCATCAGGATCGCGATCAGGTCGAGCACGGTCCGCAGCCGGGGGCCGACCCGCATATAGATCACGTCGATCCGGATATGCGCCTTTTCGATCAGCGCCCAGGCCAGCCCCCAGGAGGTGACGATGGCCAGCACATAGCCCGAGAGTTCATGTGCGCCGTGCAGCGACGAGCCGAAGGCGCGGAGCACGATCTCGATCACGATCATCGCCACGGCGGCAAACAGCAGCGCGCCGCAGGCCCAGACCCCTGCCCGGCTGATCCTGGTCGATATGCCCAGAAGGCAATCGAGGGTTCGGACGAGCGGACCGGTAGAGGCGGTTCTGGCCATGGGGTCGGTTCCTGCGGCGGCTGGTGGCGTGGGACGGAGACTGATCTTACGCGAGAGCTGCGATCACTTCTTCGCCGCCGTGAGGCCGGTGACCGCACCGACGCCCTGGTTCCAGGCGGTGACCACCGCCGGATCCACGCGGCCCGCCCAGCCGGGCAGGATGGTCTCGGTCAGCACCTTGCGGGCCAGATCGCGATCGCCGTCGGTGACCTGAACCAGGGTCATCTTGCCGGGCTCGCCGCGGGTGCAGCTGCCCTTGCCGGTGAGGCAGGCGATGCCTTCGACCGTCTCGCCCACCGCGGCGTTCCAGACCGGGGTTTCGAACTTGGTCGCGATCTCGTGCTGGATGAACTTCTGCGTCGCCGGGTCGACCTCGGCCCATTTGTCCTTGTTGACCGCGGTCACGACATAGTCCCAGCCGCCCAGTGGCATGGGCAGAAGATGGGTCGAGACCTCGTGCCAGCCCGAGCTGTAGCCCGACAGAGAGCCGGTGACGGCGCAGTCGACGACCTTGCGCTGAAGGGCGGCCGGCACTTCCGAGAAGGCGAGCGTGATGCCCTCGGCGCCGATGGCGTTCAGGAATTCGGCGGTGGTGCGGCCGCTGGCGCGGACCTTCTTGCCCTTCAGATCGGCCAGGCTTGCGATCGGCGCGTTGCAGAACACGATCTGGCTGGGATAGGGCACGACCGCCAGGATCTCGGCATTGAAACGCTTGCCGAAGGCCTCGTTCAGGGTCGGGCGATAGGCCTCCACCACCTTCTTCGCATCGGCGACACCCGGCGCGATCATCGGCATGTCCAGGCCCTCGATCTCGGGCGCATCCTCGATCGAGTAGTCGGCGACGGTGGCGCCGATGGTGAACACGCCGCGCGACAGCAGGCGGTAGACCTCAGCACCGGCCAGGCCCATCTGATCGAAGGTGGTGACCTGAACCTCGACGGCGCCCTTGCTGTCGGTGGGCAGGGTCTCGGACCAGAACGGCTTCTCGAAATTCTTGTGCAGGCTGAGCCCGCTCCAGCTGCCCACGAAGCTGAGCTTCGCGGACGGAATGTCGGCGGCCGATGCCGGTGCCGCCAGAATGGCGAGGGCGGCCGCCGGAAGTGTGACGCCGGCGAGAAGGGCCTTGCTGATGCTGGTCATCTGATCCTGAACTCCTGTGTCGGTCGTCGGGCGGTTGCATTGCCGCCCGATCACGTCGCCACCCGATCTCGTCGATCGGGCCTGTCGGCTCGTCAGATCACCGCCAGCCGCGCATTGCGCAGATCGGTGATCAGCATATGTCCGGGGGCATGGGCAATGGCGATCGGCGGCTTCGCCGCTTCCACCGCCACCTGGGGCGTGACGCCGCAGGCCCAGAAGACCGGAATTTCCCCCGCCTCCATGATCGGATCGTCCCCGAAATCGGCATGGTCCGGGTTGGTGATGCCGATCTCCGCCGGATCGCCCAGATGTACCGGCGCGCCGTGGACCGCCGGGAAGCGGCTCGTCACCTGGATCGCACGGATGGCGTCGGCCGCCCTGAACGGCCGCATCGACACCACCATGCCGCCGCCGAAACGGCCGGCGGCCGTCAGCGGAATGGAACTGCGATACATCGGCACATTGCGGCCGCGGGCGATATGGCGCACCTCCAGCCCGTCCTGGATCAGCGCCTCTTCGAACGAGAAGGAGCAGCCGATCACGAAGGTGACGAAATCATCCTGCCAGAGATCACCGATATCGGTGGGTTCCTCTGCCGCGGCGACGCCGCCGTGGAACACGCGATAGCGCGGCACGTCGCTGCGGATGTCGATATCTGCGCCCAGCCCGGGCAGCATCGGATCGCCCGGCTCCCCCACCGCCAGCAGCGGGCAGGGCTTGGGGTTGGCCTGGGCGAAGCGCAGGAAATCCCCGGCATACGCGGCGGGCAGGATGATCACATTGCCCTGCACGAAACCGGGGGCGAGCCCCGCCGTCTGCCCGGTGAAGGCGCCGCTGCGGATCTCTGCCCGGCAGATCGCCGGATCCGCCCGGTCGACGCACAGCTCTCCCGTCGCCGCATGCCTGGTGCCTGCCGCCATCTCGTCCCGTCCGTCCTGTCGTCAACTGGGGGCCGGAGACGCCCTCCCATGGCATCTCCGTGTCCGTCAGGCTACGCCGTCCCGACTGAGCGGGTCCAATGATTCGTTTGGATGGTGACTGATCGGAATTTTCGATCAGTCACCATGGTTGCATAGTCTTCGGGCAAGGCGCGGCTTGAGTGGCCGCCCCCGCACGCCAGCGGGGCAAGACAAAAAAGGACCCCACCCCCTTTTCTTCTCTTGGTTGATGAATTGATGCATTTTGCGTTGCCGCAGAAAATTCAGAACAGTCGGCGTCTGCCGCTAATGAAAATTTAAGATGATCAGCGTCATCATGTCCTCACGCCTGCTCCGCACCTGTCTCATAGATGCGCTGCGAAGATGAGACTGCCCTTCAACCTTCGCGACCAAGATCCGGGGCACGTCAAAGACGTCGTACAGACCATCAAAGCCCAGATCGTGAGGGACGACCACATGTTCGATTTCCTGTCGCCGCGTCGACGGAGCGATGCCGAGGCAGTGATTGCCGCCATCAACCGTTCCCAGGCCATGATTACGTTTGATATGGATGGCCGGATACTCGATGCCAACGCCAATTTCCTGACCCTCGTCGGCTATACGCTCGACGAGATCAAGGGCCAGAACCACCGCATGTTGGTGGATGTGGCGGAGCGCGAGAGCCCGGCCTATACCGCCTTCTGGGACGCGCTGCGCCGGGGCGAGTATCAGGCACGTCAGTTTCGCCGGATCGGCAAGGGCGGAAAGGTCGTCTGGATCGAGGCCTCGTACAACCCGGTGCTCGACGGCGCGGGCCGGCCGGTGAAAGTGGTCAAATACGCCACCGACATCACCGCCGAGAAGACCGCCGCCGCCGATCTGGACGGGCAGATCCGGGCGATCCGCAAGGCACTGGCCGTGATCGAGTTCGATCTGGACGGCAAGGTGCTGTGGGCGAACGATAATTTCCTGAACGTCATCGGCTATCGGCTGGACGAGATCCAGGGCCGCCAGCATTCGATGTTCGTAGAGCCCGCCGAGCGCGACTCGGCCGACTACAAGGCGTTCTGGACGGCGCTGCGGCGCGGCGAGTACCAGGCCCGGCAGTTCAAGCGCGTCGCCAAGGGCGGCCGCACGGTCTGGATCGAAGCCTCGTACAACCCGATCCTGGATGCCGAGGGTCGGCCGGTGAAGGTAGTGAAATACGCCACCGACATCACCCGGCAGATCGGCATGCTGACCGATCTCAAGACCCTGATCGACAACAATTTCGCCGAGATCGACCACGCGGTCGACCGCTCCACCAACGAGGCCGGTGCGGCCGCCACGGCCGCCGGCCAGACCAGCGGCGCGGTTCAGATGATGGTGGCGGGGACGGAAGAACTGGCAGCCTCGATCGCCGAGATTTCGCAGAGCATGGTGAAGTCGCGCGAAGCGACCGATGGCGCAGTCGACCGGGCCACGCGCGCCGACGAGGCCGCCCAGCGGCTGGACGGTGTCGCCCGCTCGATGGAAGGCGTGGTCGAGGTGATCCGCGGCATTGCCGGCCAGATCAACCTGCTCGCGCTCAACGCCACGATCGAAGCCGCCCGCGCGGGCGAGGCCGGCCGCGGCTTCGCGGTGGTCGCAACCGAGGTCAAGACCCTCGCCAACCAGTCGGCCGACGCCACCACCCGCATCTCGACCGAAATCGAGGGCATGCAGGGGCTGTCGGGCGAGGTGGCGGAAGCGCTGCGCACCATCCGCGGCTCGATCCTCACCGTCCGCGACCATGTCACCACCACCGCGGCCGCGGTCGAGGAACAGAGCGTCGTCACACGCGACCTGTCGGCCAATATGCACACCACCGCCGCCGCAGTCGACACCGTCACCCGCAGCCTGGACGGCATCACCGACGCGGTCAGCCGCGTCGCCGGCGCGGTTCAGACCACCAAACAGGCCGCGACGGTGCTGGCACGGTAAGCGACCAACAATCTTAAGCTGTAATTTTACGGCAGATCTGTCTTTTCAATTGCAAAGAGTGACCATGCGGGATTAGCGTCACCAGACGTTCTGCCGTCATGGACCTCCTTGCTATGCCTTTACCCGCCAGCCAGATTCCAGCAGCCGTCGAGCCGGAGCAGCTTCTCCGGCTCGACGCCGCCTATCCGGCCGAAGCCGTTCTTCACACGGCCTATGAAATGGCGGCAGAGGCCCTGATCTGGCTTGTGCCCGATGCGCCCGAGGGCAGCCGGCTCGTGGCCTTTGCCCGCAGATCTCCGGACGGCGCGCCGGTCGATGCGGCACTCGCCGCTCGTTTTCTGGACCGACTGACGGATCAATCCCTGCGGGTCATGTTGCGCGATCGCACTGCCGGCATGCGGGACGCCGTCTTCAGCACGGCCATGGCGGCGCTGGCGTCCGGATGAACAAGCTCGACCTCATGCCCCTGCGCTTCGAGCGGCTGGCCATCCCGCAGGGGCAGGTCCTCGTCACCCATGACGGCGGTGATTTCGCGTTTCTGAACCAGACGGACTTCCGCCGCCTGATGGAGGATCCGACCGAACTCGCACCCGATATCCGGGACGACCTGCTCGCCCGTGGCTTCCTGCACGACCCGCTGACCGCCACGACCCGGCGCATCACAGCAGCTCAGCTTGCGACCCGGAAGCGGTTCGTCGCCGAGGGACCGTCGCTGCATATCTGCGTGGTGACGCTGCGCTGCGACCACGGCTGCGACTACTGCCAGGTCTCGCGCCGCGGCCCCTCTGCCGCCGGCTTCGACATGTCGGAAGAGACGGCCCGAGCTGCGGTCGACCGGATCTTCGAAAGCCCCGCCCCCGCGCTCACCATCGAATTCCAGGGCGGCGAACCGGCCTTCGCGTTCGACCGGGTCCGGCAGATCGTGGCCCTTGCCCGAGATCGCGCCGGGTCAGACGGAAGACCGCTCACCTTCTCGATGGTCTCTACCCTGCAGCGCCTCGATGACGACATGCTCCGCTTCTGCCTGGAGCACGAGATTGCGCTTTCGACCTCGATCGACGGCCCCGCCGCATTGCATGACCGCCATCGCCGGCGGCCTGGTGGCGGCGCCTTCGATGCCACCCGACGCGCGTTGGACCGCGCGCGCGGGATATTGGGAGCCGAAGCCGTCGCTGCGATTGCGACCATCACCGGCGACGCGCTCGACCGGCCCGACGAGGTCGTGGACGCCTATGTCGACCTTGGCTTCCGCTCGGTCTTCCTGCGGCCGGTCGCCCCCTACGGCTTCGCCCGCCGCCAACCCGGCCTTGCCCCTTCCGTCACCGGCTTCATCGAATTCTATCGCCGGGCGCTCGATCGCTGCATCGAACATTGCCGTGCCGGCCGGCACATCGAAGAAGCCTATGCCGCCATCCTGTTGACCCACATCCTCACCCCCTTCGGCGGCGGCTATGTCGATCTCCGCTCCCCCGCAGGTGCCGGGCACGGCGTACTGGTCTATAACCATGATGGCGGCGTCTATGTCTCGGACGAGGCGCGGATGCTGGCGGCAAACGGGGATCATCGGCTGAGGATCGGGGACGTTCACACGCCGTTCCGGGAGCTTGCCGGCAGCGGCACCCTCCGCGCCCTCCTCGCCGCCGGTCTGGCGGAAAGCCTGCCCGGATGCTGGAGCTGCGCCTTTCTGCCCTATTGTGGCAATGACCCGGTTCACCATCTGGCAACGCAGGGCGATCCGGTCGGCCATCGCGCTTTCAGCGATCACTGTGCACGCCATAAGGCGCTGTTTCGCCTGCTCTTCGCCCGGATTGCAGCGAACGATGCCGAGGTCAACCGGATCTTCGCAGCCTGGATCGGCCGTCGACAGCCGGCCGAGCCTGGCGGCGATATCCGCCTCGACTGATCGGAGAGGCTGCACGCCATGTCCCTGCCCCTGCATCAGCGCCTGATCCATACCGGCCCCGCGGCCGCCGTCGACGTCGCCAAGGTCGCGGATATCGATGTTCTCGCCACCGGCCGGGTGCCGATTGAGCACTGCCTGCTCTGGCAGGATGATCTTGCCGCGGGCATTCTGCCTGTCGGCATCGAGGCTCTTGCCGCCGGCGTCTTCGGGGCCGGCCATGCCGCGCCGCCGGTGGGGTATCATGGCCCCTGGTGGGGCGGCGGAAGCCGACGGGATCTGGTGGCGCCGGGTGACGTCGTCGGGCTCGCCCCCGAAGGCGGGCTCGTCACCATACTCTGGCGGCGCGGCTCGCGTGCGAACACCCTGCTTGCCACGGAACGCTGCAACAGCCTCTGCCTCATGTGCTCCCAGCCCCCGCGTGAGGTCGACGACACGCATCGCGTCGAACATCTGACGCGGATCATCACGCTGATCGACCCCGAAGAGACCCAGCTCGGCATATCCGGCGGCGAGCCGACCCTGCTCGATGACGGCCTGATCGAGGTGATCCGGAGCGCCCGCCGGCATCTGCCGGCAACATCCCTGCATGTGCTGAGCAATGGCCGGCGTTTCGCCGATCCCGGCCTGGCACGCGCCATGGCCGGTGCCGCCCCCGAGGCAGTGACCTGGGGCATCCCCCTTTATGGCGACGTCGCCAGCCTGCATGACCATGTGGTGCAGGCCGAAGGCGCCTTCGCCGAGACCATGACGGGCCTGTACAATCTTGCAGCGGTCGGCGCGACGGTGGAGATCCGTGTGGTCCTGACCCGACCGACCGTGGCGCGCCTGGAAGCGCTTGCGCGCTTCATCTATCGCGCCCTGCCCTTCGCGGCCCACATCGCCTTCATGGGGCTGGAACCGATGGGCTTCGCCCGGCGCAATCGCGCGCTGATCTGGATCGATCCGGCCGACTATGCCGGTGCCCTGTCCCGCGCCGTCCATCGGCTGGCGGCGCTCGGCATGACGGTATCGATCTACAACCTGCCGCTCTGCGTGCTTCCTGCCGATCTTCTCGCTTTCGCCCGGGCGTCGATTTCGGATTGGAAGAATGATTTTGCCCCGGTCTGCGCCCCCTGCCCGGCCCGGCAGGACTGCGCCGGCTTTTTCACCTCGGCCGACAGCCGATGGATCGGACGCGATGTCGAGCCGCTCGACCACTGGCCGCCCGCGGCCCATCAGGGAACCAGACCGTCATGTCCCGTCTGATCAGAAAGACCTTCACGGCCCTGGCGGGGCTCTCCCTGCCGGCCATGCTGTCAGGCCTTCTGCCACAACCGGCACTTGCCGCGCGCGGCCCCGCACCCGAATTCGGCCCGGACGGAAGCCTGCCTGTTCCCGTGTTCGACAACCCGTTCGATGCGGCAGGTGCCGGCCTGAACCGCTTTGCCGGCCACCGCAGCCATTCAAGCCATCGCAGCCATTCGAGCCACCGCTCGCACTATTCATCCAGCAGCTATCGCAGCACGCCCGGCTATACGGTGCCGACCTACCCGGCCCCCAGCTACACGGCACCGCTCTACACCGCACCGGGCCAGACCTCTTCCGGCAACAGGTCTTCGGCCACCACGTCCGGCCCGGCGGCCGGCAATGCCGTCGCGGCCACCCGTCAGGAGCTGCGCGACATGGTTCTGCGGGCGCAGATCGCCCTGAATGCCCGCGGCTATGATGCCGGGCCGGCGGACGGCATTCTGGGAGAGAGGACCAGATCTGCGATCAGGACCTTCCAGGGCGACAGCCGCCTGCCGGTTACCGGACGACTGGATGGCGACACGCTGGTGAAGCTTGGCATCACCGGCATGTGAGGCAGAAAAAAACCCGCCGGCACGAAGCCGGCGGGTCTGACCTCACATCGTGTGCAGGTCGTAGGAGACGTTGTAGAAGCGGGTGCCTGCGAAGGTCACCGTCATGACCGCAGGATCGGTCGAAATGGCCGCGGCGCTGACATTGGTGCCGATGACGTTGTCGATCACCACCGTCGCCGTCGTGGCAGTCCCCGAGGCGCGGGTGAAGGTGATTTCGGCATAGGACGGGCTGCTGTTCCAGGAATTGGTCCAGACCTTGATCCGCCCACCGATCGCGTGGTCGATCGGCACGTCGACCGAGGCCGCCTGCGGCAGGCCATAGGGCAGCCGCGGCGTCGATGTGCCAGGGGTGGCAACGCGACCCAGACGCACATTCCGACCATAACCCAGCTGCTGATCCGCCGTATCGGTTCCGCCGAAGAGGCCCGAGCCGGCCGGATAGCTCAGCGCATAGCCGCCGAATGCGCCGGTCGACCCGCCCTCGCCGGCATTGGCGAAGATCGTGACGTTCGACGTGGCCCCAAAGTTGCCATCGATGTTGTAGACATAGCCGGGGGCGAAGGCACCACTGCCGCCGTCATCCACGCCGGCACGATAGCGGTTGCCGGTGATGGTGCAGTCGCGCTGATAGTTGAGTTTGATGTGGCAGCTGTCGGCCGGCGTGGGCGGTGCCAGATAGGCACGATGGCCCGGGATCGCCCAGTTCCAGCGCCCCATGCTGCCGTCGCCACCGGCGCCGTTGCGCGAGAAGTAGTTGCCGGTGACCACATTGCCCCAGCCGCCGTTCAGGTACAGGCCGGCCCAGCCGTTGCGGTCGAAGAGGTTGGCGGTGAAGGTGTGCTCGCCGCTGTTCGACTGGATGCCGTAGGTGGCGTTCCATTCGATGCGGCAGCCGGTGATGATCCAGTAGTTCGTCGTGAGCAGGATGCCGGCCTCGTGGCAGAACATCGTCACGCTGTTGGTGATCATGCCGTCCGAGCCGCTGGTGGTGATACCCCGGCGCGAGCGCAAGATGTGGCAGCGGATCAGCTTGGTGGTGGTGCCCAGAACCATCGCCGAATCGGCGAAGCCCAGCGAAACCACGTCCTCGACCGTACTGGCCGAGCCGGCCTTCAGGCCGATCGAAGTGTTGCCGGTGCCGGTGGGATAGACCGCGCGCTCATAGGTCACCGCCGCCTCGTTATGCGGCTGCAGCTTCAGGTCGCGGATGGTGCAGGACTGCCCCGTCTCCATCACCGCATCGCCACCGGTGTCGCCATTGGTCTTGACGATGGTGGTGCGGGCGTCGGTCGGGCGGAAGCCACCCGAGCCCTCGCCGGTGACGATCGTCCCCACCGGCACGGTCAGCGTGGCCGAAACCGGATAGACGCCGGCCGGCAGATGCACCGCAGAGAAGCCGGCATCCAGCGCCGCCTGGATGGCTGCGGTGTCGTCGGTGCTGCCATCGCCGCGGGCACCCCACCAGCGCACGCTGACCGGAGCGGCGCTGTCCACGATCCGCTGCCAGAGACCGCCGGTCGCGACCGTGCTTTCGATCCACAGCCCGCCGTCATCGGTGGCGGTGGCACCCGCCTGCCAGGCGAACAGACCGCCGCCGCCATCGGCAACGGCGTGGTAGCCCAGCACCTCGACTTCCATGTTGGAAGACGTGACGGCAAGGGCCTTCAGGTCCGCAATGGTATTCGTCATAATCGACACCTTTTTCTCCGGTGGCAACGAAGACGAGGTGCAGTTTCCTCGCCCTCTTGCAGTGACGATCACTGCTGCAAGGGCGACATTATTGATGTTCTCCAGGCATAGCCACGTGTGGTCTGTTGCAACTTGCGGCAACAGGATCAGGAAGCGGCATCCCGCACAAGTCCGTCAGCGGCCCGGGTCATCTCCGGATCCAGCGCCTGCATCGCCGCATGCTGGCTGAGAAACACCCGGCCGGTCAGTTCGTCCAGGAAATGGCTGCGCGCCAGCCGGTCCATCACCGGCCCCTTCACTTCCGACAGGTGGAAGCTGATGTCGGCCTCGGCCAGGCGGCGATTGATCGCCTCCAGGCTTTCCAATGCCGAAAGGTCGATGAGGTTCACGGCCGGGCACATCAACACGACGTGGCGAAGCGCGGGCCTGCAGGCGACCAGCGACGAAATCCGGTCTTCCAGCGCCCGCGCATTGGCGAAATAGAGGCTTTCGTCGATCCGCACCGTGAGCACGGTCTCGGAGATCGCGACCCGGTGGCGGTCGATATTGCGAAAATGTTCACTACCATGCACCTGTCCCACCACCGCCATATGCGGCCGGGCGCTGTGGCGCAGGAACAGCGCGAGCGAGGCGACGCCCCCCGCCAGGATGCCGGCCTCCACCCCCGCCAGCAGCACGCCCAGAATGGTCACCGCCATGGCGATGCCATCGGCCTTGGAATAGGCCCAGGCCCTGAGCGGTGCCTTGAGATCGACCAGCGACAGCACGGCAACGATGATGGTCGCCGCCAGCACCGCCTGCGGCAGATCGCGGAAGGCCGGAGTGAGGAACAGGGCGGCGAGCGCGATGCCGGCCGCGGTGAACACGCCCGCCATCGGGGTTTCCGCCCCGGCATCGAAATTCACCACCGACCGGGCGAAACCGCCGGTGACCGGATAGCCACCGGTGACCGCAGCGGCGACATTGGCTGCCCCCAGCCCGACCAGCTCGGCATCGGCCGAGATCCGCTGCCGGCGTTTGGCCGCCAGGGTCTGGGCGACGGAAATGCTCTCCACAAAACCGATCAGCGAGATCAGCGCGGCGGGGCCCAGCAGGGCCAGCACGGCATCGGCCTCCAGCGGCGGCAGGGTCAGCGGCGGCAGGCCTGCGGGCAGCGCGCCCACGACTTTCACCCCCGCGGCGGCCAGATCCAGCTGCCCCCCCGCCAGGATCGAGGCGAGCACCGCCACGGCCGGGGCGGCCTTGGCGACGGCATCGGCCGCACGCGGCCCGAAGCCGGCCTTGACCAGCAGCGGCTTCAGCCGCTTGCGGCACCAGAACAGGAAGATGAGCGACAGCCCCCCCACCACCAGGGTCGGCAGGTTGATGCCGCGGGAGGTCAGCCCGTCGTAAAGTGCCGTCAGAATGGCCGGCAGCGTGTCGCCGCGGGCGGAAACGCCCAGCAGATGGCCGGTCTGGCCCAGCGCGATCAGCAGGCCAGAGGCGGTGATGAAACCGCCGACCACGGGGTGGCTGAGGAAATTGGCGACGAAGCCCAGGCGCAACGCCGCCATGGCGAGCAGCATCAGCCCCGACAGCCCTGCCAGCAGCAGGGCCGCTGCGGCAGGCGCGATGCCGGTCGCCGCTGCGGCTTCGGCGGTGGCGGCCGCGGTCATCAGCGAGATGACCGCCACCGGCCCCACCGCCAGCGTCCGGCTGCTGCCGAAGGCGGCATAGGCGATCAGGGGCAGGATCGAGGCATAGAGCCCCGCCGCCGGCGGCAGGCCCGCCAGCATGGCATAGGCCAGGCTCTGCGGTACCAGCATGATGGTCACGATGACCGCGGCAAGCCCGTCGGCGCCGGCCGTCCGGCCGTCATAGCGCCGCAGCCAGTCGAGCGCGGCCGGACGGAAACGGGCCATGGCGAGGTCGACCTTCTTCAGGCGGGGGACGGGGTTTATGCGGTCAGCGCCGCGCCAGCGGGCAGGTGCGGATGCCGAACAGCGTATAGGCCGGGCACCAGCGCACCAGGCCGGTGGCGAGCGGCAGCAGGCCGATCAGCCCGTACCACTTCCAGCTCTCGTCACCCCAGAGCAGCATCGACAGCAG
The DNA here is from genome assembly GCF_002684955.1 of Tistrella sp. NCBI lineage: Bacteria > Pseudomonadati > Pseudomonadota > Alphaproteobacteria > Geminicoccales > Geminicoccaceae > Tistrella > Tistrella sp. The sequence goes on along the minus strand of NZ_NYWI01000076.1, from coordinate 206,890 downwards.
GGCCAGGCCCACGACGATGCGCAGCACGCGGTCGAGACCGCCGACATTCGCCTTCATGTTTTCATCTTCCGTCATCTGCGGGCCCGGTCGGGACCCTTTGGTTTCCGGCCGAATCCTGATGCCTTAGAAGAGGTTCACCGGGATCTTGAGATAGGCGACGCCATTGGCTTCGGCCGGCGGCATCCCGCCCGCCCGCATGTTCACCTGCACCGAGGGCAGAATCAGCCGGGGCATGGACAGGGTGGCGTCGCGGCCCTGGCGCATGGCCACGAAATCGTCTTCGGAGATGCCTTCGTGGACATGGATGTTGCGCGCCCTCTCTTCCGCCACGGTCGTGACCCAGCGATAGTCGCTGCGCCCCTCGGGCAGATAGTCGTGGCACATGAACAGCCGGGTTTCGCCCGGCAGCGCGAACAGGCGCCGGATCGAGCGATAGAGAACCCGGGCGTCGCCGCCGGGGAAATCGCAGCGCGCGGTGCCGTAATCGGGCATGAACAGCGTGTCGCCCACGAAGCCGGCATCGCCGATGACATAGGTCATGCAGGCCGGCGTATGGCCGGGCGTGTGCAGGGCCACCGCCTCGATCGAACCGATGGCGAACCGCTCCCCGTCTGCGAACAGGTGGTCGAACTGGCTGCCGTCGCGGGCAAAGCCGGGCTCGGCATTGAAGGCGTCGCCGAAGGTCTTCTGTACGGTGCGGATATTGGCGCCGATCCCGACCCGTCCGCCCAGCGCGTCCCGGATATGGGGCGCCGAAGACAGGTGATCGGCATGGACATGAGTCTCGAGGATCCAGTCGACGGTCAGGCCCCGGGCGCGGACATGGGCGATCACGGCATCGGCCGACTGCGTCGAGGTCCGGCCCGAGGCCGGGTCGTAGTCGAGCACCGGATCGACGATCGCCGCCCGCTTCGTCGCCGGATCGGCGACCACATGGGTGACCGTGAAGGTGGCCGGGTCGAAGAAGCTCTCGACCTCGGGCGCCACGGCGGCGGGGATGGCGAAATCGGGCTGGAACGCGGTCGCGGACATCGGATCACCTCTTCAGGGCAGCGGGGGACGCGGAGGCCGGAGACGCCGAAGCCGGCGCGGCGGAGATGAAGCGGGCGGCAATCATGCCGGCGAGCATGGCCGCCACGAAGATCACCACCTCGATCCGGCCGCCGGCGAGGGAGGCGATCGCCGGACCCGGGCAATAGCCGGCGAGCCCCCAGCCGATGCCGAAGATCGCCGCACCACCGACCAGACGCCGGTCGATCGCGGTTGCGGTCGGCCAGGAAAAACCGGTGCCAAGCAGCGGATGACGGCGGCCGCGCAGGATGCGGAAGCCGATGAAGGTCACGATCACCGCCCCGCCCATCACGAAGGCGAGTGCCGGATTCCAGGCACCGGCGACATCCAGGAAGCCCAGCACCACCGCCGGATCGGTCATCCCGGCAAGCGCCAGACCGGCACCGAAGATCAGACCGGTGATCAACCCTGAGGCGAGCTTGAGCATGAACGTCTCCTTGATCCGCAGGCTATGCGGATAGCGTGTTGTCTCAATATTCTGGCCTGATCAGATCAGGTGGCGCATCACCAGCACGGTCAACGCACCGGTGGCCATGAAGGTGCCGGTCGCGACCAGTGAACGCGGCGACAGCCGCGACAGGCCGCAGACCCCATGGCCGCTGGTGCAGCCCGAGCCGATCACCGTGCCGAAGCCGACCAGCAGCCCCGCCACCACCAGGAGCGGCAGCGACACCACCGGGGCGCCGATCGCCGGGGCGCCGGTCACCGCCTGAACGATCAGCGGGCCGCCGATCAGCCCCAGCGCGAAGGTGATGCGCCAGCCGCGATCACCGCCCGCCGCAGGCTTCGGCGGCAGCAGGCCGGCCAGGATGCCGCTCACCCCCATGATCCGCCCCTGGGCCGCCATCAGCCAGACCGCGGCCGCCCCGATCAGCACGCCGCCGATCAGGGCAATGCTCCAGCTCTGGATCATCTCGGGCGTCATGCCACGCTCTCCGTGATGGGTGCCGCACTTTCGGTGGTTTCCGAAGGCGTGCAATAGGTTGCGTAGAGAAAGCCGAGCAGTTTCGCAACATCCGGCCGGGCCAGGCGATAGAGGATGCTCTGGGCCTCCCGCCGGGGGGCGACGATGCCGTCCCGGCGCAGCAGGGCCAGCTGCTGCGACACCGCGGTCTCGCGCATATCGGTCAGCCGGGCGAGGTCGCCGACCGATCGTTCGCCTTCCACCAGGTTGCACAGGATCAGCAGACGCTTCGGATGCGACAGCGTCTTCATCAACTCGGCGACCCGCTCGGCGGTCTCTGTCATGGCTTCGATCTTCATACCTTTGAATATATGAAGATACGCAGATTCCACAAGCCCGAATCGGAAAGATCCTCCCGCCCCTGCCCGCGACGGGTTGCCGCATGCCGGGCGTTGACGGCGCGCCCCGATTTCGGCAATGCTTCAGGTCATGATCACGATGCGCACATATCCGGCCATCCATGGCCGCCAGTGGCGGGGCCCCGTTCGACCGGGGTCGCCGATCACGCGCGTCTGACCGACCGCACGGCCGCCCCGGAAGACGGGGGTCCGGCCGAGACTGCCGCCCATGCCCGCACGCGGGCGGGCCGCAACCCCTGCCCGCTCTCCCGCCCATCCGGCCGGACCATCCGGTTGTTCCACGGCAAAGGAGAGCCCGCCGCATGACCGCCGAGACCATCCCCGCCCCGTCCAGCTGGCGCACCGCCGGCGGCGTGATCGTGCGCCGCCATGTCGAGGCCCTGCCCCATGACGGTGCCACCCAGCCGCTGATCGATGCGCTCGACACCCGGCCCGGCGTGCTGCTTGCGTCCTCTTACGACTATCCGGGCCGCTATGTCCGTTTCGATCTGGGCTTCACCGATCCGCCGCTGGTTTTTACCGCGCGCATGACCGGGCTTGCCGGTGCCGAGGTCGACATCCGGGCGCTGAATGCCCGCGGCCGGGTGCTGCTGCCGGCGATCACCCGGGCGCTGGGCGATCACCCCCATGTCACCGGGCTGATGATCGACGAAGACCAGGTCACCGCCCGCATTCTCGACGGCCCGGCCGAATTTCCGGAAGAAGACCGCAGCCGCCAGCCCTCGGCCTTCTCGGCGATCCGCGCGATCATCGATCTGTTCGCGAGCCCCGAGGATCCGCATCTCGGCCTTTATGGCGCCTTCGGCTACGACATCGCGCTGGCCTTCGAGCGTATCCCCCTGGTCCGCAAGCGGATGTCGGATCATCGCGACATCGTGCTCTACCTGCCCGACCGGGTGATCTCGGTCGATCACGCCGCCCGCCGGGCCTGGTCGATCGCCTACGACTTCACCGTCGACGGCGCCTCCACCGACGATCTGCCGCGCGAGGTGCATGCCGACATCGCGGCGCCGCCTGCCGCCAATGCCGCGGCCGACGACATGGGCCCGGGCGAATATGCCGCGGTGGTCGAAGCCGCCCTGCCCGAATTCGCCGCCGGCAATCTGTTCGAAGTGGTGCCCGGCCGCGTCTTCCGCCGTCCGGCGACGACACCGCCGTCGGAACTGTTCCGGCGCCTCTGCCGCCGCAACCCCGCCCCCTATGGCTTTCTGATCAATCTGGGCCGGTCGGAGCATCTGATCGGCGCCAGCCCCGAAATGTATGTCCGGGTGACGGGGCGACGGATCGAGACCTGCCCGATTTCCGGCACCATCGCGCGCGGGCGCGACGCGATCGAAGATGCCGAGCGCATCCGCACCCTGCTCGCCTCGGCCAAGGAAGAGGCCGAGTTGACCATGTGCACCGATGTCGACCGCAACGACAAGTCGCGGGTCTCGGTCCCGGGCAGCGTGCGCATCGTCGGCCGGCGCCAGATCGAGATGTATTCCCGCCTGATCCACACGGTCGATCATGTCGAGGGCATGCTGGCCGACGGCTATGACGCGCTCGACGCCTTCCTCAGCCATTGCTGGGCGGTGACGGTGACCGGCGCACCCAAGCGCGCGGCCATGAGCTGGATCGAGCGGATGGAGAAGAGCCCTCGCGCCTGGTATGGCGGCGCCATCGGCCGCATCGGCTTCGACGGCGACATGAACACCGGCCTTACGCTCCGCACCATCCGGGTGAAGGCGGGCGTGGCCGAGGTCCGCGCCGGCGCCACCCTGCTCTTCGACAGCGAACCGGCCGCGGAGGAGGCTGAAACCGTGCTCAAGGCCTCGGCGATGATCGACGTGCTGGAGCGTCCGGATCAGGAGCGCCGCGAGGCCGTGCCGCCCCGTCCGGGCAAGGGCCGCCGGATCCTGCTGGTCGACCACGAGGACAGTTTCGTCCACACGCTCTCGGCCTATCTGAAGGCGACCGGCGCGGAAACCGTCACCTGGCGCGCGCCGCTCGCGGCCGACCTGCCCGCCCGCCTGGCCCCCGATCTGGCTGTGCTCTCCCCCGGGCCCCGATCGCCGGCGGATTTCGGCATGAACGCCACGCTCGACCTGCTGACCGCCGCCCGCATCCCGATTTTCGGCGTCTGCCTGGGCCTGCAGGGGATCGTGGAGTATTTCGGCGGCCGGCTGGGCCGCCTGCCGGTGCCGATGCACGGCAAGCCGTCGCGCATCCGCATCCTTATCCCCGATCTGCTGTTCGAGGGCCTGCCGGAGCAGATCACCATCGGCCGCTACCATTCCCTGTTCGCCGCAGAACTGCCCGACTGCCTGGAAGCGACCGCCGTCGACGAGGCCGGGATCGTGATGGCCCTGCGCCACCGCGAGCAGCCGATCCGCGCCGTGCAGTTCCACCCCGAAAGCCTGCTCAGCCTTCAGGACGAGGCGGGCCCGCGCATGATCGCCAATCTCTGCCGCGGACTTGGATGAAGCCACCCGGCATTCCGATCAGAAAAGGCTTGGACACACTTCGCGCGTCTCTCATATCGTTGCGGATGACCGGTCTGCCGCACGCAATCCGTGTGCAGCGGACCGGTTGCGCGACAAGATCGGATGCCCCGCCCGAATGAAGCTTTTTTCCTGCCAGAACTGCAGCCAGACCCTGTTCTTCGAGAACACAACCTGCCTGCGCTGCGGGCACCGGCTGGGCTATCTGCCGGATGCCACGACGTTGAGCGCGCTGGAGCCTGAAACCGGCGGGCGCTGGCGGCCGCTGGCGATGCCCGATCAGATGTTCCGCTTCTGCGCCAATGCCACCCACGACGCCTGCAACTGGCTGATCCCGACCAGCAGCCCGCATGCCTGGTGCAAGGCCTGCCGGCTGAACCGCACCGTGCCGGACCTGGCCGTGCCGGCCAATCTCGCGGCCTGGCAGAGGCTGGAGGCGGCCAAACACCGGCTGATCTATGCCCTGCTCCGCCTGGGCCTGCCGGTCGCAGCCAAATGGGAGGATCCGGTCGGGGGGCTTGCCTTCAACTTCCTGGCCGATGTCGACCCCGAGGCGCCGCGGATCATGACCGGCCATGCCGAGGGGCTGGTCACCATCAACGTCGCCGAGGCCGATGATGCCGAGCGCGAGCGGATCCGCCGCGACATGGGCGAACCCTACCGCACCCTGCTCGGCCATTTCCGCCACGAGATCGGCCATTATTACTGGAACCGGTTGATCCGCGACGCCGATCCGTCCCTCAGCCGGCTGGACCGGTTCCGGGCGATGTTCGGCGACGAGAGCTGCGACTATGCCGAAGCGCTGGCCCGCAACTATGCCGAAGGCCCGCCGGCCGACTGGCAGGAACGTTTCGTGTCGACCTATGCCGCCTCTCACCCCTGGGAGGATTTCGCCGAGACCTGGGCGCATTACCTGCACATCGTCGACACGCTGGAAACGGCGCATGCCTTCGGCATCCGCCTGAAGCCGCAGAACATCCTGGATCCCGCCGCCCCCAGCGACGTCGCCTATGATTTCGACGCCTATCGCCAGCGCGATTTCGCACCGCTGATCGAGGCCTGGCTGCCGCTGACCTATGCCGTCAACAGCCTCAATCGCAGCATGGGCCAGCAGGATCTCTATCCCTTTGTGCTGGCGCCTGCGGTGATCGACAAGCTGCGCTTCGTCCACGACCTGATCCGCGAGGCGGGCTGACCCCACCCGGACCGAGCCCCCTCAGGCCTCGGTATCGCCTGCCGCGGTCTCGATCGCGGCTTCGGCAATGGCACGGGCCAGGGGCGTGTCGGCCTGGGCCTGCCAGGATACGGTGAAATCCATCCCCGGCAGCATGGCGGCGGCATCGGTTTCCACCAGATGCAGGGCGCCGGACGCCAGTTCCTCGCGCACGATCCGGGGCGGGATGGCGCTGATCCCGATGCCGTCCAGGGTCATCCGCACGATGGTGGCGAGCGAGCTGGAGCCGTAGATCCGCGGCCGGCGCCCGGGCAGGCCGTGCATCATGTCCTGAATGGCGATATAGGGCCGGCTGAGCCGCGGATAGGTGATGATCGGCCAGTTGGCGAGGGTGTCGAGCGTGACCGCGCCGTCGCGCGGCAGCCCCAGCCTGGGGCTCGCCACCCAGGCCAGGGGATAGTGGCAGAGCGGCCGGTTCTGTACCGTCGGCTGGCTGACCGGTCCCAGCAGGAAGGCGATGTCCAGCCCGCGATTGACCAGCCCGTCACGCAGGTTGAGCGAGGTATCGACCTCCAGCTCCAGCGTGACACCCGGGTAATGCTTGTGGATCCGCTCGATCAGCCGCGGCAGCCAGGTGTGGACGATGGTCTCGGCCGCCCCCATGCGGATGGTGCCGCCCAGCCCCGAAATATCGGCCACAGCCGACAGCATCGAGGCCCTGAGCCCCAGCAGCCGTTCGGCATAGTCCAGCAGCACCCGCCCTTTCGAGGTGAGCGTCACATTGCGGGCGCTGCGATCGAAGAGCTGGACGCCCAGCTCCTGCTCCAGCTTGGCGATACGCGCCGAAACCGAGGGTTGTGCCGCATTCAGCTTGTCCGCCGCCGCCCGGAAACTGCCGAGGCGGGCGATCCAGACGAAGCTCTCCAGGCTGCGGAAATCGACCATGGCGGCAGTCTAGGGCGCCGCCGCTGCCATGCAAGCGGCTTCAATCGGCGCCGTCTTGCCCTGCCCGCGCCACCCGATCGCGGCCGGCCGCCTTGGCGGCGTAGAGGGCGGCATCGGCGGCTGCGATCAGGGCATCACGGTCGCGATGGCTGCCATGATCGACGGCCGGCAGGCTGGCGACCCCCAGGCTGATGGTCACATGGCCCCACGGCACCCCGTCATGGGGGATCGCCTGGTCGGCCACCGCGCGGCGCATCCGCTCGGCGACATCGGCGGCACCATCGGTGCCGGTTCCGGGCAGGATGGCGACGAACTCCTCGCCACCATAGCGGCACAGTTCGTCCTCGCCCCGGCCCAGCGCCGCCGAAGCGGCCTGCGCCACCAGACGCAGGCAGTCGTCGCCGGCCGGATGACCATAGCGGTCGTTATAGGATTTGAACCGGTCGATATCGGCCATCACGATCGACAGCGCCTGCCCGCCACGTCGGGCACGGCGAACCTCGCGCGCCAGGGCCGCATCCAGATAGCGGCGGGACGGAATGCCGGTCAGGTGGTCTTCCCAGACCCGCGCCTTCAGCCGCCGGTTTGTTTCGGACAGGCGCCGTTCAACCCGCTTCAACCGGCTGATATCGGTGAAGGCGACCACGAAGGCCGCCACCTCGCCCGCGTCGTTGCGGACGGCACGGACCGATACCTGATACTGCCGGTCGCCGAAAATGGTCTCATGATCCGGAACCTCGATACCCGCCTCGGCGAACCAGAGGTCACGTGCCATATTGCGCGGCGCGTCGGGATGGATATGCGCGACGTGCTGGCCCAGCATCGCCTCGGGCGGGCCCTTCTGCAGGGCCGCCGTCGCAGGATTGGCGGCGAGAATGCGGCCGTCGCGACCGATCAGCACCACCGCGACCGGCAGCGCTGCGAACAGCGCCGGCAGCGAGATCGCGGTCTCACCGGTCAGGATATTGGCCATCCATCCCCCTCCCCAGCCGGCCCCTCCGCAACCAGCTGGTCGGGCCGTCATGAGGTTAGAATATGGGCCGTCCCGGATAAGAAACCATGAAGAGTTCAGAGGAAACGCCCCGCCGCGCTGGCGGCGGGGCAAAGCCCGGCTCAGGCCGCAGTCTCTTCCGCATCGCGGATCCGGCGGCGGACCTCGTCGGCATAGGCGACGAAGACGTCGAGGCTTTCCGGGTTGCGCATAGCCCCCGGATTGGCCGCCTTCTCGATCGGCGCCCCCATCAGGATGCGGCGTACCGGCACCTCGATCTTCTTGCCGGTCAGCGTATAGGGCACGTCGGGGATCTCGACGATCACATCGGGCACATGACGGGGGGAGCAGGCCTCGCGGATCTCGCGGCGGATCCGGTTCTGCAACGCCTCGTCCAGGCTCGCCCCCTCTTCCAGCGACACGAAGAGCGGCATGAAGAACCGGCCATGAGGCAGGTCCAGATTCACGATCAGGCTGTCGCGCACGCCGGGCAGATTGTCGACCACGCGATAGACCTCCGCCGTGCCGATGCGGATGCCGTGACGGTTGAGCGTACTGTCCGACCGGCCATAGATCACCGCGGTGCCGCGCTTGGTGATCTTCAGGAAGTCGCCATGGCGCCACCAGCCGGGATACATCTCGAAATAGCTTTCGCGATAGCGGCTGCCGTCCTCGTCGTTCCAGAACATGACCGGCATCGAAGGCATCGGCCGGCGGATCACCAGTTCGCCCACCTCGTCGATCAGTTCGCGGCCCTCGTCGTCCAGCGCCGCGACATCGACGCCAAGCGCCCGCGCCTGCATCTCGCCGGCATTGACCGGCAGAATGACCGATCCGCCGACGAAGGCGGCGCAGGTGTCGGTGCCGCCGCTGATCGCGTTCAGCCACAGATCCCGCTTCACCTTTTCGTAGACGAAGGCATAGCCTTCGGGCGGCAGCGGCGAGCCGGTGGAACCGATCGAGCGCAGGGCCGACAGGTCGAACATGGCACCGGGCTCGGCCCCGGCGGCGGCCTGGGCCGTCAGCCAGGCGGCCGAGGTGCCGAAGACGTTGAGCTTCGTCTTCTCGATCAGCCGCCAGAGCGGATAGGGGTCGGGCCAGGCCGGGTTGCCGTCATAGATCACCAGCGTCGCGCCGACCAGCAGCCCCGACAGCTGGCTGTTCCACATCGTCCAGCCGGTGGTGGTGAACCACATGAAGCGGTCGCCGGGCTTCAGATCACCCGCAAGGCCGTGGCTCTTCACATGCTCCAGCACGATGCCGCCATGGCTGTGGACGATGCCCTTGGGCAGGCCGGTGGTGCCGCTGGAATACTGAATCCAGAGCGGGTGTTCGAACGGCACCTCTTCGAATTCCTGGGTCGCGGCAAGGGCCATCGCCTCGGGCCCCTCGACCAGATCGTCCCAGAGCACGGCGCTCTCGACCGGCAGGCCGCGATCGGCCGGGTTCAGATAGGGCAGGAAGACCAGATGCTCGGCATCGGGCAGATGTTCGAAGATCTGCTTCACCACCGCCCGCCGGTCGAACTGCCGGCCGCCATAGGCATAGCCGTCCACCGCGAACACCACTTTCGGCCGGATCTGGCCGAAACGGTCGAGCACCGATCGGGTGCCGAAATCGGGCGAGCAGCTGGACCAGATGGCGCCGACGCCGGTCGCCGCCAGGCAGGCGATCGCCGCCTCGGGCGTGTTGGGCAGATAGGCCGCGACCCGGTCGCCGGGCTTCACGCCCATGGCGCGCAGCCGGCCCATCAGCGCCCGCACCTTCACCTCGAACGCGTCCCAGGTCAGCGCCTGGAGCGGGCGGACTTCCGACTGGTGGAAGATCGCGACCTCGCCCGGCCGGGCCTGATCGAAGGCGACCCGGGCATAGTTGATCGTCGCCCCCGGAAACCACACCGCCCCCGGCATCTCTTCCGAGGCGATCGCGGTTTCGGCCGGGTTGGAGAAGCGGATGCCGAAGCGGTCGATCAGCGCCTGCCAGAAGGCCGCGGGCTCGGTCACCGACCAGCGGCGCAGCGCCTCGTAATCGCCGGTTTCGACGCCGCGCTCGGCCGCGAGCCAGCGCATGAAATCTGTGATGCGCGCGGCCTCGACGGTCTCGGCCGAGGGGCGCCAGAGTTCGGCGCCCTCTTCGATACGCATGGGCATGTGCTTCCTCCTGGGGCGCGGCCCTCGGCTGTGCCGGTCTTCACCGGCCGTTTCCCTGCCCGGGGCCGTTCGTGTCGTCCAAGTGTTAGCCTCTGAGAGGCAAGATACGCAAGACTGTTGTATTATTTCGCATGCCGATCAATTGCGCTCGCCGCTGCGGCGCGCCGAGACAAAAGGTCGCTGCGTCGCTATACTGTCATTCTCCACGGGGCCTGCGCCACACTTCCGCAGGCCGCCGGCCATCATCGGTGACGCCACGGCATGACCTCACCCGACAACGGGCGTGCGGCCGCCCTTTCCGAGACCACCGCCGCTTCGGGAACCACCACCGGCTCCGGAACGATTGGCTCCGGAACGGCGGATGGGCCGCTCGCCGGCGGCGGGCCGCATGGCGTCACCCGCGAAATGTTGCAGGCCGACGAGATCCGCCGCCGCTTCGCCCGGCTTTATCCGCACATCCATATTCTGGACGATGCCGAGCTGGCGCAATCGCTGGAAGAGATGCTCGACACCGCCCCGCCCGGCGCCTTCGCGGGCGGCGCGCCGCGGCTGTTCGGCTATGGCTCGCTGATGTGGAACCCCTGCGTGGCGATCACCGAGCGGCGGCGCGCGCGGGTGGTGGGGCTGCACCGCAGCTTCTGCCTGTGGATGCCCTTCGGCCGCGGCACGCCCGATCAGCCCGGGCTGATGCTGGCGCTCGACCGCGGCGGGTCGTGCACCGCCATGACCCTGATGCCCGACCCGGCCGACTGGCGCGCCGAACTTGCCCTGATCTGGCGGCGCGAGATGCTGACCGCCTCTTACCTGCCGCGCTGGGTATCGGCCCAGACACCCGACGGGCCCGTGCCGGCCCTGACTTTCGTGATCAACCCCGCCCATGAACGCTATGCCGGCCGGCTGACCGAAGACCAGACCGCCCGGATCATCGCCCATGCCACCGGCGAGCTGGGCTCGTCGGCCGACTATCTGCGGGCCTGCGTGGGGGCGCTCGACGCCGCCGGCATCCACGACCGGCGCATGGTCGCCCTGCTATCACGGGTGGAATACCACCAACAGGCGTACACGGATATGCCCCCAGACATCAGTGGTCGCTGAGTCCCATATTCGTCACGCGGAATGCTGTGGACAGGACCGTCACCACGGGTTAACCAGGACACATCATGCGCCCTGCACTGTGGAACGGGCGCGCCACCGCGGGCGGCGACCGGGCCGCGCAGGAGAGATGACGTTCGACCTGACCACCGACCGGCGGAAAATCGAGACGCTGCGCCGCTATCGGGTTCTCGGATCGGAGTCTGCGCCGGCGTTGAGCCAGCTGGTAACGGCCGCGGCCTCGGCGCTTGACGCAACCGCCGGTCTGTTGGTCGGGCTGGATGAACGCGGCCCGCGTGTCCTTGCGGGCACACAGGCCGATGGGCGCGGCAGCCCCGGTTCCCAGGATCTGTTCGACCGGGTGACACGTCAGCTGGGCGGCGAAGGTGATGAGGATCTGCTGCTGGCCGCGATCCGGGCGAAAGACGGCACCACGATCGCCGTTCTGGCGCTGGACGGCTGCCCGCGCATGGATGCCCACGCCACCGCCGTTCTGCAGCGGCAGCTCGACGCCCTGGGTGCGGTGATGGATCTGGGCGTGACGGTGGCGACCGCCCTCGATCAGGCCGACCGCCTGGCCGCACACGAGGCCGAACTGACCCATCAGAGCAGCCTTCTGGAACAGCAGGCGGAAGAACTGGTCCGGCTGGCCGAGGAAAACTACGCCCAGCGGCTGTCGGCCGAGGGCGCCTTTCAGCAGAAATCGCTGTTTCTGGCCACGCTGACCCACGAGCTGCGCACGCCGCTGACCGCGATCATCGGTTTTGCCGAGCTGATGGAACAGCAGGTTCTGGGACCGATCGGCAACGAGACCTATCTGGGCTATCTGAACTCGATCCACGGCAGCGGCAAGCACCTGCTCTCGATCATCAACGACCTGCTCGACATGGCCAAGATCGAGGCCGGCAAATACGACGTCACGCCAACCGCCATGGCCGCCAATCCGGTGCTGTCGCAGACCATTCGCGTGGTCGGCGGGCTTGCGATCGAAAAGCGGGTGCGGATCGCCTGGACGCCGCTGCGCCCCTCGCCCGAGATCGTCGCCGACGATCGGGCACTCAAGCAGGTGATGCTGAACCTGCTGTCGAACGCCATCAAATACAGCCCGCCCGGCGGGTCGATCACCGTCGACAACCGGGTGCAGAACGATCGCTTCATCGTGGCGATCAGCGATGAAGGCCCCGGCATCGCTCCGGAAGATCTGGCGCGGCTGATGCGCCCCTACGAGCAGGCGCGCAATGGCGGCGCCGAAACCCAGGTCAAGGGCACCGGGCTCGGCCTGACGATCAGCCGCATGCTGGTGGAATTGCAGGGCGGCACGCTGACGCTTGAAAGCACCGAGGGCCGGGGCACCACCTCGTGCTTCGACCTGCCGCTGGCCGCACCCGACGCCCGACGGGCGGACTGACCTCTCGCGCACACCCGCATATCCGACCCGTGACTGGCACGGTACTTGCTGTTTCCGGGGGCGCACGCATTCCCGACCGTCGGGGTGCGGCCCCCCGGTCGAAAGTCGTTGCCGATGTCCGCTGTTGCCCCCGCATCGCTGACCGAACTTCTGTCGGGCCTGGTCGGCCGTTCCACCGGATCTGCCGGCGGCTCGGCTGCCCCCCAGGCCGTGACGGTGTCGGACGACAGTGCAGCCGCCTTCCAGGCGCTGCTTGCCGCACATGTGACGGCAGCCGCCGATGTGGCGGGCGAGGTGCGTGCCCCGGCCCAGCCCTCTGCTACGGCCCAGCCCACAGCCCCCTCGGCATCCGGTCCCGCCATTCCTGCCCCGGCCGGCCGCACGGTCGGTGTGACGGTGGATCAGGGCGCCGATACGCCGCCCGCATCCCCGCCCGCCGCCCCCGCCACCCCGATGGCGGCAGAGGCGCCGCAGACCCCGGTGGCCGCGAACACACCGCCCGTGACGCACGCAGCGGCAGGCGCCGAGGCCACGGCGGAGCCTCCGCGCCCCACGGCGGAGCCTCCGCGCCACGCCACCGATCCGGCAGTTTCCCCCCGGCAGGATTTGCCGCGGCCGGCAATTGCTGCCGTCGATCGCCCGGCGCCCCAGTTCCTTGTCGACACGGCGGCGCCGGCGGACACGGAAGCAGGGGTGGGCACAGAAGCAGGGGCACCCGATACCCGGAGCGATACCGATATCGACGACGATACTGCCGCATCCTTGCCGCTTGGCCAGGATCTGGCCGCCCGCGCGGTGACCGCGGCCGCGGTGGTGATCGATACCGCCCGCATCCGCATGGACAGCGCACCGGCCGTGCCCGAGGGCGGCGTCGACCTCCGACCCGGGCGAGCTGCCGGCATAGAGGCCCCCGCCGGCCAGGCGCCGCGCGCCCCCCGCGCCATCGCCGATGACGACGACGAGATCGATCCGGCGACGCTGGCGGCGGTCGCGAGCGCCGCGGCCCCTGCACCGGCAATCCTTGCGCCCGCGACGACGGCTGCGGCACCCCTGACGCTGACCCCCGACGAGGTCGTGGTCGCCGGCGTGGTCCAGCCGCCCGCGGCAGCGCCCGCCCCGCCCGAAACGCCCGCCCTGCCCGATGCAGCCGGGGCCGGACGAACCGTCACAGTGCCGGGGGCGATCAGCTTCGAAGAGGCGGTTTCGGCGGCGCTCGACAACCCGCCGGCAGGCGACGACGCCGTTCTGGCGGTGACGGTCCGGGCCGGCAATGACGGCGTGGTCACCACCCGCACCCGCCAGTCGGTCGTCGCCGACCAGGCCGTGGACATGATGGGCGGCGAGTTGGCGGCGCGGATGGATCTGCCCGTCGGTCTGGCGCGTCCGGCCGGCCGCACCGTCGCTTTCACCGCCCATACCGATACGACCACGGTCGCGACCGGCCGCAGCGCCACCCCCGATGCGGCGCCGGTTTCGCCAGAGCCGGTTTCGCCAGAGCCGGCGGCAGCCGGGACCCCTGCACCGGCCGGCCGCCCGGCTGCCCCCATGACCGGTTTGGAAACGGCACCGGTGATCGATGGCCCGGCCGTCGACCGCCCGGTCACGGTTCGTGCGACGGCCGGCGCGACGACGACGCCCGAGATGGCGGCGGCCGACACGACGCCGACCGTCGCGCCGCGTGACGTGGCGGATGCCCGCCCGGCCGCGCGGCCGCAGGTGGAGATGCCGGCACAGCCGACCACGATGGCCCCGACGGTGATGGCGAACGACGCCGGCCCGGTCGCCGGCGATGCCCGCACCGCACCGACGGCCCCCTCTGCCGAGACGAAGCCGGCCCCGCAGGCGGCATCGATGGCGGAAACCACCCCGGCCCGGCGCGATATGCCCGAGACGGCGACCATCACCGACGACACCGTTCAGGCGGCGCCTGCTCGGGTGACGACGGCACAGGCAGCGACTGTGCCGGCGGCCGATGGCCGGAGCGCCCCGACCATGCAGGCACCGACCATGCAGGCACCGGCTGCTCAGGTGCAGGCCGGCCGGGTCCCGACCGATCGGGCTCCGGCCGTCGAAACTCCGGCAGCTCAGGCGCCGCAGACGGCAAGGGTTGCCGCGCCGGCCCCGGCCCCGACGGCAGAAACTGCCGCCCCGGCAGGAAATGCCCGCGCAGCCGGTCAGACCCTCCCGCCCCGGCAGGATCCGCCGGCCGGCCGCACGGAAATGGCGGCAGCCCCGGCGGCACCCGCCGCAGCCGATGCCGCCCCCGTTGCGGCGGCCCGGACGGATCGGGCCTCGGAGCCGATGACCGCCCGACCGGATGCAGCCGCCGGCTCCCGGCAGACCGATGCCGAGCCGACCGCGGCCCCGCGTTCCGCCGCCGAACCGGCCCGCGAGGCCGCAAATCCCAGGGTTCAGGCCCCGATTCAGGCGCTTCCGGCCGGTGCGGCAGCCCTTTCGGCCATGACCAGTTTCGACGAGGTGAGCCGCCCCACGGCGGCCGGCGGCGATCTGGCCGCGGCGATGGGTCTGCCCGAAACCGGCCAGCTCCGCACCGGCTGGACCGGCCAGACCCAGGCCCTGCCGATGCAGGATGCCGCACCGGGCCGGCCGGCGATGCAGGTGGCACAGCACATGCATACGGCCTTGGCAGGCAGCATGTCTCCGGCAGGTGGTATGCCGCTGGCAGGTGGTGAGAGCCACTTCGTGATGACCCTGATGCCGGCCGATCTCGGCCGGGTCCGGGTCGAAATGAAGATCGACGCCCAGGGCCGGATCAGTGCCCGCTTCTCGGCCGAAAAGCCGGAAGCCGTCGACGCCCTCTCCGCCGATGCGGGCGATCTGGAACGCAGCCTTACCCAGGCCGGGTTCAAGATCGAGCCGGGCGCGCTGCGCTACGACGTCGACCGTTCGCTCGCCAACCAGGCAGGGGGACAGCAGATGGCGGGGCAGCAGGGCTCCGGTCAGCAGGGCCAGGGCTTTGCAGGCCAGAACTTCGCAGGCCAGGGCTTTAGCGGAATGGCCGGCGACGGCGACCGCCGCGGCAATGGCGCCCCGCGCCGCGACCGCGACACGAATATCGATCGCGACCCGCTGGCCGGGATCGGCAGTCTGAACGGCCTGGCGGCGGACCAGGTGGCCACCATCGACGGCCGCCGCGTCGACATGCGGATCTGAGGCGAGAGGAGCAGAGGACATCATGGCGACCAGCTCCGTCACGAACACCACGGCGACCACCGCGACGACGTCGAAGGCGACGATCGCCAACAACAAGCTCGCCGATGATTTCGATCAGTTCCTGACGCTGCTGACCACGCAGCTCAAGAACCAGGATCCGACCAATCCGCTCGACACCAACGAATTCACCAACCAGCTGGTCCTGTTCACGCAGACCGAGCAGCTCGTCCAGTCCAACAGCAATCTGGAGAGCCTGATCTCGCTGTCGGAAGGCCAGCAGGTTGCGAACGCCGCCTCGTATATCGGCAAGGTCGTCGACGCCAATGGCGACACGATCCAGATGACCGACGGCAGCGCCAGCTATCACTACCGCCTGCCCGAGAACGCCGAAAAGGTGACGGTCAACATCATCGACGAAAGCGGCAAGGTGGTCCGCTCCGAAGCGGGCGAGACCACGGCGGGCGTGCACAACTATGAATGGGATGGCAAGGACAGCGAGGGCAAGCTGCTGGACGACGGCCAGTACCGGATGAGCGTCACCGCGCTCGATGCCAAGGGCAAGACGATCGCGGTCACCACCTCCATCACCGGCACCGTCGACAGCGTCGGCATCACCAACGGCAATGTCGTGCTGAACGTGAACGGGGTGGAAATCCCGCTCTCCGAAGTGACCGGCATCCGCGATGCCTCGGCCGCGACCAGCGAGGCCGACGCCACGCTGAAGGCCCTCCAGCAGCTCTACAACTCCGGTCTCATCGACCAGTCGACACTTCTCGCGGCTCAGGAAGCGGCCGCGGCTTAAGGATCTCGGGAAGCGACGGCGCAGACCGCGCCGACCTTCAGAGCTTGGGCGGGTCGCCAGGACGGCAGCCCGTCAGAACCATCGGCCGGTGGACCAGATACCCCGGCCCGAAAGTCAGAATCAGGCGGGCGGACGTGCCCCGCCCCCATGATTGAGGAGTGCCCCTGATGAGCTTCGGTCTCTACGGCTCGCTCTATTCCGGTGTGTCGGGCCTGGGTGCCCAGAGCACGGCGATGGGCGTCATCTCGGACAACATCGCCAACGTCAACACCGTCGGCTACAAGGCGAAGAACACCAACTTCCAGACCCTGGTCACCGACAGCGGTTCCGAGTCCTTCTATGCCCCGGGCGGCGTGCGCGCCAGCGTGCAGCAGCTGATCGACCAGCAGGGCCTGGTGCAGGGCACGACCTCGGGGCTGGACGTGGCGATCTCGGGCGACGGCTTCTTCGTCGTCGAAGGCAAGGCCACCGGCACCAACGAGGTGCTCTATACCCGCGCCGGCTCTTTCGTGCCCGACGAACAGGGCTATCTGCGCAATGCCGCCGGTTTCTATCTGCAGGGCTGGCCGCTCGATTCGGGCGGCCGCCTGCCGGGCGAGGCGGGCAATGTGACCAACACCACCTCCTCGGCGGACATTTCGAGCCTCGAGACGGTGAATGTCGGCCAGATCAGCGGCACGGCGGTGGCGACCACCGAGATGACGGTCGCGGTCAACCTGAACACCAACCAGGAGACCTATACCGGCGCCACCTCGACCAGCACCTCGACCCCCGGCGTCTCCACCTCCGACGATCTGATCGCCGCCGGCGTCGTCACCGCCGGCCAGACGATCACCCTGTCGGATGGCGTGAACACGGTGACCTTCACCGCGGGCACGGGTGCGGGTGAGTTCTCGACCCTGGCAGAACTGGCCGATCTGGTGGAAGGCACCGGCAGCTTCGTCGCCGAACTGGGCGGCACCGCCACCGCCGGCACGATCTCGATCTCGGCCTATGATCCGCGCCGGACGCTGGACGTGTCCGGAACCGCGGCCAGCGGCTCCCTCGCCCTCGACACCGCCGGCACCCCGGTCGCCGCAACCTATGATGCCACCAACAGCGCGCTCAACATGAGCTCGGGGGCGGTGTCGTCCGATTTCAGCCGCTCGGTGCGCGTCTATGACGGCCAGGGCCGCGGCCACGATCTGATGGTCAACTTCCTGAAGGTCGGCAACAACGAATGGGCGGTTGAAATCAACGCCGTCGACAAGAACGACGTCGTCACCACCGCGCCGACCCCGCAGGCGCAGATCGCCGCCGGCGTCGTCACCTTCAATTCCGACGGCACGCTCAACACCGTCACGCCCTCGCTGACCAATGCGCTGCATATCGACTGGGCGGCCGGCGCGGGCTCGTCGGACATCACCATCGACTGGGGCACCGCCGGCCCGCTCGGCACCGGCCAGGCCGATGGTCTGCGCCAGTATGCCGGCGACTACGAGGTCCGCGACCTCAGCCAGAACGGCGCCTCGTCGGGCGAGTTGACCGAGGTGAAGATCGACGCCGACGGCTTCGTGGTCGCCTCGTTCAGCAATGGCGAGCAGAAGCAGCTCTACAAGCTGCCGATCGCGACCTTCGCCAGCCCGCAGAACCTGCAGGAGCGCACCGGCAACGTCTTTGCCCAGACCGACAAGTCGGGCAATTTCAACCTGCGCGCCTCGGGCCAGAGCGGCGCCGGCCTGATCTCGCCCTCTTCGCTCGAGACCTCGAATGTCGACCTGGCGTCGGAATTCACCGACATGATCATCACCCAGCGCGCCTATTCGGCCAGCTCGAAGATCATCACCACCGTCGACGAGATGCTGCAGGAAATCATCAGCACCAAGCGCTGATCCTGGCGGCACCCACGCCAACGACGCCGGGCATCGCGCCCCGCCCTCCCGAAACGGGGGCGTGAGCCGCGGTGCCCGGCGTCGTTCTGCCGGCCTTCAGATTTTGTTAAACACATCGGACTAGCATCGGATCCGTGTCGGGTGTTCGGGCGAGGTCGCCCCATGCCCCGCAACCGTTGCGAGACCGCCCTTCCGATGACCACACCCAGGTTAAAGCTGGTATCCCCAGCGCCCGACATTGCCGAGGCCACCGACGGCAATGTTCTTGTCCTGCCGGAGAAGCCTCCCCGGCAGAAGCGGTCCACCACGCTGCGTTTCGACCTGCCGCCCGGCAACGGGGTCAGGTGGGTCGCCCGACGGAAGATCGAGGTCGTGGCGGCGGTGATGGCCGGTGCCGCCGCCCTCGACGAGATCTGCCGGCGCTATGCCCTCAGCCTCGAAGAGTTCGAAAGCTGGCGCCAGACCCATGGCGCCGAGGCCAGCCGGCTGATCGCCAGCCGTTCCCGTCGCGGACGCAAGGGTTGATCTGGCCACACGATCCCGGCAAATGCTTACCTTTCGTTAAGACATCGATCCTCCGCCCGCCATCTCCCCCCTGCCGGCGCGGTCCCGGTCCACGGATATCATCGCCGTGGATTTCCTTGCATTTTCTACAAAAACAAGACATTGCCATTGCGTTGAACCACAGTATGATCCGGGCGGAAATTTTTGCCGCCCACCCGGCAAAATCTGCCGGGCATTAACCTTCTGTTCACCAAAGATCGCGTAAACAGGGGTGGGCGGTGCACTGCATCGCCCGGCTTCTTCCTGCGTGCCGATCCCCGGACCCGGGGTCAGGCATCGCCGGAAGAGGATCGTCGGGCGCCCCGATCGGGGCATTGCGAGACGGAGTGGAACGGGTCTCATGGCGGATACGCTGAAGGCCTGGATGCAGGCACTGAAGGGATTGGGGCCGGCGCGGCTTGCGGCACTGGGTGCCGTGGCGGGCGGTCTGCTGATCTTCGCGGTCTTCCTGGCCACCCGGCTGGGCAGCCCGACCATGGGCCTGCTCTATGGCGACCTCGACACTGCCGATGCGGCCTCGGTCGTGGCCGAGCTGGAACAGTCGGGCGTGCCCTACACGCTCAGCCCCGACGGCCGCCGGATCATGGTGCCGCAGGATCAGATCGCCCGGCTGCGCCTCACCCTGGCCGAAGGCGGCCTGCCCAAGGGCGGGTCGATCGGCTACGAGATCTTCGATCGCTCCGAAGGCCTGGGCACCACCGATTTCGCCCAGAACGTCAACCTGGTCCGCGCGCTGGAAGGCGAGTTGCAGCGCACGATCATGACCATCGATGCGGTTTCGGCCGCCCGGGTCCATATCGTGCTGCCGCGGCGGGAACTGTTCTCGCGCAATCAGGCCGAACCCACCGCCTCGATCGTGGTCAGCCCCAAGGGCGGCCGCAGCCTGACCCAGGGCCAGGTGCGGGCCATCCAGCAGCTGGTTGCGGCCGCCGTGCCGGGGCTGCGCCCGGAACGGGTGGCGATCGCCGATGACCGCGGCACCCTGCTCGCCCGCGGCGACGGCGGCACCGAGGGCGCCCCGGGCGCCGCCCTCACCGCCGCCGAAGAGACCCGCCAGAACGTCGAAAGCCAGCTGCGTGCCCAGGTCACCCGTCTGATCGAGGAATCGGTCGGCCCCGGCCGGGTGCAGGTCGAAGTCCATGCCGAGATCGACCACAACCGGGTCACCATCTCGCAGGAGACCTTCGACCCTGACGGCCAGGTCATCCGCTCGCGCCAGGTGAATCGCGAAAACGAACTGTCGACCGAAGCCGGCGACGACGCGGTCACTGCCGCCAACAACATCCCCGACGCCCAGCAGGGCCAGGGAGCCGGCGGCAACCGCACCCAGTCCAACCGCGACGGCCAGACGGTCAATTACGAGATCTCGCGCACCGTGCGCAACGAGATCCGCGAGGGCGGGGCGATCAAGCGCCTGTCGGTCGCGGTGCTGGTGGACGGTACCTATGTGACTGCCGACGACGGTACCCAGACCTATCAGCCCCGCGCCGCCGACGAGATGGAACGCCTGACCCAGCTGGTACGCTCGGCCGTCGGTGCCGACGACGAGCGCGGCGACCGGATCGAGGTGGTGAACCTGCCCTTTGCCCGCAGCCAGGAAGCCGTGACCGATACGGGGCTGCTGGGCCTTGGGACCAGCGACTATATGCGCATCGCCGAAATGGTGGTGCTGGCGATCGTGGCGCTGCTGGTCATCCTGCTGGTGCTGCGGCCGCTGGTCGGCCGGCTGGGCCCGCAGCCCGCCGGTGCGGGCGCCGGTGCCGGCGGCATGGCGGGCGTGGGCGGCGTGACCATGATCACCGGCCCCGACGGCACGCCCATGGCCGCCCTGCCCGGCCCCGACGGCAGCCCGGTTCCGGCTCTGGCCGGCCCCACCGCCGAACGGGCGCTGGCCGCCGCCATCGAAAGCAGCGAGGCGATGATCGACATCAGCCAGGTCGAGGGCCGGGTGCGGCAGTCCTCGATCCGCAAGATCGCCGAAATCGTCGACCGCCATCCCGAAGAAGCACTGGCCGTGATCCGCTCGTGGATCCGGGAAGAGGATTGAGCCTCCATGGCACGTGGCAAGAGTGAACTCCGGGGGCTGGGCGGCCCCGAAAAAGCCGCCATCCTGCTGCTGGCGCTGGGCGATGAATATGCCGCCAAGCTTTTCCGCATGATGGAGGACGACGAGATCCGCGAGATCTCGCAGGTGATGGCCTCGCTCGGCAAGGTCTCCTCCGAGATGGTCGAGGGGCTGCTGGTCGATTTCGCCGAGCAGATCTCGTCCACCTCCACCCTGGTCGGCACGTTCGAGACCACCGAGCGCCTGCTTCTGGCCTCGGGGCTTGAGAAGGAGCGGATCGAGGCGATCATGGAAGAGATCCGCGGTCCCGCGGGTCGCACCATGTGGGACAAGCTCGGCAATGTGAACGAGCAGATCCTGGCCAATTACCTGAAGAACGAGTATCCGCAGACCGTGGCGGTGGTGCTCTCCAAGGTCCGGCCCGAACACAGCGCCCGGATCCTGGCCGCCCTGCCCGATGATTTCGCCATGGAAGTGGTGATGCGCATGCTGCGCATGGAGCCGGTTCAGAAAGAGGTGCTCGACGGCGTCGAGCGCACGCTCAGGGCCGAGTTCATGAGCAACCTGGCCCGGACCAGCCGCCGCGACGCCCACGAGATGATGGCCGAGATCTTCAACAATCTCGACCGTCAGGCCGAGTCCCGCTTCCTGGATGCGCTGGAAGGCCGCAACAAGGATTCGGCCGAGAAGATCCGCTCGCTCATGTTCACGTTTGAGGATCTGGGCAATCTGGCCCCCACCGGGGTGCAGACGGTGCTGCGCGTCGTCGACAAAGACAAGCTGGCGCTGGCGCTGAAGGGCGCCTCGGAAAAGATCCGCGAGCTGTTCGTCCAGAACATGTCGGAACGTGCCGGCAAGATGCTGCGCGAAGACATGGCCGCGATGGGCCCGGTCAGGCTCCGCGACGTCGACGAGGCACAGGCCTATATGGTGATGGTCGCCAAGGACCTGGCCGACAAGGGCGAAATCGTCATTGCCGACGGCAAGGGCGACGACGTCCTGGTCTACTGAGAATCCGCAGTCACGGCATCCGGCCCTGGAGGAACGGCAGAGACATGGCGGGCTACAAGAAGTTCACCTTCGACGTCAGCTTCGACGACGACATCGATTTCGGGCGGCCGCGCAAGAAGAAGCCCGAGCCGGTGGTCGAAGCCGCGCCCGTGCCGCCGCCGCCACCCCCGCCGCCGACCTTCTCGGAAACCCAGCTCGCCGAGGCCCAGGCCGCCGCCTTCGAGGAAGGCCGGCGGGCGGGTGCCGCCCAGGCGATGGCTGCGATCGAACAGCAGACCCTGCAGGCCATCCAGCGGCTGGAACGCCAGTCGGCCGAGGCGATCCATGGCTGGCACGACCGGCTGGATGCGACCACCGCCGATCTGGTCCGGCTGGCCCGCATGATCGCGGTCAAGCTGGGCTGCACCGAGGAACAGCGTCTGGACCGGATCGAGACCATGTTGCGTGATTGCATTGCCGGCATTGCCGAAACCGGCGAGGCGGTGCTGCATGTCCACCCTGCCGCCGAGGCGGTGATGAGCGCGCGCGTGGCGCCGGTGCTGGCCGAGGAAGGCGTTCTGGGCCAGTGCCGGGTGATCGCGGATCCGGGCATCGCGCCGGGCGACGCCCGGCTGGTCTGGCCGGGCGGCATGGCCGTGCTCTCGCGTGAGGACATTCTGCAGAGGATCGACGAAGCCCTGGCGGAGGCAACGGCGCCAGGGCACGGTTCCGGCATGCAGCACTTGACGCCGGGGCATGCTCCGTCCGAATGATCACCTGACCTTCTCCTTTCACCCACCCCGTCCCTCTTTCCCCCTCAACCGGCGCCGCGGCGCGGAGATCATCGATGGCCGACGACAAGGACAATCTGAGCCTCGAAGAATTCGACGGCGAACGCCGCCGGGACAGCTCGCGCGACGAAATGGACCAGCAGGTCCCCGACGTGCCGCGCAGTGCCGCCGACCTCGAAGCCGTCTATCAGGTGCCGGTGCAGGTTTCGGCGGTGCTGGGCAAGGCCACCATGCAGGTGAACCAGCTGCTGAAGCTGGGCCGCGGCGCGGTGGTGGAGCTGGACCGCAAGGTCGGCGAGGCGGTGGACATCTACGTGAACGACCGGCTGGTGGCCCGCGGCGAGGTGGTCGTCGTGGAAGACCGGCTGGGCGTGACCATGACCGAAATCATCAAGACCGATCGCGGCTGACCTTCCGGTCCGCACACCGTTCTTTTCTGACGTCAACCTCCAGCGCCTGCCCTCGCCCCCACCGCCTTCCACGTCGGACCGGACCGGAACCCAGGACCTCATGGATCTCGCAACCGTCATCGGCCTTATCGTCGGCTTCCTTCTGGTGGCGGCGGCCATCATCCTCGGCGGCTCGGTCGGCGCCTTCATCGACGTTCCGTCGATCCTGATCGTCATCGGCGGCACCTTCTTCATCACCATGGTCAACTTCTCTCTGGCCGAGGTGATCCGGGCCCAGAAGCTGCTGGTGAAGACCATGGTGTCGAAGCCGGTCGATCCGTCGAAGGCGGCGATGCAGGTGGTGGAACTGGCGGATCAGGCCCGGCGCAAGGGCGTGCTGGGCCTGCAGCAGACACTGAACCAGCTGGAAGGCGAACCCTTCCTGCACAGGGCGTTGAGCATGGTGGTGGACGGCATCCCGGTGGAGGACGTGGAGCGGATCCTGAAGCGCGACATCTCGCAGATGGCCTACCGTCATATGCAGTCGGCACAGATCCTGAAGCGGTCGGCCGAGGTGGCCCCGGCGATGGGGCTGATCGGCACGCTGGTGGGTCTGGTGCAGATGCTGGGCAATCTGGAAGATCCCAGCACCATCGGCCCGGCAATGGCGGTGGCGCTGCTCACCACCTTCTACGGCGCGGTGCTGGCGAACATGGTATTCAACCCGCTGGCGGGCAAGCTGGAACGCAACTCCATGGAGGAGCAGATGTTCAAGCAGATCTTTCTGGCGGGGGCGACCTCGATCGGCCGGCAGGAAAACCCCCGCCGGCTGGAGCTGACCCTGAACGCGATGCTGCCCCCGGCAAAGCGGATCCAGTTCTACGACTGACCAAGACGCCAGGGGCCGCCGCCCATGCGGGACGGCCCCCCCAAGACGACGAGTTCCGGTTCAAGAATGCCGGTGATGCCCCCCGGGGCGTAACGGCGGCAGGAGTAACCCCGAGATGCGACTTCTGATCATCGGTTCCCTGGGCGGCCAGATCGGCGCGGCGACGCGCATTGCCGTGTCGCGCGGCGCCAAGGTGTCGCAGGTTCCCGACGTGGAAGCGGCATTGGACCATCTGCGCGCCGGCCATGGGGCAGAGCTGGTGATGGTCGACGTCGGTCTCGACATCGGTCGCCTGGTCCGCAGCCTTGAACAGGAACGCATTCATGTCTCGGTCGTCGCCTGCGGGGTGGGGGCGGATGCCCAGGCGGCCGTGCGCGCCATCAAGGCGGGGGCCCGCGAATATATCCCGCTGCCGCCGGATCCGGAGCTGATCGCGGCGGTGCTGGAGGCGGTGGCATCCGAAGATCATGCGCTGATCTTCCGCGACCCGGCCATGGAACGGGTGGTGTCGCTGGCCGAACAGATCGCCCCCGCCGATGCAACCGTGCTGATCACCGGTGAAAGCGGCACGGGTAAGGAGGTCATGGCCCGCTTCCTGCACCGCAAGAGCCGCCGTTCCGATCAGCGCTTCGTGTCGGTCAACTGCGCCGCGATTCCCGAAAACCTGCTGGAAAGCGAGCTGTTCGGCCACGAGAAGGGCGCCTTTACCGGCGCCGTGGCCCGCCGGGTCGGCAAGTTCGAAGAGGCCGATGGCGGCACGCTGCTGCTGGACGAGATCAGCGAGATGGACCCGCGCCTGCAGGCCAAGCTGCTGCGTGTGATCCAGGAGCGCGAGGTCGACCGGGTGGGTGGCACCCGGCCGGTCAAGGTCGACATCCGCCTGATCGCCACCTCCAACCGCAATCTGGAAGACGAGGTCCGCCGCGGCAATTTCCGCGAAGACCTCTATTTCCGCCTGAACGTGGTCAATCTGCGCCTGCCGTCACTGCGCGAGCGGCCATCGGATGTGGCGGCGCTGGCCGATCATTTCGTGCAGCGCTATGCGGCCGCCAACGCCCTGCCCGACCGGCCGCTGTCGCCCGATGCGCGCAGCCTGCTGCTGACCTATGACTGGCCGGGCAATGTCCGCGAGCTTGAAAACACCATGCACCGGGCGGTGCTGCTGGCGCGCGGCACCGAGATCGGGGCCGAGGCGATCATGCTGGCCGACGGCACCAGCCTGGCGACGGCAGCCGCCCGTCGTCAGGAATTCCAGCCTCAGCGCGTCCCTGCCATGCCGCAGGCGAGCGTGCCCTCGCACAACCCCTATGCCAACCCCTATGGCGTGCCGCCGGTGGCCTATGGCCAGCCGGCGGGCTTCGCCCCGGCGGCCCCGGCCGCACCGGTCACCGCCGACGACGAGGACGCCACCCGTGCCCTGGTCGGCCGGACCGTGGCCGAGGTGGAACGCGACCTGATCATCAACACCATCCAGCACTGCCTGGGCAACCGCACCCATGCCGCCACGATCCTCGGCATCTCGATCCGTACGCTGCGCAACAAGCTGAAGCTCTATGCCGAGGAAGGCGTGGCGGTGCCGCCGCCGGCAGGCGGCGACTTCGAACGCTCCGGCGCCTATGATCGCTGATCAAGGCCGATCACACCGTGGCGGGGGATGGACGCATGACCAGGACTGCTACCGATGGCTGAACGAGGCGGTCTTCCGACACCCGTAACCGGACGCGGCCCCGGCGGCATGCCGCAGGGCGGCGGCCCGGGCGGCGGTGGCGGCGGTCTGCTCGGCCGGCTGGGCGCCATGCTCGGCAGCGCCGATCTGGTCGTCGCGCTGGGCATGCTCGGCATCCTGATCGTCATGATCTTTCCGGTGCCGACCTGGACGCTCGACCTGCTGCTGTCGATGTCGATCAGCCTGTCGGTGGTGATCCTGCTGATCACGTTGTTCATCCAGAAACCCCTGGATTTCAGTTCGTTCCCGACAATCCTTCTGGTCTCGACGATGTTCCGCCTGGCGTTGAACATCGCCTCGACCCGCCTGATCCTGAGCCATGGCCATGAAGGCACGGCGGCGGCCGGCCAGGTGATCGAGGCCTTCGGCCAGTTCGTGATGGGCGGCAACTTCCTGATCGGCGTGGTGGTCTTCATCATCCTGGTGCTGATCAATTTCGTGGTCATCACCAAGGGCTCGGGCCGCATCGCCGAAGTGTCGGCCCGCTTCAGCCTGGACGCCATGCCCGGCAAGCAGATGGCCATCGACGCCGACCTCTCCGCCGGGCTGATCGACGAGGCGACCGCCCGCACCCGGCGCAAGGAACTGGAAGACGAAAGCACCTTCTTCGGTGCCATGGACGGTGCCGCGAAGTTCGTGCGCGGTGACGCCATCGCCGGCCTGCTGATCACCGTGATCAACGTGGTCGGCGGCATCATCATCGGCACGGTGCAGCAGGGCATCAGCTTCGACGAAGCGCTGCGCAGCTACACCCTGCTGACCGTCGGCGACGGTCTGGTTTCGCAGATCCCTGCCCTGCTGATTTCCACCGGCGCCGGCCTGCTGGTCACCAAATCCGGCATCATCGGCACCGCCGACCAGGCGATCATCGGCCAGCTGGGCCGCTATCCGAAGGCGCTGGGCGTCGCCGCCGGCCTGCTGCTGTTCATGGGGCTGCTGCCCGGCATCCCGACCGTGCCCTTCTGGGGCTTCGCGATCGTGCTGGGTTTCATGACCTGGCGGCTGATGAAGCGCGGCCAGCGCCTGGCGGTTGAAGCCGCCGAGGCAGAACTGCCGCCGCCGGCGGTGCCGATGGACGAGCCGATTTCCTCGGCGCTGCACATCGACCTGGTGCGCATCGAGCTGGGCTACGGCCTGCTGCCGCTGATCTCGGAAGAGCGCGGGCACCGGCTGACCGAACAGATCAAGGCGCTGCGCCGCCAGATCGCCGGTGATCTGGGCTTCGTGATGCCGGCGGTGCGCATCCAGGACAACATGCAGCTGCCTGCCAACACCTATGTCCTTCGGGTGAAGGAGATCGAGGCCGGGCGCGGCGAGCTGCGGCCCGCCATGCTTCTGGTGATGGATCCGCGCGGCGAGCCGATCTCTCTGCCCGGCGAAGAGACCACCGAGCCCACTTTCGGCCTGCCCGCGAAATGGGTCGACGAGACCCGGCGCGAGGAGGCGCATTTCCGCGGCCTGACCGTGGTCGATCCGGCAACCGTGCTCACCACCCATCTGACCGAGATGGTGAAAGAGTACATGCCCGAACTGCTGTCGCGCCTGGAGACCCAGAAGCTGCTCGACGATCTGGGCCCCGATCACCAGAAGACGGTGGCCGAAATCGTGCCCAGCCAGATCACGGTGGGCGGGCTGCAACGGGTGCTGCAGAACCTGCTGCGCGAACGCATCTCGATCCGCGACCTGCCGACCATTCTGGAAGGCGTGTCGGAAGCCTGCAGCTATACCCAGTCGGCCATGCTGATCACGGAACATGTCCGCGCCCGCCTGGCCCGCCAGATCTGCGCGTCGGTCATCTCGGAACAGGGCTATGTGCCGATCGTGACGCTCTCGCCCGACTGGGAGCACGCCTTCGCCGAAAGCCTGGTCGGCCAGGGCGACGAGAAACAGCTGGCCATGGCGCCGACCAAGCTTCAGGAGTTCATTTCGCGTGTCCGGCAGAGCTTCGAACGTCAGGCGATGCTGGGTGAGACACCGGTGCTGTTGACCAGCCCCATGATCAGACCCTATGTCCGTTCAATCATCGAGCGCTTCCGGCCCATGACCGTGGTCATGTCCCAGAACGAGATCGATTCCCGCGCCCGCATCCGAACGGTGGCCCAGATCTGATGAGTTTGCTGTCGACGTCTCAGCTCCGACGCCTTCGGGCCGGTGACCGCCGGACAGCCATCGACCGGCCCCGGGAGGTCTGCCCATGCGGCTGAAGACCTTCCAGGCCCGCAACATGGCCCAGGCGCTTGCCGAGGTGCGCAAGGTGCTGGGCGAGGACGCGATCATCGTCGCCACCGTGCCGGCCGAAGACGGCCGCGGCGTGGTGGTGACCGCAGCGGTGGATGGGGCCGCGCGATCCTCGGTCGCCACGCCCGCCAGCCTGCCTGCCGCCGTGCCGGCCGCGGAAGCGGTGCTGGCCGAACGCCGGGCCGCTGCCGGCCGCAGGCGCCCGGGGGCGGCCGAAATGCCCTTGCGCAGCGGCCCGCGCGCCGTGCCGCCGGTGGCACCGCCCCCCGATCTGCCGCCCGCCTCGCCCCCGGCGCGGCCCGTGCTTCGCAGCCGCGCCGATGATGTCGACGACGAGATCGAGCTGGAGTTCGAGCGCGAGGAAACCGCATCGATCACGCCGGCCGCCGCCGCGACCGCCCGCCGGGAAGCCGCTGCGGCAGAGGAGGATCCGGAGACCGTCTCCAAGGCGGTCTCGCCCGAACTCGCCCAGATCGAACGGGCGCTCGCCTTCCATGGCATCGGCGGCCAGGCCGGCCGGCGGCTGCTGGCCATGGTCCGCGAACGGCTGCGCGCGGGCGAGGCACCGGACAGGGCGCTGGCCCAGGCGCTGGACCGGGTGGTGGGTTTCGACCCGCTGGGCCGCACGGCCGGCCGGCCACAGGCGCTGGCGCTGATCGGGCTTGCCGGTGCCGGCAAGACCGTGACCGTCGCCAAGCTCGCCGCCCGTGCCCTCACCCAGGGCCGGCGGCTGACGGTGGTGACGGCCGATACCATCCGCGCCGGCGGGGTGGAACAGCTCGCCGCCTATACCGGCCTGCTCGGCATCGATCTGCTGGTCGCCGGCTCGTCGCGGGAACTGGCCCGCGTCGCCGCCCGTGCCCGGGCCGACGCGGCGGGAGAACCGATGACCCTGCTGGTGGACACCGCCGGCGTGAACCCCTTCTTCACCGAAGAGACCGAGGAACTCGCCACCCTGATCGATGCGGCCGAACTGGAACCCGTGCTGGTGCTGCCGGCCGGGATCGACCCGTTCGAGGCCGCCGACCAGGGGGCCGCCTTCTCGGTGCTGCATCCCAGACGGGCGATCTGCACCCGGCTCGACGGTGCCAGGCGATTGGGCGCAGTGATCTGCGCCGCCGCCGCGGCACGCGTCCGGCTGTCGGAGGCCAGCGTGACCGCTCATGTTTCCGAAGGACTGAACCCGTTGAGCGCGACCGGGTTGGCGCAACTCTTGCTTAGAGATCCGCTGAACCTCCGCCCCGCCAAGCTCGACCGAGACGCCGAGATCCGCCCATGAACGTCGACCGTTCGGTTCACATACATCCCGCCGCGAAGCTGCGCGCCCGCAACGTCGTCGCCATCGCCTCCGGCAAGGGGGGCGTCGGCAAGACGTGGTTCTCGATCACGCTCGCCGGCGCGCTCGCCCGCCGCGGGCGGCGGGTGCTGCTGTTCGACGGCGATCTGGGCCTCGCCAATGTCGACGTCCAGCTGGGGCTGACGCCGCCCACCGATCTGGCGGGTGTCGTCACCGGCCGGATCGGCTTTGCCGAGGCGATCAGCAGCTACGAGGCCGGCGGCTTCGACATTCTGCCCGGCCGCTCGGGGTCCGGCTCGCTGGGCCGGCTGCCGGCGGAACGGGTCGCCATGCTGCGCCTCGGCATCGTTCAGGCCGCACGCCAGTATGATACCGTGCTGATCGATCTGGCCGCCGGGCTCGACCAGTCCGTGCGCGCGCTGGCCGCCACCGCCGGCACCGCCCTGGTGGTGACCACCGACGAGCCGACCTCGATCACCGATGCCTATGCCTTCGTGAAGGCGATGCTGCGCGACAACCCCGAGGCCGACCAGCGGATCGTGGTCAACATGGCCGACAGCCAGGCCGGCGGCTTCCGCACCTATGAAACCCTGCGCAACGCCGCCCAGAACTTCCTGGGCGTCGCGCCCAGGCTTGCCGGCATCGTGCGCCGCGACAAGCTGGTGCGCGAGGCCATCCGCCGCCAGACGCCGCTGACCATCCGCCATCCCAACGCCCCGGCGGCCATGGACGTCGACAAGATCGCCGGTGAACTGACCCTCTGACGGAATACAAGGCCGACAGGGCGTTTTCTGCACGAAACTTGCGTGGCACCCGGCAAGACTTGCCCTGACCCGGCAAAATCTGCCGGGTCATCCGCGCATCCGCCCGGGACGCCATGGTCGAGATCATCCCGCCTGCCATCCCTGCCGCCCTGATCCGCACCTCCGTCGACGGCCGCCCGGCCGGTGGACGAGAGGGGGCGACGGGGCGTGACGGCGCGGGCCAGCGACGCGCGCCGGATCAAGGCCAGCCTTCCCAGACCCCGGCGGGCGATCCCGGCCGGACGGGGGGCCGGCAGGACGGCGCCGTGCAGCGCGACGCAACCGGCGGCCGCAACCCCGGCACCGGCGACCAGCCGCCCGGCCAGCTTCCCCGCCGCCCCGGGGACGCACCGCCCCCCGATCCGCGCAGCCCCGACGGCCGGGCCGCCATCACCGCCGATGGCCGGCCCGTCCGTCAGCAGGGCACAACCGGCCTCCAGGGATCCGAGACCGGCCGCCCCGGCGATCCCCGCCTGACCGGCCCCGACGGCACGGCCCGCATGGCGGCCACGACCGGCGGGTCCGAGGTCCGCCAGCCCACACCGCCCGAAGACACCGCCGGCCGGATCGCCCTGCCGGTGGTGCTGCGCGGCCGCGACGAGGCCGGCCGGCCGCTGGTCCGCACCCCGCTCGGCCAGCTGGCCCTGACCGCGGCGCCGCGCGACGGCACGGCGCCCGCCTCTGCCCCTGCCTCCGCCACGGCAGCCACCTCCGCCCCCTCGGCACGGGCCGCGCCGCCTGCCGCCCCGGCGCCCTCTTTCGCCGCCGGCCTGCTCGCCGATGACGGGATTCTGGCACGGGTGGACCATGCCTCGGTCGGCCGCCTGCCCGATCATCGCGGCCGGGTGCCGGTTACCCTGCTCGATGCCGCCGGCCGCGCATTGGTCGAGACGATGGGCCTGCCCACCCCCGATCCCGACATCCCCGAGACAGCCGCAACACCGCAGCGCGACCGCGCCCTGCTGGCGCTCCGCCTGTCGCCGCCGCTGCCCGACCCGGCCGCGACATCCCGGGCCGCAACATCCTCGGCCGCGACGACCCTGGGCGGAACCACCGCCACGGCGCCCCGGCCCCAGCCGACCGGCATCGACCCGGTCGCCCGGCTGGTGGAATGGGCCGCCCGCGCACCGGCCGGCACCGGTCTCACCCTGCTGTCGGTGGAACTGCCGGCCCCCACGCCCGGACGGACGGCGGCGGCAACGGCGCCCCTCCCCGGCCAGGCTGCGCCGGCGCCGGGACCATCGGGCCAGCCTGCCTCACCCCAGCCTGCCTCACCCCGGCCTGCCTCACCCCAGGCTGCGCCATCCCAACCGGCCCCCTTCCTATCGACACCATCCCAATCGACACAGCTCCAATCGATGCCGGCTCAGCCGGCACCATCGCAGCCCCTGCCGACCGCAGCATCACCAGGCAGCCCCGCGCCCGCCCCCCCGGCGCCGACAGGCTCGCCATGGCCTGCAACCGGCAGCACGCCGGCGCCTGTATCCTGGCCGCCGGCCGGCCCGACCGGCACCACGACCGGCGCCACGTCGATGCCGGCCCCTCAATCGGGTCCGGCCACGCCTGCCATCCCCGCACCGGCGCCGGCCCTGCCCGGTGCAGCGGCACCCGCAGCCGCGCCGCCACCGCATCTGGCAGCACCCGATCCCAGCCCGATGCAGGCCGGCGCCTGGCAACAGCCCGCGCCCGCGACGGGCTGGCAGGCCGATCATCCCGCGGCAGGCCCGCTGCCGCCCCGCATGCCCGCCCCCCTGCCATCCGATGGCCGGGCACCGGCGCCCGCGGCCGGGCCGCAGCCATGGACATCGACGCAGCCGCCGCAGCCGCCAGCCCCCGCGGGCAGTGCGACCGCCTGGCTGGCGCAGCTCCCCGAAGCGCCCCGCGCTGCCGGCCCGACATTGCCGTCTCCGCCATCCGCGCCCACCGGCACACCAGCGGCTGCGCCGCCATCGCCAGGCCTCGCCCAGGGGCCACAGGTCACGCCGGAAACCGCACCAGGGCCGCAGCCCGCGGCGCCGGGCCGGCCGGCCGTG
This sequence comes from Tistrella sp., assembly GCF_002684955.1. Lineage (NCBI taxonomy): Bacteria > Pseudomonadati > Pseudomonadota > Alphaproteobacteria > Geminicoccales > Geminicoccaceae > Tistrella > Tistrella sp. The sequence goes on along the minus strand of NZ_NYWI01000076.1, from coordinate 174,621 downwards.
GCAACGCCCGAAACCGCCTGGCGCCCGGCATCCCCCGCGCCGCAAACCCCGGCCTGGGGAGCCCCGGCGCCGGCCATGTCCGCAGCGCCGTCGCCAGAGGCTGCACAGCCCCCGCCATCCGCCGCCCGCCCGCCGCAGGCACCACCGCCCGTGCAGAGCCCGTTCACGACAGCCTCCGTACCGGAGGCACCCGCCGCTGGAACGTCGCATGTCCAGGCGCCACCTGCCGCGGCTGCCAGCGCCGGTGCTCCACCTGCCGGCGCCGCGCCTGCCGCGACGGCCACCTCGGCCGTGACCCAACCGACGGTGCCGCAGCCTGAAGCGGCCATGCCGGCAGACCCCGCCGTTCAGCCGTCGCCGGCCCAGCGCCCCGCCCCCGCAGCCCTGCCGGCCGACGCAGCCGCCCCGCGCATGCCCGGCCCGGCCGGACCTCCCGTCCTGCCGACGCCGGAGGCCGCGGCCCATGGCGGCGATCCGACCCGGCATGCCGCCAGCCCGCCGGCCCAGCTCCCCTCCACGCGAGCCCCCTCCACGCCGGCCCCGTCCGTCCAGGCCCCATCCGTCCAGCCACCGCCAATCCAAGCCTGGCCCGGCACGGCCCCGACCACCGGCGCGACGGTCCCCCATGCGGAGCCGACCGCATATCAGACCCCCGCCCAGGCACCGGCGTCCCAGCCCCGTCAGCCCGATTTGCCGCGCCCGGCGCCGCCGCAGCCGCAGGCGTCGGCGGCCGGGTTCCAGCCGCTCAACGTTCCGACGGGCGGGTGGCCGGCAGAGGATGGGGCGGCACCGGTGGCCCGGCCGCTCTGGGCACCGGCGCCCGCACCGGCGGCGCCCGTGCCGGCAGCGGCCCCCCTGCCGACCTCCCCGGCGCAGCCCGCCGCCTCGACCACAGCCGTGCAGGCGGGGCCCACCGCCCCCATGCCGGCCGATCCTGCATCGACGATGGCCGCCGATCCGGTCGCGGCCGGCGAGGATCTGGCCGGCGCCCGCGAACTGGCGCAACGCACCCGGGCGCTGATCCTGGCCGAGGCCGGCCGCAGCGCCCGCATCCCTGCCGACGATGCGCCGCCGGTCCGCCCGGCCCCCGAACACGGGCCCGAGGCGAGCCGTGTGACCGGCGTGGTGCTGGGCCGGGACGGCAATGGCCGGATGCTGGTCTCCCCCGCCCTCGGCCTGCTGTCGATCGACCGGCCCGGGCCGTTGCCGCCGCCGGGCACGCGGCTGGCGGTGGTGGTGGCGCCCGAAGCCCCGCCCGCCGGCCGCAGCGGTGCCACCCCCGGCGGCGCACCTGCCGTTCCGCTTCCCGGAACCGCGGCACCGGGCGACTGGCAGTCCCTGGCCGATGCCGCGCGACTGATCGCCACCCTGCATCCGGCCGCGGCCGAACGCCTGCTCGCCCCCGTGCTGCCCACACCCGGCCGGGATTTCGCCGCCAATCTGATGATGCTGATGAAGCAGGTGCTCTCAGGCCACCGCCCCGCAGCGGCGGACAAACTCGCCGACGAGTTGAACGAGATGGACGCCGCCGACACGGCTCGCGCCGTGCTGTCCGAGTTCGACGGCGCCGGCCGCGGCGCCCAGACGTCCGCCGGCCCGGCTTTGGGCGGTGAGTGGCGCAGCGTCCAGATCCCGAGCTGGGCCAATGCCACCGTCATCCCGGTGCAGATCCACATCCACCAACCCCGCCGGGATGATGACGGCGCCGGAGAAGGCGGCGGACGCGGCGACGGCATCTGCCGTTTCGTGGTCGAAACCCGGCTCAGCCGGCTGGGCGACATCCAGCTCGACGGCCTGGCGGCTCCCGGCCGGGTCGACATGGTGATGCGCACCGCCCGCGCCCTGCCGCCCGGCACCGCCGCGGCGCTGGCGCGGGTGATGGACGACGTCCTCGCGGTCTCGGGCCTGCAAGGTGGTCTCGCGATACGAACCGAGCCACCGATGCGCCTGCCCGCCCATGCACGCCCGGCGCCGCGCCCGGACGGCAGCGGCGTGGTCGCATGACCGGCCCGATCGCGCTATGATGGCTCATCCGGTCTCATCCGAGGCCAGGCCTCACGAGATCCGCCGAGATGTCCGACGACGACACCCCGCCGGGCAGTGACCCGGAGCACCCGATCAGCTCGCTCGACCGCCGCTGGCAGGCGGTGGGGGAACGGCGCGCGCATCTGGTTACCGCCGACAACCCGGCGATCGCCCATGACTATCTGGTCGAACATCGCGGCCGGCTCAAACTGCGCTTCTCGGAAGACGGCCCCCCCGCCACGGTGCTCTGGCGCCTGCGCTATGTGCCCGACCGCCTGGTTCTGCCGCGCCACGCGCTCGACACCTACATGACCCACCTCGCCGCCACCCCCTGGCCGCTCCCCGAAGCGGCCGCCGCCGCCGTCATCGCCGATGTCGGCAGCGAGGTCATGCCCCGCTTCCTCCAGCTGGTCCTGCTGCTCGACGCCACCTCGGGCGGCCTGCGCGTCACCTTCGAGGAACGCCGCCCGAACTGGTCCAACCCCGCCCTGATGGCGCGGTTGGCGTTGCTTTAGGACAGTCCTGCAGCGTGGTGGAGACGCCTCCCCTCAGAGGCCAAAGGAAGGCTGATCGCCAAGGCCATCCGGCCGGCAGCCTTCTACGCTCCCCGCCTCACATCCCACGCCCCACTCGCCTCGTCATACGTCACCAGGCAGTTCCCGGTCAGCGTGATGACCAGCCGGCCGTCGTTGAGGCTGTAGGACACCAGCCGCGGATGGCCGTCGACGATGTTGGCCAGGATCCAGCCGAAGCTCCGGCCTTCGGCCAGTGCGTCGCGGCAGCGTTCAAGCAGAACCTCCGGTTTGCCGAGACTGCGAAGACCCTCGACCAGCAGACGGCGGATGGCCTCCGCTTCGCTCACCTCCCAGCGCGCGGCGGCCCGTTCGATGTCGGCAGCAACGTCCGCCGGCAGCGTGAAGACTTTGCGGATCGGCTTGTTCGGAGACATCGGGATCGATCACCTGCGTAACGGAGGGCTTGCATAGCGGCATGATCAGGCGCACTATGCATCTATGTGATGCATGCTGCATCATACGGACCAGTGGAGTTTATCGTATCGCAGCCCGGCCGGCAGCGGAAACCGCAGCCGACTGCGGGGTTTCGTCCACGCATCGACACGGGAGAAGGTCGGATGTCCTGCGCGGTTGCAGAACTTGCTGCCGAATGGGCCATGCTCGACGATCACGTCGCAGCCCTCTGGATGACAGAGGATGGCCCCTCGCCGCTTTTGCTGGACGAACGTCGCCTGACGATCGAAGCTCAAGCCGTGAAATTGACCCCGCAATCAGTTGCCGGGGCCATGTTCATCGCCTGGCTGGTGGGTCTGCACGCGTCGATCGCCAATGACGAGGATGCCGGCCAGGATGAACGCAGCCGCCACCTGGAGGCAGCCGTCACCGGCTCTCGCAGTCTTGCCCGGTATCTGGCCGGCAGGCTGCCGCTCCCCGAAGCGTCGTAGGCGCCTCCCTCCCGAAAGCCCCGCCCCCATGGAAAACACCACCCGCACCACCATCATCGAAGCCGCCGAAGCCCTGTTTTATGAACAGGGTCTGCGCAGTGTCAGCGTGGATGCGATCGCCGCGCGGGCCGGTGTCACCAAGCGGACGCTGTACTATCATTTCGACAGCAAGGATGCGCTGATCGCCGCCTATCTGGCCGCGCGCGATGCGCCGACGGTGGAGCGGTACCGCAGCTGGCTGGGGCCCGATGACCGGCCCTTGCCCGATCGGATCCTGGCCATGTTCACGGCGCTGGCCAATTCTGCGAAGCGGCCCGGATGGCGGGGTTGCGGCTTTACCCGGGCGGCGCTGGAGATGGCCGGCCAGCCCGGCCATCCGGCCGTGGTGATGGCCGCCGATCACAAGAAGAGGTTCGAGGCCTGGCTGGTGGAAGAGCTGACGGCGGGCGGCGTTGCCGACCCCGATCTGGTCGGCCGCCAGGGCATGATCCTGCTGGAAGGCGCGATCGTGCACACGCTGATCCATCGCGATACCGCCTATGCCCTGGCCGGCGGCCGGGCGGCGGCGGTGCTGGTCGCCTGCTGCCTCCCTGCGGCGGCGCCGACCGCAGCGCGGGAACTGATGTATACCGACTAGTGAGTTTCCAGGGCGGGGGGCGGCTCTATCGTGAGGGGATGTCTTACGAGGAGGACGCCCCCGTGCCACACGCCGCTGCACGATCCTGGACCCCGGCGCTGATCCTGTCGCTGGTCGCCGCCGGTATCATCCTGTCGCTGTCCATGGGGTTGAGGCAAAGCCTCGGCCTGTTCGTCGAGCCGATGGTGCGCGGCACCGGCATCACCGTCGCCACCTTCGGCTTCGCCATGGCGGTGCAGAACCTGGCCTGGGGCATCGGCCAGCCCTTCATGGGCGCGCTCTGCGACCGCTTCGGCGGCCGGCTGGTGGTGCTGATCGCCGCGGCACTCTATGGTCTCGGCCTCTATCTGGCGGCGAGCGGCAGCCATGTCGGGCTCTATCTGGGCGGCGGGCTGCTGATCGGGCTTGCGGTCGCCGGCACATCGCATGGCGTGCTGGTCGGCATCGTCTCGCGCCTGGCCAGCCCGGCGGTGCGGGCAACGGCGGTGTCGATCCTGGCCGCCACCGGATCGCTCGGCACCTTCGTGATCGCACCGGCCGCCCAGGGCATGATCGATCGCTGGACCTGGCAGGACGCCATGATCGGCCTTGCCCTGCTTGCGGCGCTGATGGCGGTGGTGACGCTGCTGTTCCGGCGCGGCCCCGCCCCCGCACCCGCCGCCGCGGGGGCCGCGCCGCCGGTCAATGCCCGGGCGGCGATCGGCCAGGCGCTGGGCAACCGCACCTTCATCATCACCACCATCGCCTTCTTCGCCTGCGGCTTTCAGCTGATCTTCATCGCCACCCATCTGCCGAATTTCATCGGCATCTGCGGCCTGCCGCCGATCGTGGGTGCCCAGGCGATCGCGCTGATCGGCATCTGCAATGCCTTCGGCACGCTGGGTGCCGGCTATCTCTGCCAGCGCTGGGGCAATCGCAACGTGCTGGCGCTGATCTATCTGCTGCGCACCGCCGCCATCGCCGTGTTCTTCGTGGTGCCGGTCAGCGTCGAGACCACGCTGATCTTCGCGGCCGCGATGGGGGTGCTGTGGCTGAGCGTGGTGCCGCCGGTCAGCGGGCTGATCAACGGCCTGTTCGGCCCGGCCAATTTCGGCGCGCTGTTCGGGGTGATGTTCCTGAGCCATCAGGTCGGCGCGTTCCTGGGTGCCTGGCTGGGCGGGCTCAGCTTTGAATGGAGCGGCAGCTATTCCACCGGCTGGGTCAGCCTGATCGTGGTCGGCACCATCGCCGCCGTGCTGCAGATGACCGCGGGTGACGAGGAAGACGGCCCGGCCGGCACCACGGCCGGCCGGGCTGCCCTCAGATCCTGATCTTCGGATCCGGTGACCTATGCCCTGATCTCCTGGCGCTGGAACAGCACATAAGCCGCGGTGAACAGCAGGATCATCGCGGCGATCAACCCCGACATCTGCGGCCAGACGATGGCGAGGCTTTCGATCGTCGGCAGCGGGGCGCCGAGCAGCGCGCCCCGCAGCTGGTCGATGAACAGCGGCCCCACCGACCGGGCCGCCGGGTCGAGCAGGATGGCGGTAATCTCGCCATAGAGCGTCTGAGGCGAGAGCCGCGCCACCGCCTGCTGGGTCTGGAAGGCATCGATCAGCGACATCGGGTTCAGCGGATCGACCGGCGAAATCGCCGAGGCGACCACCGGTGCGATCATGCCCCAGAACACCGACAGCACCAACCAGATGGAGAGGGCCGCCAGCGCCGAGGTGGCGGTGGAGCGGATCACCGTCGACAGCGTCATCGCCAGTGCCAGCCAGACCCCGGCATAGGCGATGGTCGCCACCAGATAGGCCAGGCCGCGCAACACCTCGGCCCCCGTGGGCGGCAGCCCCAGGAACAGGATGCCGAGCCCCGTGGTGCCGAGCCAGAGCGTCACCATCGCCACCGCGATCACCAGCAGCCCGCCGAGGAATTTGCCGAACAGGATCGCATCGCGATAAATCGGCTGGGCGAGCAGGCGGCTCATCGTCCGTCGGCCGTGTTCGGCATTGATCGCATCGAAACCGAGGGCGATCGCCACCAGCGGCAGCAGGAAGCCGAGCAGCCCGGCAAAGGACGGCACCGGCTGGCGGGCGGTGGTGAAGAGTTTCAGGAACAGAAACGTGTCGTCGGTGGCCCCGGCACGGATGGTGCCGATCGCGCCATAAAGCGCGCCGGCGGCCGTGAGCAGCACGAGCAGCATGATCAGATGCAGCCGCGCCCCGGTCATATGGTCGGCCGCTTCCTTGAGCGCGATCGTGCCGACCCCGGTGAAGGGAGATCCCTCACGCATCTCTGTCCGCCTCCTCGAAGAACCGGCCATAGGCCTCGTCCAGCCGCACGCGCCTCAGATCCAGCGTGTGGAGCGCGATGCCGGCCTCGACCAGCCGCCGGGCGATCGCCGCCCGCAGATCGGCACGGGCCTCGATCTGCCAGCCGCCATGGGCCGTGGGGATCACGGCTTCGATGCCGTCGAGCCCCGACAGCAGGCCCGGCAGGTCGCCGGCATCGGCCTCCACCTCGATGACATAGACCCCGCCGCCGATCCGCGCGGCCAGCGCCTCCACCGTGCCGATGAAGCCGATCCGGCCGCGATTGAACAGGGCCACCCGCGTGCACACCGTCTCGACCACATCCAGCATGTGAGACGAGAGCAGCACGGTCATGCCATCGGCGGCGAGGCTGCGGATCAGCGCCAGCAGCTCGCGGGTCGATTGCGGATCCAGCCCCGAGGTCGGCTCGTCCAGGATCACCACCCGGCAGTCGCGCATCAGCAGTTCGGCGATCCCCAGGCGCTGGCGCATGCCGCGCGAGAAGGTGGAGACCCGCCGGCCGGCGACCTCCACCAGCCGCACCCGCTCCAGCGCCGCCAGGATCCGACGGGCGGCCTCTGACCCGTCGATTCCGGCGAGGCGGGCGGTATAGGCCAGGTTCTCGCGCGCGGTCATCGCCTCGTAGAAGCCGACCTGGTCGGGCAGATAGCCGACCCGCCGCTTCACCGCCAGCGGTTCGCGCAGCGGGTCGTGTCCCAGGATCCGGACCTGGCCGGCGCTGGCCTCGGTCAGCCCCAGCAGCATCAGGATGGTGGTGGTCTTGCCGGCCCCGTTGGGGCCGAGCAGGCCGACCACCTCGCCGGCACCGACCTGAAGGTCGATACCGGCGACCGCGACCGCCGCGCCATAGCGTTTGACCAGGCCACGCGCCTCGATCACCGGCGGCCCGGCCGGGGTGGCTGCGATTGCACCACCCTCGGGCCGGGATGAAAATTCGGGCGTCATCGCCTCACCTCCGCCCATAGCGCAGCACGGCACCGGCCAGCACCAGCACCGCCACGGCGATCACGCCCAGGCCGATCATCCCCCAGAGCGTGGAGGTGGTGACGGTGGTGCGGAACTGCACCGATTGCGAAAGACTGCCGCTGCCGGCGCGCACGCCGACCACGTAATCCCCCGCCACCGCCTTTTCCGACGGGGTGATCCTGACCGCCACCTGGGCGTCGGCGCCGGGGGCCAGGCTCGGGATCTGCTGCGGCGCGAATTCGACTTTCCAGCCCGAGGGCGGGGTCGCCGACATCTCCAGCCCCTCGGCCGGAGCCGAGCCGGTATTGGTGACGGTGAAGGGGAATTCCGTCTGCTCGCCCGCGACCACATCGCCCGACAGCCGTTCCTGCGGGCCCGAAATGGCGAGGTCGGGCTGGCCGGTGATCTCGATGCCGAGATCGGTGGCGGCGCTGACCTCGCCGCCGGTCACCGCGACCTTGACCGGATAGCGGCCGGCCGGGGCAGTGCGCAGCGGCACCACCTCCAGCGTCAGGGTCTCGGACGCGCCGGGCTCGATCGGCAGGCCGGTGATTTCTTCGGTGCCGTAGCCGCGCTTGAACCGGGTCTGGAAACCGTCGGGCGCCCGGGCCGACAGGTTGAACAGGCCCCCCTCGCCGCTCTGATTGGTCACCTTGATCCGGAAGCTGAAGGTGGTGCGCGCGGTTCCGCGGAGCGCCGGCAGTTCAGGGGCGAGTTTCAGCCCGCCACCCGCCGCATCCGACAGCCGGATGGTCAGCGGCAGGGTGGTGGTCTCGCCGCCATGGCGGGCATTGACCGCAAGCGGCACCGGCGCCCTGGCGCCGGTCTTGGGCGGGGTCACCTCCAGCGTGATCCGCTCGCGGTCGTCGGGGCCGACCATCACCGCGCCGATCTCGCGGCCGCCGCCTTTCAGGGTGGAGGTCCAGCCCTCGGGCAGGCCTGAGACGTCGAGTGTCGCGCGTTGCGGCGGCAGGCCCTGATTGCGCAGGGTCAGCGGGATCGAGGCGGTCTCGCCCGGCTTCACCGCCAGATCGGGATAGGGGGTGGTCATCCAGAACCCGTCGGGCCCTGAGCTGGTCTCGGCCGAAGCCGCCATGGGTGCGATGGCGGCGGGCATCAGCAGCGCCGCGATCACCGCGGCGCGAAGGAGCATCGTCTTCATCATTCTCTTCGCCGGAACGGGGGCGCAAGGCGCCGCCCCGGGCATATCCGCCTCCCTCCACGCGGATATGCCGGTCTCTCTCTGCCGAAGATCGGGCAGCCTGAACGGGGCGCACCCCCGCATGGATCAGGCAGACCGGACCCCCGGCCCCCGCCGACACCGTGGCACGGCCGGTGCAGACCCGGCGGCATCACGTGCCGGCCCTGGCGCAATCGGGCCATGCAAGACCCGATCCCGCAGGATGGTGGTCAGGCTGTGCTGTGAATGACGGTGCCGCCGGGCGTGGCCTTGCCGGACGCGATGCGGCTGACGACGCAGTCGTGCGAGGGACGGATTTTCATGCCCATCTTCCTTACGCTGGACGACGATGTCGTGTGCGACGGATCTGTTGTCCGCCACGCCGGCAAGCGTAGGCAGATGCGGGGTGGGGTTCAAGTGTTTCCGGGTGGAAAGTGGCGGGACTTGCAGGCGGATCACAACGGGGCCATCTTTCTCTTCGACCACAACGAGATGCGATGACCCCGCGATGGCAACCCTGACCGTCAATGATCTGCCCGACGAGGTGCACAGTGCTTTGCAGGCCCAGGCGTCCAGACATGGCCGCACAGCGGAGGCCGAAGCTCGTGACATTCTGGCCAGGGCCGTCAAGCACACACCGCCACTGCGTATGGGAGACGCTCTTGCGGCGCTCGGGCGGGAGATCGGCCTGAGTGATCAGGATATCGAAACCATTCAGAATGGCCGGAACAAAGCACCCGCGACACCGGTTTCATTTGAATGATCCTTCTGGACACAAACGTCGTCTCGGAGGCGATGAAACAAGAACCTCACCCCAGGGTGAAGGCGTGGCTGAATAGCCAACCGTCCGGCACACTTTATCTGTCCAGTGTTACCATAGCCGAGCTCTTGTTCGGACTGGCAATATTGCCGGCCGGACGACGTAAAGATGCGCTCTCGCGCACCTTCGACGGTCTCCTGACGCTTTTCCGGGGGCGCGTCCTCGACTTCGATGCCCAGTCCGCCGCCGCCTACGCCCGCTGTGCCGCAGCCGCCCGGGCAGCGGGGCGTGGATTCCCCATCCCTGACGGCTTCATCGCCGCCATTGCCGCGACGCACGGGCTTACGGTGGCCACGCGCGATACGGCCCCGTTCATTGCCGGCGGTTTGGCCGTCACAGATCCCTGGCAAGCCTGAGACAGCCGGGCCGCGATTTACTCCCCCTCCTCCGCCGCCTTGCGCCGGAAGCCGGCCATGCCGATTTCGTCCATGCGGTCGGTTTCGCGCAGATCTGCCTCGTGGGCGGCGCGGGCCAGGCGGTTGTCGCGGGCGATTTCATAGCGCTTCACCGTGCGGAAGGCCTCGGCCAGGTCTTCGAGCGCGCGTTCGCGGGCCTTGCGCAGAAGGGTCAGATGCCGGGCGATCTCTGCCCGCTTCCGGTCGACCCGGCCGGCATAGGCGACCCAGCCGGCGATCATCGCCGGGTCGTTGCCTGCCGCCGCCTTTTCGGCCGCGACCTCAGCGACCAGCCTGGCGTCATCGGCCTCGATCGCGGTGATCTGGTCTTCGACCGCGGTGACGTTGCGCCGGGCGGCATCGACGCCGTTGCGGGCCAGGCGGATCAGCCCGTCGAGGGCCTTGACCGGGTTCGCCATCGGGGATCAGCCTCCGGGCTTCGGCATGCCGAGCAGCTGGGCCAGCTGGTCATAGCCTTCTGCCAGCGTCGCGCGTTCGGCCTTGCCCTGCGAGAGGAACCGCTCCAGCCCCTCGTGATAGCGGATCGCCTCGTCGACCGCGGGGTCAGAACCGGCGCGATAGGCGCCGAGGCGGATCATCTCGGCCATGTCCTCATAGGTCGACAGCAGGCGACGGGCGCGGATCACGACGGCGTTCTGTTCGGGCGTGTTGCAGTCGGGCATGGTGCGCGACACGCTGCGCAGCACATTCACCGCCGGATAGCGGCCCCGTTCGCCGATCGACCGCTCCAGCACGATATGACCGTCGAGAATGCCGCGGGTGGCGTCGGCCACCGGCTCGTCATGGTTATCGCCTTCGACCAGCACCGTGAACAGGCCGGTGATCGAGCCCTGGCCGGTGCCGGGCCCCGCCCGTTCCAGCAGGCGGGGCAGTTCGGCGAAGACCGATGGCGTGAAGCCCTTGCTCGCCGGCGGTTCGCCCGCCGCCAGGCCGATTTCGCGCTGCGCCTGGGCGAAGCGGGTGATGCTGTCGATCATGCACAGCACATCGGCGCCCTGGTCGCGGAAATGCTCGGCCACCGCGAGCGTGGTATAGGCGGCCTGGCGGCGCATCAGCGCCGGCTCGTCGGAGGTTGCCACCACCACCACGCTGCGCGCCAGACCTTCGGGGCCGAGCGCCCCTTCGATGAATTCCTGCACCTCGCGGCCGCGCTCGCCGATCAGCCCCACCACCGAGACATCGGCCGCGGTATAGCGGGCGATCATGCCCATCAGCACCGATTTGCCGACGCCCGAGGCCGCAAAAATGCCGAGACGCTGGCCACGGCAGCAGGTGACGAAGGTGTTCAGCACCCGCACGCCCAGATCGATCTTGGCGCCGACCCGGGTGCGGGCATGGGCGGGCGGCGGCGGCGCCCGCATCGGCCGCGGACGGGCGCCGGGCACCAGCGGCCCCTTGCCGTCGATCGGCCGGCCGAAGCCGTCGATCACCCGGCCGAGCCAGCCTTCGGAGGGCCGGATGGTCGCCTCGCCGCCGCTCGCCTCCACCTCGGCCCCCAGCGCCACGCCGTCGAGCGGGCCGAAGGGCATCAGCAGGGCACGGCCGTCGCGAAAGCCCACCACCTCGGCCGCAAGCCTGCCGCCATCACGCAGCCGGATGCGGACATGGTCGCCAAGGGCCGTGCGCGCAGCCACGCCGCTGGCCTCGGCCATCAGCCCGCGCACCGCCACGATGCGCCCGCGCACCACGTAGCTGTCGAGCGCCTCGATCGTGCCCGCCAGAGAGCGGATCAGATCCTGCATCGACCCGGCCCTTTCATCTGCCGCCTCTCCATCTGCCGCCGCCTCTTTTCATTTCGGATCCGCGGACGATATCCCGATAAGCGATCCTACACCCTGAGAAGTGCTCGCAAACACGTCTGTCCGATTTTCATCACAATCCTGACGTGATACCGTGGAAAGACATAAGAAGCGTCGTTCCAGCGCGCCATGGTCGCCAGACCACGTGCGGGACTGGCGGATTGCCGCCGATCGGAAGAGGTTGCTGGTCCATGCGTATTCTGCTCGTCGAAGACGATCCGTCGACTGCCCGCTCGATCGAACTCGCCCTGAAAAAGGAAGGGTTCGTCTGCGACACCACCGATCTCGGCGAAGAGGGCCTCGAGATCGGGCGGCTCTATGACTACGACCTCATGATCCTGGATCTGATGCTGCCCGACATGGACGGCTACGAAGTGGTGCGCCGGCTGCGCGCCGCCCGGGTCCAGACGCCGGTGCTGATCCTGTCGGGGCTGACCGATACCGACAAGAAGATCAAGGGCCTGGGCGTCGGCGCCGACGACTATGTCACCAAGCCCTTCGACATGGCGGAACTGGTCGCCCGCATCCAGGCGGTGGTGCGCCGGTCGCGCGGCCATGCCCAGTCGGTGATCCGCACCGGCCGGCTGACGGTCGATCTGGACAAGCAGTCGGTCACGGTCGACGAGCGGCCGGTCCATCTCACCGCCAAGGAATACGCCATCCTGGAACTGCTGTCGCTGCGCAAGGGCACGACGCTGACCAAAGAGATGTTCCTGAACCATCTCTATGGTGGCATCGACGAGCCCGAGTTGAAGATCATCGACGTCTTCGTCTGCAAGCTGCGTAAGAAGCTGACCAGTGCCACCCATGGCGACAACTACATCCACACCGTCTGGGGCCGAGGCTATGTGCTGAAGGATCCGGAACTGGGCAGCCGCAGCGGTGACGACGGATCGGGCCGCCGGCGCACCGACGCCGCCTGAGGACTGATGACGAGGATCGGCCATCGCGCCGGCCCTCTCTCCCCAACGCGAAAACCGCCGGCGGAAGCTGTTCCGCCGGCGGTTTTCCGTGCAACGTTCTCTGATCCGGGGCCGGATCAGGCCGGGACGTAAACGCCCCGGTGATCCGGCAGCGGCCGGAAGCGGTCGGTGATGCCGAGCACGGTTTCTGCACCGCCCAGGAACAGGAAGCCGTCGGGCGCGATCACCTTGCGCAGATCCTCCAGCACCTTCCGCTTGGTGTCCTGATCGAAGTAGATCAGCACGTTGCGGCAGAAGATGACATCGAAGGTGCCGAAGCCCGCGGCGCCGTTCAGCAGGTTGTGCTGACGGAACTGCACCATCGACCGGATGGTCTGGTTCAGGCGCCACTGCTCGCCATCCTGCTGGAAATACTTCACCAGCATGGTGATCGGCAGGCCGCGCTGCACCTCGAACTGCGAATAGGTCGCAGCCTTGGCCTTGTCCAGCACCTCGTTGGCAAGGTCGGTGCCGATGATCTCCAGCCGCCAGCCGTCGAGCTTGGCCCCCATCTCCTTGAACAGCATGGCGATGGTATAGGCTTCCTGCCCGGTCGACGCGGCGGCCGACCAGATCCTGAGCTGGCGGCGATCCTGCCGCCGGCCCAGCATCTCGGGCAGGACGAAGGTGCGCAGCTCTTCGAAGGGCTTGATGTCGCGGAAGAACGACGTCTCGTTCGTCGTCATCGCATCCGTGACGTCACGCCGGAGTTCTTCCGCCGACGGCTTGCGCAGCTCGGCGATCAGCTCAGACAGTCCCGGCAGCCCACGGCGCCGGGCAAGCGGCGACAGTCTGCTTTCCAGCAGGTACAGCTTGTCGGGGCCGATCACCAGCCCGGACCGCTGCTTCAGCATGCCGCTGATGAAGGCGAAATCCTCCGGCGCCATCACGGTCCTCCGTCGACCAGCCGGCGGACTTCGCCGGCCATACGATCCAGCGGCAGCACGGCGCTGCACAGCCCGGCCTGGGCAGCCGCACCCGGCATGCCCCAGACGACGCTCGACGCCTCGTCCTGGGCCATGACCACGCCGCCCGCCTGAACGACATGTTCGCCACCACGCTGCCCGTCCGACCCCATACCGGTCAGGATCACGGTCAGCAGATTGCGGCCATAAATCTTCGCCAGCCCCCGCAGCATCGGATCCACCGCCGGCCGGCAGAAATTCTCCGGCGCATCCTGGTTGATCCGGATCACCGCCCCGCCGGCCGCTTCGGTCGGCACCATGTGCCAGTCACCGCGGGCGACGTGGATGCGACCGGCCTTCACCGGCATGCCGTCCTCGGCCTCGACGCAGGGCAGGCCGCTTGCGCGGGCCAGATGCTCGGCCAGGATGGTGGTGAAGGTGGCGGGCATGTGCTGGGTGATGAACACCGGAATCCGCTGCAGTGCGGGCCCCAGCGCCCCGAACAGGGTGAACAGCGCCTGCGGGCCGCCAGTGGAGCTGCCGACCGCCAGCGCCTTGGCCCGGAAGGCCGGCGGGAACGGCCGCAGCACCACGGGCTTGCGCTGCAGGCCCAGCCGCTGCGGCAGATCCGCCGCCGTGGCCGGCGCCGCGGCCGGACGCGCGGCAGGTGCCGCCGGCTCGGTCCGCGGACGATAGGCCGTGGTCGGGCTGGCGGCGGCGACAGGCGCCGCCGGTGCGGCGGCACCGCCACCGCTGCCGAGTGCCGGCGCCGTGCCGTCGCGGCGACCGCGATCGGCATGGGCCTTCACCTTGGCCAGCAGCTCGCGCGAGAAACCCTCGTTCGAGTAGACCTCGCTGGTGGCGCTCGGCTTGGGAATGTAGTCGACCGCGCCCTTGGCCAGGGCCTCCATGCTGACCGCCGCATTCTTGCGGGTCAGCGTAGACGCCATGATGACCTTGAGCCCGGGCTGCGCCCGCACCAGCTCCGGCAGGGCGGTCAGACCGTCCATTTCCGGCATCTCGATGTCGAGCACGACCACTTCCACCGGCTGGCGTTTCAGCTGGTTGAGTGCGATCCGGCCATTCGCGGCAGAGGCGACGACACGGATCTCGGGATCGGCTTCTAGGACACGGATGAACAGACCGCGAATGACCGCGCTGTCGTCGACCACCATCACGCGATAGGGTTCGACACCTCCGCCCCCTGCTGTGTAAGAGCTCACTAGATGAGGCCCACCTGCGTGAATTTGGTTTCGATGATCTCGCTGTCGAACGGCTTCATGATGTATTCGTTCGCACCCGCCATGATCGCCTCCTGAATATGGGAGAGATCGTTCTCGGTGGTGCAGAAGACGACGATCGGCGCGTCGCCGCCCGGCATCTGACGCAGCGCCTTCAGGAACTCCAGCCCGTTCATCACCGGCATGTTCCAGTCCAGCAGCACGGCGTCCGGCATGGCCTCGCGGCAGCGATCCACCGCCTCCTGACCATCCGCGGCTTCCCTGGTGGCGAAGGAGAGACCCTCAAGGATGCGCCGCGCGACCATGCGGATGACCTTGGAGTCGTCAACGATCAGGCAGGTCTTCATTTCAGATCGGATCCTCGAACGCGCCGCCCGACGCCCGGGCACTTGTGGGGAGGAAAGGCTTCGGTCGGACAGGCCGGGCCGGCGCGAGGGGCGGCATCAGCCGAATTCGAACAGACGCTCGACATCAAGCACCAGCAGCAGCTTGTCGTTCAGTCGGTATACCCCGAGAGAGACGTCTCGCCAATGCTGCGCGAGATTGGCCGGGTTGCGTTCGAACCGGGCGTCGTCGAGAGAGAGCACCTCGCCCACCCCGTCGACCATCAGGCTGTACAGCTCGCCGTCGTGTTCGACGACCACGTTCATGCCCTTCATCTCCGCCGGGCGGGGCGCCAGGCCCAGGCGCCGGCGGACATTGATCGCGGTGACGATGCGGCCGCGCAGGTTCAGCGCGCCTGCGACCTCGGCCGGGGCCAGCGGCACCCGGGTGATCTTCTGGGGGCCCAGGATGTCCTGGACCACCAGCACCGGGATGCCGAAGGTCTGCCGTTCGATCACCACCGTCACGAACTGCCGCTGGGCGCCGACGACCTCGTCGTCACCGGTGCGGGCCAGGGCGTTGCCGCCACCGGCGTAGCGGACGATATCCGCACTCATGCCACGCTCCCCTTCGCCATGTTCATCACCTGACCGATCGCCGCGATCAGGCCCTCACGGTCGAACTTCGCCACATAGTCGTCATACCCGCTGTCGCGGCCGCGATCGAAATCCTCGGGCGCGGTATGCGACGACAGCGCAATCATCGGGACCTGGGACCAGGCGCCCTCTTCGCGGATGGTGCGGGCGAAGGCGAAGCCGTCCATGCCCGGCATCTCGATGTCACTGACGATGATATCGAACTCGGCGCCCTGGTCGCGCAGTTTCAGCGCCGCCTCGGCACTTTCCACACCCGAGACCTCGTAACCGGACACGCGCAGAACCGGCGCGATCAGGCTGCGGAAGAAGGCGCTGTCATCGACCAGCAGCACCCGACGGGCGCGCGCGGCGCCGATCTTGCGCGGCTCGGCCTCGTACCAGTCGCCGGTGGCGCGGAGCAGATAATAGCCCACATCCACGATGTCGGTGGTGCGGCCCGCGATCACCGCGGTGCCGATCAGGCCGTCGCGGCGGCTGCGCAGCTCCACATTGAAGCTGTCTTCCACGATGTCGACGATCTCGTCGACCACCAGGCCCATGGTGCGGTTGCGCTCGGTGAAGACCACCACCGGCTGCCGGCCCTCGCGCGCCAGCTCCTGGCCCTCGTTGACCATGACCAGCGGCATGATCTGGCCGCGATACTGCACCACCGGCCGGCCGTCGGAGCGTTCGACCGTGGCCAGGTCGATCTCTTCCAGGCGCGCCACCAGCGACAGCGGCACCGCCTTCGGATCCTCGCCGCCGGCGCGGAACACCAGCAGGGACAGCTTGTCGTCGGCATTGGCGGCGGCCTCGGCCGCTGCCGCCTCGGCGCGGCGGTCGCTGGCGGTCTGGATCTCGCCCACCGAGGTCGCCAGGCCGTTCGGATCCAGGATCATGACCACGCTGCCGTCACCCAGGATGGTGTTGCCCGAGAACATGGTGATGTCGCGCAGGATCGGCGCCACCGGCTTGACCACGATTTCCTCGGTGTCGAAGACCTGGTCGACGATGATGCCGAACGAGAAGGTGCCCACCTTGCAGACGATCACGAACAGGCCGTCGTCGTCGATTTCGACCTGCGGATCGTGCTCGTCGACCAGGGCCAGGGCGTGGCCCAGGCTCACCAGCGGCAGCAGATGGTCGCGCAGGCGCAGAACCGGCCGGCTGTTGATCCGCTCGATGCGATGCTCGGAGGTGTTGGAGGCACGCACCAGCTCCACCACGCTGATCTGCGGCAGCGCGAAACGGTCGCCCGCGGCTTCCACGATCAGCGCCGCCACGATCGCCAGCGTCAGCGGGATCTTGATGACGAAGGTCGAACCCTTGCCGCTGACGGTCCGCAGCTCGATCGTGCCGCCGATCTTCTCGATATTGGTCCGCACCACGTCCATGCCGACGCCGCGACCCGAGACGCTGGTCACCTTCTCGGCCGTGGAGAAGCCCGGCCGGAAGATGTACTGGGCGATCTGGGTGTCGGTCATGCCGTCGAGTTCGTTCTCGGTGGCAAGGCCGACCTTCACGATCTTCTGGCGCACCTTGGTAAGATCGATGCCGCGGCCGTCATCCGCGATCTCGATGATGATGTGGCCGCCTTCGTGATAGGCGTTGAGGGTGATGGTGCCGGTCTCGGGCTTGCCCGCCGCCCGCCGCTCGTCGGGCCGCTCCAGGCCGTGATCGGCCGAGTTGCGGACCATGTGGGTCAGCGGATCCTTGATCAGCTCCAGAACCTGACGGTCCAGCTCGGTTTCGGAGCCGTACATCTTCAGGTCGAGCTTCTTGTTCAGTTCCTGGCCCAGGTCGCGGACGATGCGCGGCAGCTTGGCCCAGGCATTGCCGATCGGCTGCATGCGGGTCTTCATGACCCCTTCCTGCAGCTCGGACGTGACATGGGACAGGCGCTGCAGCGGCACGGTGAACTCGCTGTCGCTGCGGCCGCGCACCATCTGGAGCAGCTGGTTGCGGGTCAGCACCAGTTCGCTGACCATGGTCATCAGATGTTCGAGCAGGTCGACATTGACGCGGATGGTCTGACCGGCGATGTGGCTTTCGCGCGGGCCGCCATTGCTGCCGGCATCGTGGTGATCGCCGGCATCGGCCCGCGGTGCGGCCTCTGCCGCCGCCGGCGCCTGCTGGGTCGCGACCGCACCGGCACCGGCGGCCACCAGCGCCTGCGGCTGGGCCGTGCCCACCGGCAGGCCCGCCGGGGCTTCGGCCTCGGTCTCGTCCTCGTCGTCCGGCAGGGCGTTGCCCGAGATTTCAGCCGCCATCATCCGGCGCACCGCCTCGAAATCGGGGGCGCCGTCGGCACCGGTCGGCGCGGCGGTCTTGGCCGGGGCCTCGACGCCTTCGGCCGCGGCATCCAGGCGGCCGATCAGGTCGGCGTCATTGCCGGCCGGCTCGGCCTGGGTCCGTTCCAGCTCGGCCAGGATCTCCTTGATCTGGTCCAGGCTCTCCAGGATCAGCGTCACGATATAGGGGGTGACCGTCAGCTCGCGGTCACGCACCTTGCCCAGCACGTTCTCGGCCGCATGCGCCACCTTCTCGAGCCGGGGCAGGCCCAGGAACCCGCAGGTCCCCTTGATGGTGTGTACAAGGCGGAAGATGTTCTGCAGCAGTTCCGGATTGTCTGGATTGCGCTCCAGGCGCACCAGTTCGACGTCGAGCGTGGACAGGCTCTCCGTCGTTTCGGTGAGGAACTCGCTCAGCAGCTCGTCCATGGCGTTCTCATCCCTGCTGCCGTGAATGGCTGGCGCCGTGGCGCCTTGCGTGTGAAGTCGTCGGAGTGTCCGCAGACGGGGCCGCCGCGGGCAGGCCCGCCGGCGGCGAAGAGAGGGGTTCAGGGGCCGGTTTCGCCGGTCCGCTCCAGGCTGGAGACGCCGGCCCGGGTGGTGAAGACCGGCAGATCGCCCGTGATGGTCAGGCGGCGCAGATCGGCGCCCGACCAGTCGGTGGCAACCGCAAGCCGGCCGCCGACGGCGGCGGCCATTTCGGAAACCATGAAGGGCAGCACGGTACGGGCATCCAGCGCCGCCGGATCGATCCGTCCCTCGATCGACGGGACCAGCGTCTCGGGCAGGCGCATGGGGCCGCCTTCGGCCACCACGCTCACGCTGCCGCCCTCGACCGTGGTCCGCCAGGCGATGGTGACCGTGCCGCCGCGCAGCAGGGCCTGTGCCGAGATTGCCGCCAGGCACAGCACGATGCCGCCATGGGCCCTCAGCACATTGCCGTCGCTCGGCCAGGCGATGACGTCCAGACCGGCACGCTCGTCGGTGAAGTATCCGGCGAGTGCCGCTGACAGATCGCCGGCCGCCACCCGTTCGTCGGGATTGCCGCCGGCGCCCAGGGCCAGACGATAGAAACTCAACCGGCGGGCGGCGCGGGCCGCACTGTCGGCCAGCAGCTGCAGCGCGTCGTCTCCCATGCCGTCTTCGGCCAGGAACTCAACGCCGTTGACGACACCACCGACGGGACCGACCAGGTCGTGGCAGAGCCTGGCACACACCAGTCCGGAGAGTCGTACCCAATCTCCCTCGCCCACGTCGCGTCACTCCCTGAAACCGATCGCATCCCCGGTGAACCTACCGGGGCTCGCCTTCTTCTTTTACGGCGGCAAGCGTTAAATTTCCCTTAGGCGCAGCGCGATTGCCGTAACCATATGCGCGCACCCCCCGGATCCCGGCCACGGACGGCATCGGCTCCCCGGAAACGGCCCCTGGTGCAGGCGATGCCGCCACCCCATCTGTGTCGGGAACGGACCCAATCCGGAAGGATCGTCAGATGACCACGCCGGCACCTTACGGCATGCTGTACCCGCCGGGAAGCCTCGTCCGCCTGCCCGGTCAGCCCGATTGGGGGCTGGGTCAGGTCCAGAGCGTGGCCGCCCATCGCGTCACCGTCAATTTCGAACATGGCGGGAAGCGCACCGTGCATGCCGATGTCGTCGATCTGGAACTGGTCCGCGGACCGAACCCGCCGGATGATGACGATTGAGCGACCAGGGGCACCGGAAAGCCACGGTACAGCTTTTGCGGTTGCAGCCGCCATCCGGGCTTCGTAAATACAGGATGCGCCGGACGCTTCGTCCCGCGAGACTTTCTCCGCCGAAGGGCAGGGTCTGCGGTTCTCCGCCAAAGACCAGCACCTGCGGTCACTCTGCTATGGGCCGGCCTGCGGCCGCTCTGCCACGGAACGTGATGATACCTGCCCCCGCATCACCATACCCGCCCCGGGACGCTTCGATGATCCGCATCGTGGATCCCGTTGTCGTGGAGAGGGAAGCCGGGCCATATCGGGGAAGCTGCTGGTGGTCGGCGGGGGGATCGTGATCGAACGCGAGGTCGAAGCACTCGCGCGGGCGGCTCTCCAGAAGCCACCATCGCAGCGGCAGGCGATTGCCGGCACCATCGCAACGATGCTGATCGACCGTGAGCGCAAGCTGACCGAACGGGTGCGCGGCGTCGTTGCCCATCTGATCCAACCCCTGGTTGCAGATATCGAGCACACGCTCCGCCGCGAACTGGCGGAAGAACTGGCGGCGATGCCCGAAGCGGGGGAACTGCCGCCCAACCTGTTCGTGATGCTGGCCAACGACCGGATCGAGGTCGCCCATCCCCTGCTGTCGCGCTCGCCGATCCTGACCGATCCGGATCTGATCGCGATCGCCCGCGAACGCTCTTCCGCCCACCGCACCGCCATCGCCCAGCGCCCGGATCTGAGCGACGCCGTCACCGGCGCCCTGCTGGATGCCGCCGAGGCCGAGGTGGTGACGGCGCGGCTGGCGAACCGGACGGCCCCGCTGTCGCCGAAGCTGCTGGAGCGTATCGTGATGCTGTCGCAGCGGATGGAGGTGATCCAGCCGCCGCTGTTGCAGCGCCAGGAACTGCCGGCGGGGCTGGCCTATCGGATGTTCTGGTGGGTGGGGGCGTCGCTGCGCCGCCACATCGTCCAGCGGTTCGACGTCTCGCCCGAGATGATCGAACGGGCGGTCGCCCGGGTGGTGGACCGCAGGGTGACCGAAACCGGCCGCCTGGCCGAAGATCAGGGCCGGGCGCGGCAGCGCGTCGCCATGCTGGCGCGCGGCGGCGGCGTCACCGAGACCTTCCTGCTGCAAAGCTATCGCCAGGGCGAGATCGCGCTGTTCGAGGCGGCGCTTGCCCATATGACCGAGATCCGCCCGATCACCGCCCGACGGATCGCCTTCGAGACCACCGGCCAGGCCCTGGCGATCGCCTGCAAGGCGGCCGACGTCACCCGTCAGGGCTTCTCGACGCTGTTCATGCTCACCCGCAAGATGAGCCGCGGCACCAGGGTGTCGGATCCCAAGGATCTGCTTGAAGCGGTGGCGTTTTTCGACATGGTCGACCGCCGGCGGGCGCTCGCCATTCTGGCGCTGTGGGACGGCGACGCGATCTGAACCGCCGGACGCGGCCCCGCCCGGTTGCGTTGCGGCCCTTGCGCGGCAACCTCTGCACCCCCACAATGTTGTCTCAAGACAGCCCGGTGAACGGGACACGCCCCTGATGACGGCCTTTCCATGACGGGCCTCCGGACGAGCGAGCCGCCGCAGTGAGCCAGATCCGCAATGCCTCCCCCATGCCCCTGAGCGATCGCCCGTCGCTGGTCGATCCCTTCGGCCGGCATGTGCACTACATGCGCCTGTCGGTCACCGACCGCTGCGACCTGCGCTGCGTGTACTGCATGGCCGAAAGCATGACCTTCCTGCCCAAGGCCGATCTGCTGACGCTGGAGGAACTGGCCCGGCTGTCGCGCGCCTTCATGGCCCTGGGGGTACGCAAGCTGCGCCTGACCGGCGGCGAGCCGCTGGTCCGCCGCGGGATCATGGATCTGATCGGCGAACTGGGCCGGGACGTCGCCGCCGGCCGGCTGGACGAACTGACGCTCACCACAAACGCCACCCAGCTCGACCGCCATGCCGAAGGGCTCTACCGGGCCGGGGTGCGGCGGATCAACGTATCGATCGACAGTCGCGATCCGGTGCGCTTCCAGCGCATCACCCGCTGGGGCACGCTCGATCGGGTGATGAACGGCATCGCCGCCGCCAAGGCGGCGGGGCTGGCGGTCAAGATCAACATGGTGGCGCTACGCGGCGAGAACGAAGACGAAATCGAGGACATGGTCCGCTGGTGCGGCGAGAACCGGTTCGACCTCACCTTGATCGAGACCATGCCCTTGGGCGAGATCGACGAGGACCGGGTCGACCAGTATCTTTCCCTCGCCGAGGTCCGCCGCAGGCTGGAGACCCGCTTCACCCTGACCGATCTGCCCGACCGCACCGGCGGGCCGGCCCGCTACGTGCGGATCGCCGAAACCGGCGGCCGGCTGGGCTTCATCACCCCGCTCAGCCATAATTTCTGCGAAAGCTGCAACCGGGTTCGGGTGACCTGCACCGGACGGTTGTATATGTGCCTGGGCCAGGATGATCAGGTAGACCTGCGCGAGCCGCTCCGCGCCAGCCCGGACGACGACGCGCCCCTGATCGCAGCCATCCGCCGGGGCATCGACGCCAAGCCCAAGGGCCATGATTTCGTGATCGAGCGCCGGGGCGCCGCCCCGGCCCTCACCCGGCATATGAGCATGACGGGCGGCTGACCGGCAGATGACCCAGATCCCGCCCCAGGGTGTCGCAACGGTCGGCACCGCCCCGATGCCGGCCGCCGCCGGCCGCATCCCCACCTTTGCGGTGGTCGCGGGCGATACCGAAGAGGCCTGCGCCGGCCGGGCGGCGATCGAAGCCGCCTATGCCACAGTCCCGCCGGAAACCGCCGAGGTCATCGTGGCGCTGGGCGGCGACGGGCTGATGCTGGAAACCCTGCACCGCTTCATGCACCGCGATGTGCCGATCTATGGCATGAATTGCGGCACGGTCGGCTTCCTGATGAACGAGTTTCGGGTGGAAGGGCTGGACCAGCGCCTGGCCGAGGCCGTGCCGGCGACGATCTATCCGCTGCTGATGCGCGCCTATACGGTCGACGGCACCGAACACAGGGCACTGGCCATCAACGAGGTGTCGCTGCTGCGGGAAACCCGCCAGACCGCCAAGCTGCGCATTCTGGTCGACGGCATCGAGCGCCAGCCGATGCTGATCGCGGATGGTGCGCTGGTTTCCACCCCCGCCGGCAGCACCGCCTACAACCTTTCTGCGCACGGCCCCATCCTGCCGCTGCGCGCGGGCGTGCTGGCGCTGACGCCGATCAGCGCCTTCCGGCCGCGGCGCTGGCGCGGCGCCCTGCTGGCGGATACCGCGACCATCACCTTCGAGATCCTGGAGCCGATGAAACGGCCGGTCAGCGCGGTTGCCGACTATACCGAGGTTCGCGACGTGCGCCGGGTGGATGTCGCCCGCGATCCCGCGCGTGAACTGACCCTGCTGTTCGATCGCGGCCACAGCCTGGAAGAGCGCATTCTGCGCGAACAGTTCGAACCCTGACCCGACCCACAGAGCCCCCTGCCCCACAGAGCCGGAGCCCCGCTGCCCGATGACCGTCGCCTCGCCCTGCGTCAATGTCTGCCGCATCAGCACCGTCACCGGCTGGTGCGAAGGCTGCTATCGCACCATCGACGAGATCCGCGTCTGGCGCCGGCTGGATGACGACGGCAAACAGACGATCCTGGAGCATGTCGAGGATCGCCGCCGCGACATCCGCGCCGGGCGGGTGGTACCGGCCGGCGCGGCCAGGTGACGGATCAGCCCGTCAGCTTGTCGGCGGGCTGCACCTGACCATCCAGCATCACCCGGTTGCGGCCGGCATGCTTCGCGGCGTAGAGCGCGGCATCCGCAGCCGCGATCAGGCGGCCATCGTCGGTCACCGTGTCGGGGAAGACCGCAACGCCGAGCGAGATGGTGACCGGCCCCAATGCCGCATCGCCGCTTTCTTCCACCGTCCCGGCCAGGGCACGGCGGAAGGCGTCGGCCCGCGCCGCGGCATCGGCGGCGGTGGCACCCGGCATCAGGATCAGGAATTCCTCGCCGCCATAACGGCAGACCACATCGCTGCGGCGGAAGTGATCGGCCATCACCCGGGCGGTCATCCGCAGCACCCGATCGCCGGCCTCGTGGCCGTGGGCATCGTTGAAGCGCTTGAAATGGTCGATATCGGCCATCACCGCCGCCAGCGGCCGGCCGTCGCGGCGCGCCACGGCAACCTCGCGGACCAGGGTTTCGTCTGCGAAACGACGGTTGTAAAGGCCGGTCAGCGGATCGCGGATGGTCATGCCGCGCAGCGTCTCGCGCAGCTTGACGTTGGCGATCGACAACGCCACGCGGTCGAGGGCCGCGATTTCGTCTTCGGCCCAGTCGGTGCGGTCGTCGACGCCATCGCGTTCCAGCGTGATCATTCCCAGGATCTCGCCATGGGCGATCAGCGGCACGCAGAGGTGGCGGCCCGGCACCCCGTCCAGATGCCGGCAGACCGGCATCGTGCCCTCCGCCCGGCTGACATGGGCATGGCCCAGGCGCAGCGACCAGCAGTCGTCCTCGGTGATGCTGTGCCCGGGCAGCAGGGGCTCGCCCCACAGCGCCGCCGGTTCAAGCGCGGTCTGGCCCGGCCGGTGCAGGAAGGCCCGGCCGCGATCGCCGTTCGACAGCGACGGCATCATCCGCGCCAGCACGCCCATCGCCTCGTCGACCGAGGCGCAGGACTGGATGAGATCGGTCATCCGACCGGCGATCCGCTCGCGGTTGCGGCCGCGCTCCAGGTCACGCGCCCGCAGGCGCGCCGCCTCGTGCGCATCCGCCAGTTCAGCCGTGCGCGCCGCCACCGTCCGCTCCATGCCCGCCAGGGCGCGCTGCAGCGCTTCTTCCGCCCGGTTGCGCTGGGTCTCGCGCTCGGCCAGATCGGCGAAAAGAGCATCCAGGGTGGAGGCCAGATCGCTGATTTCGCGCACCTTCGAGACATCCGGAATATGGCGGGGCGCCTCTCCCCTGGCCATGGCCTTGGCATAATGCGACAGGCGGCCGAGCGGACGCACCAGCACCATGCGCATCACCGCCATCGACAGGATCACCAGGCCGGCCGCCAGCCAGAGCGCCAGGACGAAATTGCTCGACATCAGCGCCCGGACCGGGCCGAACAGCCGTGCCTCGTCCATTGAGATCCCGATGGTCAGCGCCTCTTCGCCGAAGGACACCGTCTCCAGCATCATCACCCGTTCGGGCAGGTCCTGCACGGCGGGAAGGCCGAGAATCGGGATCGCCGAGCCGGCGTCGGCAGCCAGAGCCGCACCAAGCCCCTGCGACTGCAGGTGAGGCGCGGTTTCCTTCGGATCCGGCGGCGGCAGCGGGCCGGCATGGGTGACCAGCGCCCCCTCGGGCGACCAGAGCGTCACCCCGGTATCCGCCGGCAGCTCTGCCCGGATCCCCTGCACGAAGGCCAGCAGGTCGATCGACGCCCCGACCATGGCGACCGGCCGGCCCTGCGCATCGCGGACCGGCATCACCACCGGCAGAATCGGACGACCATTGGCGAGGCCGGGCAGCCAGCCTGCGACCAGGGGATCGGTGGCCCGCATGCCGGCCGCGAAATAGGGCCGCGCCCCCAGGCTGGCCGGCTGGCCGTCCGCCGAGGGGATCGGCCGTGCCGCGCAGACGATCCGGCCTGAGAGGTCGGTGACGAACATGTTGTTGTAGATCGGCCGCAGATGCACCAGCTGGGCGAAGCGCGCATCACAATCCGGATCATTCATGCCCGGCACGCCGCCCGCGGCCATCGCCGCGATCAGCTGCCGGGCGGCATCGATCCGCTGGCGCAGCTCCTGAGCGGCGGTATGCGTCGTCACCGAAAACTGCTCGCCGACGCGCTGTTGATCCAGCCGGCCGGTGGTGATCACCGACCAGCCCAGAACCGCCATCAGGGGCAGGACGGTCATGACCGTCAGTGCCAGTGCCAGCTGTCTGATACCAATGTTTCGCATGGCCTCACTTCGGGTCGCCGCCTCTTGCCCAAAGATCCCGAAGTCATGCAAATTGCAGCGTGCATTCCTTCGGCAACACTCTCGCCAACAGACAGGTATAATGAGGTGCCGCGGCCTGCACAACAGCATCCTTGTTAAATCAAAACCAGAGTCTTCATTCAGACGCCGGGCGAACCACCGGAGCGGGAAAGATATCGTCCAGGCGCCCGGTCAGCCTGTAAGCGAGCAGACCCAGCCACTCACGCGCCGCCGTATGGATCTGCCACAGGCGATCGACGAACCGATAGTCGTTCCACCCCCAGATCGGGCCCGGAGCATTGTAGTCCACCGGGTATGCCTGGACATTCCAGCCATCGGCTATGAACACGCCGTATGATCTCGGCATATGATACGCACTGGTGATCAGGATCCAGGGGCGACCTGCCACGTCCCCGACGAGGCTGCGACTGAAGGTCGCGTTCTCCCAGGTATCCCGGCTGCGGCCTTCGATGACGAGGCGATCGGCCGGCACCCCCAGATCCCGCAGCAGCGCCTCGGCCACCGGCCCGCCGCTCGCCTCGGGATCGCTGTAGAAGCCGCTGCCGCCGGTGAAGACCACCGGCAGGTCGGGGCGCAGCCGGGACAGGATCGCCGCCTCGATGAAGCGTTCGGCCCCCGATCCGACCGCAGGCTGGCCATGGGCCCGGGTCAACCGCCCGTCTTCGGCGCCGCCGAGAACGATGATGCCGGCGAAATCCCCATCAACGACCGCCTGTCGCTCCATCTGTGGGAACCGATCCTCCAGAGGAGAGAGAAGCCAGTTATCCAACGGCGTGAAGAGCATCACGATCAGGGCGAGCCCGCCGGCGGTGCCGCAGAACCGTGCCAGACGGCGCAGACCCAGCCAGCGGATCAGGGGCGCCGCCGACAGCATGATCAGCACCAGCGTGACCGGCAGGATCAGATGCCCGACCAGCTTCGACAGCGAAAAGAACATGGTCGGAAATCCTGTCCGTGATGGGGTGGCGCAGACACCGGTCAAGCCGGCGTCCGCCCAAGCCGGATACGCATTCCGTAATCATTTATCAACCCTCTCAGCCTTAAGATTTGGTAACGGCTTGTCTCACGGCCGGCGACAGGCCGTGGGCGAACCCCAGAAAAGTGTCACGAACCAACAGGTTGGTCCCTCATATCATGGCTTCGCCCGTCACCGCTTCCGCGCTCGACGCCGAGCGTCTGCGTTTCCTCGGCATCGATGCCGCCACCATCGCCGATCTCGCTTTGGTCCGGCCGGTGATCGAGGCGGAGATCGAGGATCTTCTGGACGTTTTTTACCGCACGCTCGCGACCTACCCGCCGATGCAGGCGCTGATCGCGAAGCCGGGGATGGTCGACCATCTGAAAACGTCCCAGAAGGCGCATTGGACGGCGCTGATGTCCGGGCGCTTCGACGCCGACTACGTCGCGCGCGCCACCCGGATCGGCAATGCCCATGTCCGCATCGGGCTGGAGCCGCGCTGGTATATGGGCGGCTATCAGATGGTGCTGCAGCGCCTGCTGGCCGCCATTTCGCGAAGCTATCGCTGGTCGCACGACAAGCGGGAGCGGGCCATGTCGGCGGTGAGCCGGGTGGTGTTCCTGGACATGGATCTGGCGATGGAGCAGTACATCACCGGGGTCATGGCGCAGGTGCGTGCGGCACGTCTTGAAGCGGCGCGTGAACTCGACGCCTCGATCCGCGGCGTGGTCGAGGATCTGACCCAGACGGTCGGCCGGCTGGGCGGTGCCTCGAACGGGCTGACCAGTGCGGCCGACATGGCGCGGTCCGAAGCGAGCAGCGTGGCCGGCGCCGCAGAGCAGGCCGCCGCCAATGTCGATGCGGTGGCCGCCGCATCCGAGGAATTGTCGCGCTCGATCAGCGAGATCGCCGGTCAGGTGTCGCAGTCGTCGGAAATCGCCCGGCAGGCGGTAGAGGATGCCCGCCAGACCACGACCACCGTCTCGGGCATGCTGGGTGCCGCCGGCAAGGTGGGCGAAATCGTCCAGCTGATCAACGACATCGCCGAACAGACCAATCTTCTGGCGCTCAACGCCACCATCGAAGCCGCGCGCGCCGGCGAGGCCGGCAAGGGCTTCGCCGTGGTCGCGGGCGAGGTGAAGAACCTCGCCGCCCAGACGGCACGCGCGACCGAGGACATCAGCGCCCAGGTCGGCGACATGCGCAATGTCGCCTCGGCCACCGCCCAGGCGATCGACAAGATTGCCGAAACCATCCGGCGGATGAACGAGATCGCAACCGGTGTCGCCGCGGCGGTGGAGGAACAGAGCGCCGCCACCCGCGATATCGCGCTCAACATTCAACAGGTCTCGTCCGGCACCCGCGAGGTGACCCGCGGCGTGTCGGGCATCGAACGGGTGAACGCCGATACCAAGACGGCCGCGGACGAAGTGGCCGAAACCGCCCGGATGCTGGAGGCCCGCGCCAACCATCTGTCGACCGAGATGACCGGCTTCATGAACCGGCTGCGGGCCAACCGCGACTGACGGAGCATTGAGCCCTGACCATTGAGCATTGACCGGACAAGGCGCACCCGCGTCCGGTTGAGGAACGCCCGCAGGACCGGAGGGGGCCTGCGGGCGTTCGTCGTTCAAAGCCGCAGGGTCTCCGACGGCCGTTCGCCGAACCGGGCGCGATAGCTGCGGGCGAATTCCCCCAGATTGACATAGCCCAGCGCATAGGCGGCACGCGATACGGTCATGTCCGATCCGCCCGCCTGCAGCAGGCGGCGCACTTCCTGCAGGCGGCGTTCGCGCAGGAAGGCGCTGGGGGTATAGCCGCGGAAGCGCCTGAAGGCGTCGGTCAGGCTGCGCAGGCTGACGCCCGCCGCCCGGGCGACCTCGGTCATGGCCGGCAGGCTGGCCGCATGCTCGGCCATGTAGGCTTCGGCAAGCCTCACATGGCGCGGCACCACGCTGCGCCCCGGCTCGGCGGGGGCGAGCCCGGCCCAGGCGGCCCAGTCGTTCAGCAGATGAAGGCAGACCGTCTGCTCCAGATGCCGGCCGACCCGGTCGGCCGCCAGCCGGTCCGGCGCCTCTGCGATCGCCCGGACCAGATATTCCATCAGCGCAAGCCAGGCCGATCCCCGACCGCCGATCCGGCATTTGTGCTGCCAGAGCGCATCGCCCGGCACGAAACCCAGCCAGTCGCGGCAGGCCTGTTCCAGCACCGCGTGCGGGATGGTCAGGTTCAGCTGCAGATGGTCGGGGTCGAAATCGATCAGATGGTCGATGCGGCTGCAATCGGCCACGAAGCTTTCGCCGATACCGGTATCCTCGAATTGCCGCGCGGTCGCGGCGTGGCGGGCATTGCCGGCGATGGTGGTCAGCACCACCGCATTGCCGGCATCCTCGGACCAGTCCTGCACGCGGACCGGAATGCCATAGGCGAAGCGGGTGACGATGATCCGCCCCACCCGCGCCGAATGCATGGTCGAATCCGGCGTCGCCGCCATGCCCGTGGGCGCCACCCGATAGGGCATGTAGACCCGGTTCGACCAGTCGCGGATCTCGTCCCAGTCGCGGGAATTCACCTTGTGATGCTGGCGGATCGGGTTGCCCCGGGCGTCATAGATCAGCGCATCTTTCAGCATGTGCCCGCCTCCCCTGTCGAAGCACGCAGACGTCTTCCTTCCCCCTGCCCCCTTTGCGGGTGGCGCTTTGGCATCACGATAGCGTCCCGACCCGGCGGCTGGCGAGTTTCAGGCGGGTCTGCGGTGCAGAAACTGCCGATATCCGACAGGCGCTGCCGATGCCGGATAGAGACGGGCCGCCCCTGCCCGCTACCCTTGCCCGCCATGGGCCCCAAGGTCGAACCCCGCCCGGATCGAGAGCGGAGAGGCCTGAGGCTCCGTCCAGGGAGGATGGCAATGACCGAGACATTGAAAACCGCCGCCGATGCGGTGCTGAACCGGGCCGTGACCGAGGGCCCCGGTCTGCCGGGCGTGGTGGCCGTGGCGACCGATCGCGCGGGCGACATCTATCGGGGGGCCGCAGGCCGCCGCGCCGCGGGCGGGGATGCGCCGATGACGGCGGACACCGTCTTCGCGATCTTCTCCACCACCAAGGCGCTGACCGGCACGGCCGTGCTGCAGCTGGTGGAAGACGGCCTGCTCGACCTCGACGCGCCGGCGCGCGACTATCTGCCGGCGCTGGGCCGGGTGCAGGTGATCGACGGCTTCGAGGCCGATGGCAGCCCGCGGCTGCGGGCGCCGCGGCGCGAGATCACCACCCGCATGCTGCTGCTGCACACCGCCGGCTTCGGCTACGACTTCTTCAATCCGGTCTACGAGCGCCTGGCCACCACAAGGGGCCAGCCGAGCGTGATCACCGCCACGGCGGCGGCGCTCGATACGCCGCTGCTGTTCGATCCGGGCGAGGCCTGGGAATATGGCAGCAATATCGATCAGGCCGGGCGGGTGGTAGAGGCGATCACCGGCCGCCGCCTGGGCGAGGTGATGCAGAGCCGGATCCTGGATCCGCTGGGCATGACCGACACCGCCTTCACCATGACCGTCGACATGCGTGCGCGGCTGGCGGTGATGCATCAGCGCGAGGCCGATGGCAGCCTGACGCCCCTGCCCGACTTCATGCTGCCCCAGGATCCCGAGATCCATATGGGCGGCCATGGCCTGCAATCGACCGCCATGGACTACACGAAATTCATCCGCATGTGGCTGAACGACGGCATGGGGCCCGAGGGCCCGGTGCTGCGGCCCGAGACCGTGCGGATGGCGGAACAGAACGGGCTGGGCGAGATGAAGATCAAGATGCTGCCCGGCGTGATCCCCGCCCTGTCGAACGATGCCGAGTTTTTCCCCGGCATGCCCAAATCCTGGGGGCTGACCTTCATGATCAACGACGAGCCCGCCCCCACCGGCCGGCCGGCGGGGGCGCTCGCCTGGGCGGGGCTCGCCAATCTCTTCTACTGGATCGACCGGCAGAACGGGCTCGGCGGATTCTGGGCGACGCAGATCCTGCCCTTCGCCGATGCCGCCTCGGTCGGCGGCTATCTCGCCTTCGAAACCGCGGTCTATCGCCACAGCTGACGGGGATAAAAACAGGGGGCGGCGCCGTGACGGTGCCGCCCCTTCCCGGTCAGTCGCGCGACATCAGGCCAGCGACTTGCTGACCATCTCGTAGACATCGCGCGACAGGCCCTGGCGGGCGGCGATGCGTTCCAGCGCCTGGCGCATCAGGGCCTGACGCTGGTCGTCATAGCGCCGCCAGCGCTTGAACGGGCCCACCAGCCGGGCCGCGATCTGCGGGTTGCTGGCGTCCAGCGTGATGATCTGATCGGCCAGGAAGTCATAGCCGCGGCCCGAGGCCTCGTGGAAGCCGCGCGGATTGCTGGCGGCGAAAGCGCCGATCAGAGAGCGCACCCGGTTGGGGTTGCGCATCGAAAAGGCCGGATGCTCCATCAGCTTCAGCACATGGTCCAGCGCATCGGCGCGCGAGGCCGTCGCCTGAACCATGAACCATTTGTCGACCACCAGCGGCTCGTCCTTCCAGCGGGCATAGAAGGCGTCGAAGGCCGGCTGCGACAGCGCGTCTTCCTGGTCGGCCAGGACCAGCAGCCCGCCCAGCGCATCGGTCATGTTGTCGGCGGTCTCGAAGCGCCGGCGGGCGCGTTCCAGTCCGGCCGTACCGCCCGGGGCGCCCAGATAGGCCAGGCACAGATTGGCCAGCGACCGCCGGCCCACCGAGGCAGGATCGAAACTGTAGGGCTTGCCCGCATCCTCAGCCGCCAGCCGGTCGAAGACCTCCAGCAGCAGCCCTTCCAGGCTGCGGCCGATCTCGCGCCGGACGAACTGCCGGGCGGCGGTGATGCCCTCGACATCGATCCGGGTCATGGTCTCGGCCAGATAGCTTTCGCCCGGCAGGGTCAACGCCTCGGCGATCAGGGCCGGATCCAGGCTTTCATCGCCGATCGTGCGGGCGAAGGCATCGCGGAAATCCGCGGGCAGCACCAGCGGCCGGCCGGCGGCGACGTCGGCGATCAGGCGGTGGATCACCCGGATCGCATAGGTCTGCGCCGCCTCCCACCGGTTGAAGGCGTCGTCGTCATGGCCCATCAGGAAGGCCAGATCGGCATCTTCCGCACGCGTCTCCAGCTTGACGGGGGCCGAGAAGCCGCGGAGCAGCGAAGGTACCGGCCGCTCGGCCACATCGGCGAAAGTGAAGCGGGTGACGCGATCCTCCAGCACCAGCACCCGCTCGGTCGCGCCGGCTTCGGGTGCATCCGCCGCCTCGTTCGCCAGCCTGAGCGCGAGCGGCGCGCCGTCGGCGCCGATCAGCGCGGTGCGCACGGGGATCACCATCGGCTTCTTCACCGGCTGGCCGGGGGTCGGCTTCAGGGTCTGGGTGAAGGTCAGCTCGAAGCTGCGGCTTTCGGGGTCGTGGCGGGTTTCGACCGAAACCTCGGGCGTGCCGGCCTGGACGTACCAGCGGAAGAAATCGCCGAGGTCCAGCTCGTTGGCATCGGCATGGGCGCGGACGAAATCCTCGCAGGTCACCGCCTGGCCGTCATGACGCTCGAAATAAAGATCCATGCCCCGGGCGAAGGCCTCGGGCCCGATCAGGGTGTGGAGCATGCGGATCACCTCGGCGCCCTTGTTGTAGACGGTCGAGGTGTAGAAGTTGCTGATCTCGATATAGCTGTCGGGCCGGACGGGATGGGCGGTCGGCCCGGCATCTTCGGGGAACTGGGCGGCGCGCAGCACCCGCACGTCGTGGATGCGCGACACGGCCGCCGACTGGTGGTCGGCCACGAACTGCTGCTCGCGGAAAACGGTCAGCCCTTCCTTCAGGCTGAGCTGGAACCAGTCGCGGCAGGTGATGCGGTTGCCGGTCCAGTTGTGGAAGTATTCATGCGCGACCACCGCCTCGATCCGCCGTAATCGGAATCGGTCGCGGTGTCGGGGCGGGCCAGAATATACTTCGAATTGAAGACGTTGAGACCCTTGTTCTCCATCGCCCCCATGTTGAAGTCGTCGACCGCGACGATCATGTAGATGTCGAGATCGTATTCGCGGCCATAGGCCTGCTCGTCCCAGACCATCGCCTTCTTCAGCGAGGCCATGGCGTGCTCGCATTTGTCGGCGTTGCGCGGCTCCACATACAGCCGGAGCGAGACGTCGCGGCCGCTCATGGTGGTGAACGGGCTTTCGCAGAGCGCCAGATCGCCCGCCACCAGGGCGAAGAGATAGCTGGGCTTCGGGAACGGGTCTTCCCAGGTGATGTGCCGGAGCCCGTCTTCGCCGATCTCGTCGGCCACCGGGTTGCCGTTGGACAGCATCACCGGCAGCACCGCCGGATCGCCGATAATGGTGGTGCGGTAGCGCGCCATCACATCGGGCCGGTCGGGGAAATAGGTGATCTTGCGGAAGCCTTCCGCCTCGCACTGGGTGCAGAAGATGCCGTTGGAGAGGTAGAGCCCTTCGAGCGCGGTGTTGCCCGCCGGGTCGATCTCGGTCACCACCGTCAGTTCGAAGGCGGCCGGGACCTTGCGGATCACCAGGCGTTCCTCTTCCTGCAGCCAGCGGTCGGGGCCGACGGGCGCGCCGTCGATCGCGACCGAGACCAGCTTGAGCCCGGCGCCGTTCAGCACCAGCGGTGCATCGGCCGGCGTATCGGCGGTCCGCTCCATCCGCGAGACGGCGGTCACCCGGGTGGCATGCGGATCGAGCCGGAATTCCAGATCGATCGACGGCACCAGATAGGCCGGCGGGGTGTACTCGGAGAGCAGGATGGTCTTCGGCGTATCGGTCTTCATGCGCGTCCCGGTAGAAGCGAGGCGATGCCGGCCACCGGGCCGGCCTCATGCTTCGATCCTGCACCCCCATGCCGCCGGGGGCAAGAACGCATCGGCATCAGCCGCCGACGATACCCCCGGCCATGGCCCAGGCGACGGCGATACCGATGACGACGGTGATGGCAAGCGGCGCCCGGGCGAAGGCGGCTGCCGCCGCGGCGCCGGCAACCGCCAGCCCGGCCGTTACCCCGCCCTCGATCTGGAACACGCCGGGCACGATCAGCGCGCCCAGCGCGGCAAAGGGCACCGCATCCAGAAAGGCCTGAAGCCGGCGGCCGGGCCGCCAGCCCGCGGGCAGCAGCGCCGGCAGCACCCGCGGCACGGCGGTCGCCGCCGCCATGCCCAGGATGGTGATCAGCAGCAGGGTGTCCGACATCATCACCCGCCCCTCCCCAGCCGGCGCCCGGTGGCGTCGGTGGCGGGCTCGGGTGCCGACCCGCCGCCCGAGATGAAGGCATGGCCGCCGGCCACGCACAGGATGGCGACCAGCAGCGCGATGCCCGCCGGCAGCACGGCGCTCAAGGCCGCATTCAGGATCGCCGCGGCGCTCACCACCAGCGCCATCGCCGGCCGCGCCTTCAACCCCGGCACCAGCAGGGCGACGAACAGGGCATAGAGCCCGGCGGCCATGGCGGCGCGCAGATCCGCCGGCACCAGCGCACCGGCGGCGATGCCGCCCAGCGTGCCGGCGATCCACGACAGATAGATCGCAAGCACCAGCGTCCCCAGAGCGGCCGGCCGGGCCGCGGCGGGGTCGCGGGCGAAGCTCGCCGCCGCGAACGCCTCGTCGGTGATGCCGGCGTAAAGCGCCATGCGCCAGGGCCGCTTCAGCCGGCCGACCGCCGGGCGGATCCCGGGCAGGGCCAGGGTCATCACCATATGGCGCAGGTTCAGCACGCCCACGGCCAGCACGATCGCCGGCATGGCGGTGCCGGCCGCAATCAGCGCCACGGCCATGAATTGCGAGGCGCCGGCATAGACCAGCACCGACATGGCCACCGCCGCCCAGGCCGGCAGGCCGGATTCGGTTGCAAGCAGGCCGAAAGAGAAGGCCACGGAGAAATAGGCGGCCATGATCGGCAGGGCCAGTTTCAGCCCGGCGATCACCGGCGACGGGGTGTCGCCCGATCGATTGACATCCGACATCGGCGGGGGAGTCCTGACAGGTCGGAGGAATGCCCGGATCAGCCCTGGCGGACGGGCGGGGCCATCAGCAGCCGGCCGCGCGCGCCCGCGATCCGCTGCAGGGTCTTCATGCCGCGCACCAGATCGAACAGGCGCGGCATGTCGTCGGCGGCCCGTGCCGCACGCGCAGCGCTGCGGGTGCGGTCGTGCAGGGCCGCCAGATCGTCGAGCGCCAGCGCCATCAGCATGGACTCGACGGCGGGACGCTGCGGATCGGCCTCGGCCAGGGCCAGCACCCGAGGCACCGGCACCGGCCGCAGATCCGACGCGGGAGAGGACGAGGCGAACATGGGGTCGCATCCTCGGAGGAGAGAGGAAACCGGATGCGCCGGGCAGGCGCCCGGTCACAGATGGCCCTCACCGTTCCCCAGCCGCGGGCCGGCGTCAAGCCATGTCGCGCACAACCACGGATTTTTCATCTAGATCTTCCGTTCGCGCCCCTGCCAATAGCGGTCACGGATCTTGCGCTTCAGCACCTTGCCCACCGGGCTGCGCGGCAATTCGGGCCAGATTTCCACATGTTTGGGGGTCTTGACCCCGCCGAGTTCAGCGCGGAGCCGCAGGGTCAGCGCCTGCACATCGACCGCATCGGGGGTGGCAGGCTCGACGATCGCGGTCACCGCCTCCCCCCAGACCGGATCGGGGATGCCGATCACCGCACAGTCGCGCACGGCGGGGTCGGCCAGGATGGCGCGCTCCACCTCGGCCGAATAGACGTTGAAGCCGCCGGTGATGATCATGTCCCGCGCCCGATCGACGATCGAGACATAGCCGGCCGCGTCCATGAACCCCAGATCGCCGGTGCGGTGCCAGTCGCCGAAACGATGTTCGGCCGTCAGCTCCGGCCGGCCGTCATAGCCGGGGGTGACCAGGCTGCCGCGGAAGCAGATCTCGCCGGTCTCGCCGCGCGGCAGTTCCCGTCCCCCGGGGTCGCGGATCGAAACCTGAGACGCGATCCCCGGCCGGCCGGCGGAAACCAGGCGGGCATGATCCCCGGCATCCAGCGCCGCCACATGTTCGGCCGCGCTCATGAAGGTGCCCATCAGCGGGATTTCGGCCTGGCCATAGCCCTGAACCAGAACCGGGCCGAACAGGGCCATCGCCTCGGCCAGCTTGTCGGGTGCCATGGGGGCCGCGGAATAGATCAGATAGCGCAGCGACGACAGGTCGTGGCCATGGGTCGACCGGTCGGCCAGAATCATATAGACGACCGTCGGCGGCAGAAAGAGATGCGTCACGCGATAGCGTTCGATCGCATCCATGATCACCACGGGATCGGCCTTGGGCAGGATCACGGTGGTGGCCCCGCCGGCCGTCAGCGGCAGCGCGATCACGCCCGCGGCATGGGTCATGGGTGCGGCCACCAGATGCACCGGCCGTTCGCCTTCGGGCATGGGCATATGCGCCCAGATCGACAGGGTCAGGGCCTCCCACATCCGGTCGGTCCAGACCACGCCCTTGGGCCGGCCGGTGGTGCCGCCGGTCGACAG
The DNA here is from genome assembly GCF_002684955.1 of Tistrella sp. NCBI lineage: Bacteria > Pseudomonadati > Pseudomonadota > Alphaproteobacteria > Geminicoccales > Geminicoccaceae > Tistrella > Tistrella sp. The sequence continues at coordinate 138,474 of NZ_NYWI01000076.1, read as the reverse complement.
GATCGCCGATACCCGGTCGGGATCATGCACCGGGTCGGGCGCCGGCGGCGGCGGGGCCGCGATCAGCTCCGCCGCCCACACCAGATGTAACGGCCGCACGGGCGGTTCCGGCAGAACGCCGGCCCCCAGCAGCAGCACCGCCCCGATCCCCGGCGCCGCATCCAGGATCTCGGGCAGGTCAGGCAGGAAGGCATCGGCGATCGCCAGCACGCCCACCCGCGCCTGGTTCATGATGAACAGATTCTCAGCCAGGGCGTTGCGGGCATTGATCGGCACCCAGACCACGCCGGCCCGCATGCAGGCCAGCACGGCGGCAAACCCCATGGCCGCATTGGGGGAATAGACGGCCACCCGCAGCTGCCCCGCCCCATCGACCGGCAGCCCCGCCAGCCAGCCGGCCAGCGCCTCGATCCGGGCATTCAGGCCCCGATAGTCGATCGGCGGATCATCGCTTCCGACCTCTATCGCCGCAGCCGCATCGGGGGCCAGCTGCAGGCCGCGCAGGAACGGGTCGATCGGACGCATCGCTTCACCCCATGGTCGATGGCAGCCACAGCACGATGCCGGGCGCCAGGCAGATCAGGAACACGCGCACCAGGTCGGCCGCGACGAAGGGGGCGACGCCGCGATAGATGGTGGCAAGGCCGACATCGCGGGCGATGGTGTTCAGCACCAGCACGTTCAATCCGTAAGGCGGGGTGATCAGCCCGATCTCCACCGTCATGGTCACCACCACGCCGAACCAGATCGGGTCGAAGCCCAGCGCCACCGCCACCGGATAGGTGATCGGCACGGTGAGCACGATCATCGCCAGCGTGTCGAGAACGCAGCCGAGCAGGAAATACCCGGCCAGCATCGTCGCCATCACCCCCCAGGGCGACAGGCCGGTTTCGGTCAGGGCCTGAACCAGCAGCTGGGGCGCCCGGGTCAGGGCCAGGAAATAGCCGAAGACCAGCGCGCCGATCAGCACGACCATCACCGAGGCGGCACTGCGGGCGGCCTCGGTCAGGGCGCCACCCACGGCCGCCAGCGTCAGCCGGCCGCGGATCAGCCCCACCGCCGCCACCGCCAGCGCGCCCATCGCACCGGCTTCGCTGGGGGCAAAGACACCCAGATACAGCCCACCGATGATGCCGAGAAAGATCGCGGCCACCGCCCAGAGCCCGCGCAGGCTGGCGAAGCGTTCGGCCCAGCCGGCGGGCGCACCGCCGGGGGCGGCTTCCGGCCGGCGCCGGGCGATCAGGGTCACCGTCAGCGCATAAAGCGCCACGGCCAGCACGCCGGGCACGAGGCCCGCCACGAACAGCCGGCCGATATCCTGTTCCGTCAACAGCCCGTACAGGGCCAGCACCAATGAGGGCGGGATCAGAATGCCGAGCGTGCCGCCGGCGGCCACCGTGCCGGCCGCAAAGCCGGGCGCATAGCCCCTGGCCCGCATTTCCGGCAGGGCCACCCGCGCCATGGCGGCGGTCGAGGCGACCGACGAGCCGCAGATCCCGGCGAAACCGGCGCTGGCCAGAATGGTGGCGAGGCCGAGCCCGCCCCGCGCGCGCCCCGCCCAGGCATGGCCGGCCGTGTACAGCTCTCGCCCCAGCCCGGTGTGGTTGGCAAGCGCGCTCATCGCGATGAACATCGGGATCAGCAGCATGTCATAGCCGGTCAGCGTGCGCAGCGGCGACTGCACCGCCACCGCCGCCGCCGGGTTGAAGCCGATCAGCGCCGCAATGCCGCCCAGCCCGGCGATGAGCATGGCGAACCCCACCGGCACCCGCAGCAGGGCCAGCAGAAACAGGCCGCCGAAACCGCCGAGGGCGGCAATCCCGCCATCGATCATGTCTCCACGTCCCCCTCCACCGGGGCCAGCAGCCGCAGCAGGGCCAGCAGCGCCGCCACCACCAGCCCCGCCGCCATCACCAGATGGGCGGGCCAGAGCGGCAGCTGCAGATCGGCCGTGGTTTCGCCCGAACGCAGCAGCAGATCGGTGCCGAGCACGCCGGACCGGGCGAGCAGCACGGCACCGGCCAGCGCCCCCGCCCCGCCCAGAACCGCCACCACCGCCGCCAGCGGCCGCGGCAGGGCCCGGGCGATATCGATCCGGATCAACTCGTCGGCCGCGATAGCGGCGGCGATCCCCCAGCAGGCGGCGATGCCGCCGGTCAGCCGGACCAGATCGAAACCGTCGGGCACGGCATAGCCGAAAAGATAGCGGGCAAGAGCCGTCACCCCGCCCGCCACCACGGCAAGACCCAGTGCGGCAGCCGCCGCCCTGCCGGCGAAGCGCCCGGCGGCCGCCACCCCTCGTGTCAATGCCGCCTGCATCCGGTCAACGCCCGGCGGGCGGCGGTGCCGCCGCGATCGCGGCCTCGAGATCCGCCAATGCCGCAGCGCCGTCGATGCCCTTGGCGGTGGCATCGGCAATCCACTGGGTCCGGAAGGGCTTGCCGGTTTCGGCCCAGAGTGCACGCTGCGCCGCATCGGGAGTGGTGAACACCTGGTTCGGCAGGCCGGCAAGCGTCGCCCGGCCGGCGCGTTCCCAATCGCCCCAGGCGGTGGACTGGCGCACGGCGTCAGCCACCGAGCAATGGGCGTCGACCGCCGCCCTGGCATCGCCGCTCAGTCCCTGATACCAGCGGGTATTGGCAAGGTAGAGCACCGGCACGCTGTAGAGCGGCAGATCCATATGGTTGTTCAGCACCTTGTCGAGCCCGAAGGAGACCAGAGTGCCGTAGGCGAGCGTCGCCGCATCGATGACGCCCCGTGCCGCCGCCTCGCGCGCTTCGGGCGCGCTGATCGACACGGCGGATGCGCCCATCGAGGCGAAGAGCCGGCCGACCAGGGCCGAGCCGGGGCGCAGCTTCATGCCCTCCACATCCTCGGGCACCGTCACCGGTTTGCGGCTGTGCAGGATGCCGGGTTCCTGAACGATGCCGAGGCAATAGGTGACCTCGGGCATTTCGCGGGGGGCGAGCGGCCGGTACCAGCTGTCGAAGGGGGCCGCCGCCTGTGCGGCCGAGGGCACCAGGAACGGCAGTTCCAGCACCGACACGATCGGGAAGCGGCCGGGGGTGTAGCCCGGCACCACCAGCGCCAGATCGGCGATGCCGCTGGCGACCATGTCGTAATGATCGCGCGCCTTGCCCAGCTGTTCGGCCGGGAAGACCTGCACCTCGAGCGTGCCCTTCGAATCGGCGGTGACCGCCTTCGCCCAGTCTTCCACCCCCTGATGCAGCGCATGGGTGGTGGGCACCCAATGGGCGAAGCGCACCGCCTGCCCCGCCGCATCGGCCCGATCGCCCAGCCCCAGCAGCATCGACGCCACCGCCAGGCCACACGTCATCATCCGCCGCATCCGCCTGCGGCGGATACCCGTTGCCGTTTCCGTCATCTGACCGTCCCCTCGCCCTGTCTGACGTGCCCGCCCGATGATGCGCTGCCCGGTACCCGTCTGCTGCGATCATACAGTCTTATGGTTGAATGGACCGGCACATCTCTTCTGTGAGGGTTATATCAGCACGTATGGTTTTTCAAGGGGTTTGATCATCGCGGGACAGGCGCATACCCCGGCAACAGAAAGGCCCGCCGGAGGCCGGCGGGCCGGTTGGAGATCTGCAATGATCCATGCCCGTCCTGAGCAGGGATCAGTCCCTTTCGGGAAGGGATTTGGCCCTTTCGGGAAGGGATCAGGCCCTCCGGGGCAGGATCAGGCGATGCGGCGCTCGCGACCGCCGCGGCGCTGCGACAGCCGGGCCGCCAGCTGCCGGCGGGCGGTATCCATCGCATCGCGGACGACCTGCACCACATCGTCGGGGCCGGAGACGCGCGGGCGGATACGGGTCACCACGATATCCGGTCCGGGCACGGCCATTTCCACCCGCACCGTCAGGCCCTGCACGCGATCGTCGGGGGTCCGGTTCGCTGCCTCGATCACGATCTGGAGCTGCTCGATACGACCGCCCATGCGGTAGAGAAGCTCAGCCCGATCGTGTATCGCCGTCTCGATCGCCGGGGAACGGTCGAGGTTGCGGAAAGTGATGGTCGGCGAACCTTTGGTCATGATCGGTCTCCATCTGGATCAGGGCTGCAGCCGAGGCGCCGCAGCCTCTATTAGTCCAGTTGGGCGTGGTTCATGCGCAGTTCACGGCTTGACAAAAACTTCTTCTGCGTTCCTGGCCGTTCAGGGCTGCGACCTCCCGCCGCAGCCCGAAAACGCAATTTAATGTCAATGAGATGCCAGGATCTTCAAACCCGCGATGCCAGAGACGATCAGCAGGATGCAGGCGAGGCGCGCCGCGGTGGCCGGCTCACCCAGCACGAAGATGCCGAAGAGCACGGTGCCGACCGTGCCGATCCCGGTCCAGACCGCATAGGCGGTGCCGAGCGGCAGAGAGCGTAGCGCCACCCCCAGCAGGACGACGGAAGCGGCCATCGCTCCGGCGGTGAGCACCGAGGGCCAGAGCCGGGTGAAGCCATGGGTGTATTTGAGCCCGACCGCCCAGCCGATTTCGAACAGGCCGGCGATGACGAGAATGATCCAGGACATGCGCGGAGACCTCCCGCAGTGAAGCGCAGGGTCGTCCCCGCAGAGGCGCCGGTCCTGACATCGACCTCCCGGGCCGGTATCGGGCGAAGGGTCGTCCCCTCGCGGCGCGTCACGATCCCCGTGATATAGCGGCCTTGCCCTGGTGCGTCCAGAGCGCGGATGGCTGGCCCCGGCGACCGGGGAATGCCAAGATGACGGCAGGCACCGCCCCGCTTACCGCAGAAGGGACAGGCGATGACGGCACGGACGGAGATCGCGGGACTGATCCTGAATGGCGGCCAGGCCGTCCGGATGGGCGGGGTCGACAAGGGTGCCCTGGAACTCGCCGGCCGGCCGATGCTGATCCATGTCATCGACCGCATCCGCCCGCAGGTCGGCCATCTGGCGATCAGCATCCGCGCCGGACGCACGCTCCCCCGCATTGCCGGCGACGCGCCACCCGGCTGCGCCTCGGGCGCGCTGCGGGCGCTGATCGATCAGCCCGGCCCGCCGATCGGCCCGATCGCCGGCATCGAATCAGGTCTCGCCTGGGCCGCCACGCTCACCCCCTGCCCCCGCGCCCTGCTGGTGGTGCCCAACGACGCGCCGCTGCTGCCCGAAGATCTGGTGCGCGGCCTGCTCGCCGCCCTGCCCGCGGGCGGGCCGCCGCGCCCGGCGGTGGCGGCCAGTTTCGGCCGCATCCATCCGGTGGTCTCGCTCTGGCCGCTGGCGCTGGCGCCCAGGGTCTCGGCACTGGCCGATACCGCCCGGGCCTGCGCCACCGGCGGCGGCAGGGCCGCCTCTCTGGGTGGGGCGCTGGCCGCGCTGGGGGCGGTTGCCGCCGACTTCCCCGCCCGCCGGGATGGCGGCGATCCCTTCCTCAACATCAACACGCCCACCGCCCTGGCGGTGGCCGATGCGGCGGCCCGGCGCGGCTGAGCGCTCTCCCCACCTCGACATCACATAATACCGACATGAAACTGTCATGATTCCCGGGCATGATCCGCTGGACCTTTCCGACCAGGAGCACGCCCAGATGCAGATCTCCGTCCACAAATCCGACGATGCCGTCACCCGGATCGTGCTCGAGGGCCGTCTCGACGTCGCCGGCAGCGCCACTGCCGAACTGCCCGTCTCCACCGCCTGCGGTGCCGCGAAGAACGTGATCGTCGACATGACCGGCGTCGCCTTCCTGGCCTCGATCGGCATCCGCCTGCTGCTGGCCAATGCCAAGGCGGTCACCCGCCGCGGCGGCCGGATGATCCTGGTCGGCGTGCAGGATCAGGTGCGCCAGACCATCACCATGTCGGGCCTGGCCGACCTGCTGCCGATGGTGGATGACGAGGATACGGCGCGCCGGCAGATCGCCGGCTGACGCCGCCGCATCTCCTCTCCCCAGTCTCAATCTCAGGCCGCGGCCTGGCTCGCCATCCAGGCGCGCCAGCCGCCATGGCCGGTGATGTCGCGCGCCTCGGATGCCGCCGCCGCCTCGCAGATGAAGCCTGCGACCGTGCCGCCATCTTCCAGCACCAGCGTGCCCAGACCCAGCGGCGCGGCGATGCCGGTCACGAAACGGCCGAGCGCCGCCACCGGCATCCGCCAGATTTCGACCGCGATCCCGGCACCGCCCTCTTCCACCCGCACCAGCCCCGGCCGGGCGGGGGACAGCTGGTTCAGCGCATACAGCCGGTAGACCGGCGCCGTGGTCGCCGCCCGCACGAACTGCGCCCCGGCCGCGACCAGCTCGCCATTGAGCGGCAGCCCCGCCATATGGGCGCCGACCACGGCCAGATCTACCGTCCGCCCGGCCTCCAGCGGTCCGCGCGGGCCCGCAGGCCCAAGCGGCAGCCCCGTGGCGCCGGCGGTCAACCCGGCCGCCCGGTGCAGCCGGTCGCCCAGCGCCAGCAGCCGGCGATCGGCGAAAGCCGGCGCGAACAGGGTCACGCCGAAGGGCAGCCCGTCATCGCGAAACCCGGCCGGCACCGCCACCGCGGCATAGTCCAGCAGGTTCATGAAGTTGGTGTAATAGCCCAGATTGCTGTTCAGCCGTACCGGATCTGCCTCCAGCGCCGCCACGGTATAGGTCGTGCCGGCCGTGGGGGTGATCACCAGATCGACCGCATCCCACACGGCATCGCAGACCTTGCGCAGCTCTTCCAGCCGGTACATGGCGCGGAAGGCCGCGACCGCGGTCACGCCATGGCCGCCCTCGATGATCCCGCGCACCACCGGATGGCCGGCCTCGGGGTTGGCGGCCAGGAAATCCCCCACCGCCACCGTGCGCTCCGCGACCCAGGGCCCCTGATAGAGCAGGCGCGCGACCTCGAGGAAAGGCGCGAGATCGATCTCCACCGCCTCGCCGCCCAGGCTTTCGAGCCGGGCGACGGACGCGGCGAAGAGCGGCGGGTTGAGCCGGTCGCCGAAGAATTCCAGCGCATCGGCGGCGGGCACGCCGAAGTGGAAGGCCGCGGGTGCCGCCGGCAGGGGCTGGCCCGCGGGCCAGGGGGCCGGGCGCGAATAGGGGTCGGCGGGATCATAGCCGCCGGCCACATCCAGCACGGCGGCGGCATCATCGGCGGTCTGGGCGAAGACGGTGACGCAGTCGAGCGAGCGGCAGGCCGGCACCACGCCGGCGGCGCTGACCAGCCCGCGGCTGGGCTTCAGCCCCACCGTGTTGCCGAAGGCGGCCGGCACCCGGCCCGAGCCGGCGGTATCGGTGCCGAGCGAGAACGAGACCAGCCCGGCCGCGGCCGCAACCCCCGATCCCGAACTCGACCCGCCCGAGACATACTCGGCATCGAAGGCGCTGCGGGGCGCACCCCAGGGGGAACGGACGCCCACCAGACCGGTCGCGAACTGATCCAGATTGGTCTTGCCGATCAGCAGGGCGCCGGCCGCCACCAGCCGCGCCACGACCGTGGCTGACTGCTCAGGCATGTAGGTGAATTCGGGGCAGGCGGCCGTGGTCGGCAGCCCCGCCACATCGATATTGTCCTTCACCGCGAAGGGGATGCCCCAGAGCGGCAGCCCCGCGGGGCCCCGCGCCATCAGCGCCCGCGCCTCGGCCAGCAGATCCGCCTCGTCGCGCAGCAGGATCCAGACGGCCGGGTCGGGCCAGGCGCGGATCCGCTCGAAGGCGAGCCGCACCACCGTCACGGGGTCGGTCTCGCCCGCGGCATAGGCCGCGGAAAGCCGGGCAATGTCGAAGGCGGCAGGCAGGGTGTCGGTCATCGGGCGACGTCCTTAAACGGGCTGGTCGGATCTGGTCGTGCTGCGGGCGCGGGTGCCGACATAGGCGACGGAGGCGGCGCTGACCGTCAGCACATGGGCGCGGGTCTCGGCCGCGGCGGCCTCGGCATCGCCGCGCAGGATGGCCTGCACCATGCGGTCATGTTCCTCGCAGGACGAGGCGAGCCGGCCCAGAACGTTGAACTGGGCGCGCCGGAAAGGCGCCAGGCGCTTGCGGGTCAGCCCGACCAGTTCCTCCAGATAGGAATTATGGGCGCCGGCATAGATCGCCTGGTGGAAGCGGGTGTTGAAGGCGGCATAGTCGTCGGTGGCGCCGGCCCGCACCGCGGCGGCGCTGTCCAGATGCAGCGCCTCCAGCCCGCGGCGTTCGGCGCCGGTCATATGCAGGGCGGCCAGCCGGGCCGCCGCGGCCTCCAGCTCGGCCATGGCCACGAACATCTCTTCCAGCCGGGCCTCGGACATCACCATCACCAGCACGCCGCGATTGGGCCGGCGTTCGGCCAGGCCCATCGTGCAGACCTGGCCCAATGCCTCACGCACCGGCGTACGCGAAACATCGAAGCGGGCAGCCAGTTCATGCTCGTCAAGCCGCACGCCCGGCAGCAGGCGGCCTTCGATGATGTCGTCGGCAATCGCACGGGCAAGGGTATCGGCCAGGCTGCGACGCAGCCCGCCCGGCGGGTCGTCGGCGGCGGGTCGGATCTGATCGGTCATCGGGGGCCTTCGACTGCTGATGCGGGGGTCAGGGGCTGCATACGAGTTTGCATGCAAAGTGCCAAGTCGGCAAACGCCATATTTTTCTCTTTTAGAACAATATATTAATTCAATAACTCCGGAGAGTTCCCCCGGATTTTTCGGGCACCATCCTCATATATGATTATGAATTAATCATTGCATACAATTTATGCATATAAAATAGACAAACACATGCAGTCAGCCTCTGCGTTGGCGGCGCAACTGCCGGCTTCTTCTTTTTGAATCAATCCATTGCGATGGGCGGGGGCGCTTGGCACGCGGCTTGCGGACGGCGGATCAGACACGGCCGATCAGCCCCCATCGCCCGTCCGGCCCCACAGCCCGCCCGTCCCGAGGAGGATGCTCTCGTCATGGCCCATGATTTCTCCCTCAACCGCCGCACGCTGCTGAAGGGCGCCGGCGCGCTCGGCCTGCTCGGCGCCACCGCGGGCCTGCCGCTCAGGCGGGCTCTGGCGGCCGGCAAGCTGACGGTCGGCTTCATCTATGTCGGGCCGCGCGACGATTTCGGCTACAACCAGGCCCATGCCCAGGGTGCCGCGGCGGTGAAGGCGGCCTTCCCGAACGTCACGGTGCTGGAAGAAGAAAACGTGCCCGAGACGATCGAGGTCCAGAAGACCATCGAGAGCATGATCAATCTCGACGGCGCCGGACTGATCTTCCCCACCTCCTTCGGCTATTACGATCCGCACGTCATGAAGATGGCGGAGAAATATCCCGACGTGACCTTCCTGCATTGCGGCGGGCTCTGGGCCGAGGGGCATCCGAAGAATGCCCACAGCTATTTCGGCTATATCGACGAGCCGCAATACCTGTCGGGCATCGTGGCCGGCCATGCCTCGAAAACGAAGAAGCTGGGCTTCGTCGCCGCCAAGCCGATCCCGCAGGTGCTGCGCAACATCAACGCCTTCACCCTTGGCGCCCGGTCGGTCGATCCGACCATCACCACCCAGGTGATCTTCACCGGCGACTGGTCGATGCCGGTCAAGGAGGCCGAGGCCACCAACAGCCTGGCCGATCAGGGCGCCGACGTCGTGACCTGCCATGTCGACAGCCCCAAGGTGGTGGTGGAGACCGCCGAACGCCGGGGCATGTTCACCTGCGGCTATCACGCCACTCAGGCGCCACTGGCGCCCAAGGGCTATCTCACCGGCGCCGAATGGAACTGGGAGAGCCTTTATCCCCGCTTCGTGAAGGACGTGCTGGCCGGCACCGACATCCCGTCGCTGGTTCGCGGCGGGCTGAAAGAGGGCATCGTCAAGACCTCGGCCTATGGTGCCGCGGCGCGCGAGGCCGGGCGCGCCGCGGCCGATGCGGTCAAGGCGCAGTTCATGGCCGGCGATTTCGCGATCTTCAAGGGCCCGATCAGGGACAACAAGGGCGCCATCGTCATCGCCGACGGCACCACCCGCGGCCAGACCGACATCGCGCTTGAAAAGATGGACTACCTGGTCGAGGGCGTCATCGGCGCCACCGCCTGATCGGCCACCTCCCCCAATCGCCCCCTCCCCCCGCATCCTCTTCCATCGCCGTCAGGAAGTCGCGCAGCGCCATGCTCCAGGCCCGGACGATGTCAGACCCGAAACTCCGGCAGGCGGCCGAGGCCGTCGCCATTCCCGTGCTGGCGGTCGCGGTCAGCATGGTGCTGTTCGGCGCCTTCGTGGCGGCAGTGGGGGTGGACCCGATCGAGCTGTACCAGCTGATGTATCGCGGCGCCTTCGGCACCTGGTTCTCGTGGCAGAACACGCTTCAGCGTGCCGCCCCGCTGCTGCTGGTGGCGCTGTGCACCGCCCTGCCCGCCCAGATGGGGCTGGTGGTGATCGGGGCCGAGGGGGCGCTGGTGCTGGGCGGGCTGGCGGCCATGGCGGCCGGCCCGCCGCTGGCCGATGCCGGGGCACCGGTATTGCTGGTCCAGCTGGCCATGGCGGCGGCCGGCATGGCGGCCGGTGCCGTCTGGATCGGCATCGCCGGCGGGCTGCGCCATGCCCGCGGCGTCAGCGAGACGATTTCCAGCCTGCTGATGGTCTATATCGCAATCGCGGTGCTGAACCACATGGTCGAAGGGCCGATGCGCGACCCGGCCAGCCTGAACAAGCCCTCCACCCCCGCGATCGGCGATGGCTTCATGATCGGCGACATGCCGGGCATGGATGTGCATTGGGGCTTCGTGATCGGCGTCGTCTTCTGCCTGGCCGCCTGGGTGCTGATGTTCAAGACCACCTTCGGCTTTGCGGCCCGCATGGTCGGCGGCAATGTCCGCGCCGGCCGGGCCGCCGGCCTGCCGGTCGGGTGGCTGATCGTCGCCGTGACCATGATCGGCGGCGCGGCGGCCGGCCTCGCCGGCATGGTCGAGGTCGCGGCCGTCCATGGCCGTGCCAATGCCACGCTCGCCGCCGGTTATGGCTTCACCGGCATTCTGGTCGCCTTCCTCGCCCGCCAGAACCCGCTCGCCATCATCCCGGTCGCGATCCTGATGGGCGGGATCGGCGCCAGCGGCGGCCTGCTTCAGCGCCGGCTGGACCTGCCCGACGCCACGGTTCTGGTGCTGCAGGGCATCCTGTTCGTGGTGCTGCTTGCCAGTGAAACCCTCTATGGCCGGCTGCGCCTGCCCTCTCTCCCCCGCCGCCGCAACGCCGCCCCCGCGGCACCGGCCGCCACCGGAAAGGCCTGATCCCATGGAAGACGCGGCTCTGGGCTGGTGGGGCGTGCCGCTGGCGGTGATCGCAGGCGCGATCCGCATCTCCACCCCCTTCCTCTTCGTCAGCCTGGGCGAATGCCTGACCGAGAAGAGCGGCCGGATCAATCTCGGCCTGGAAGGCACGCTGGTGATGGGCGCGATGAGCGGCTACGGCACCGCCTATCTCACCGGCTCGCCCTGGGCGGGCGTGCTGGTCGCGGGCCTCGCCGGCACGGCCTTCGGGCTGCTGCATGCGCTGATCTGCGCCCTGCCGCGGGTCAACGACATCGCGGTCGGCATCGCGCTGATGCTGCTCGGCACCGGCCTCGCCTTCTTCCTGGGCAAGCCCTTCATCCAGCCCACCGCCCCGCATCTGCCGGCGATCAGCCTGGGCTTCTGGAGCGAGGTGCCGCAGATCCGCGCGGCGCTGGAGGTGAACGTGCTGTTCGTGATCGGCGCGCTGCTGGCGGTCGCGATGCTGTGGGCCTTCCGCGCCACCCGCTGGGGGCTGATCATCCGCATGGCCGGCGACAGCGCCGATGCCGCCCGCGCCATGGGCTACGACCCCGACCGGGTGCGGATGTGGGCAACGATGACCGGCGGCTTCCTGGCCGGTGTCGGCGGCGCCTTCCTGTCGCTCTACTACCCCGGCAGCTGGAATGAAGGCCTGTCGAGCGGCCAGGGCATCACCGCGGTGGCGCTGGTCATCTTCGCCCGCTGGAACCCGATCTGGTGCTTCTATGCCGCACTGCTCTTCGGCGGCGCCAGCACCCTCGGCCCCGCGCTCCAGGCGGTGGGCGTCACCCAGGGCTACTACCTGTTCAACGCCGCCCCCTATCTGCTGACCCTGGTGATCATGGTCCTCGCCTCTTCCTCGCGCCGCCGCCTGGCCGGCGCACCGGGCGAGTTGTCGGTCACCCGCTGATCCCGCCCTCACGCCCGTCTGAACCGAGGATGTCCAGAATGACCGCAACCGATCTCCACACCATCCCGGGCGACCCCTATCCCTGGCCCTTCGACGGCAGGCTTGCCGCCGCCAACACCGCGCTGATCATCATCGACATGCAGACCGATTTCTGCGGGGTCGGCGGCTATGTCGACAAGATGGGCTACGACCTGTCGCTGACCCGCGCGCCGATCGGGCCGATCGGGGCGGTGCTGGCGGCGATGCGGGCCAGGGGCTATCACATCATCCACACCCGCGAGGGCCATCGCCCGGATCTGTCGGACCTGCCGGCCAACAAGCTCTGGCGGTCGCAGCGCATCGGCGCCGGCATCGGCGATCCGGGCCCCTGCGGGCGGATCCTGGTTCGCGGCGAACCGGGCTGGGAAATCATCCCCGAACTGGCGCCGCTGCCGGGCGAGCCCGTGATCGACAAGCCGGGCAAGGGATCGTTCTGCGCCACCGACCTTGAGCTGATCCTGCACACCCGCGGCATCCGCAACATCGTGCTCGCCGGCATCACCACCGATGTCTGCGTCCACACCACGATGCGCGAAGCCAATGACCGCGGCTTCGAATGCCTGTTGCTGGAAGACTGCTGCGGTGCCACCGACCGGGCCAATCACGATCATGCCATCCGCATGATCAAGATGCAGGGCGGTGTTTTCGGCTCGGTCTCCAGCTCCACCGCCTTCATCGAGGCCCTGCCATGAGCACCGCGGCCGGGATCGAAGCGGTACCGGACGCCGCGGTACCGATCGGGGCCGATGACGGCCCGGAGATCCGGGCGCTCGGCATCGAAGCCGTGGCGATGACCAAGCGCTTCGGCGCCTTCACGGCGCTCGACGGCGTGAACCTGCGGGTCCGCCCGGGCAGCGTTCATGCCCTGCTGGGCGAGAACGGCGCCGGCAAGTCGACCCTGGTCAAATGCATCATGGGCTATTACCGCCCCGAAGAGGGGGCGGTGATCGTCGGCCGCCGCGAAGCGCCGATTTCCAACCCGCGCGAGGCCCATGCGCTGGGCATCGGCATGGTCTATCAACACTTCACCCTGGTGCCGGGGATGACGGTGCTCGAAAACCTGGTGATGGCCCGGGCCGATACGCCCGCGATCATCGACTGGGCGGCGGCGCGGGCCGAGGCCGAAGCCTTCATGGCCCGCATGCCCTTCCGGGTGCCGCTGGAGGCACCCGTGGCCAGCCTGGCCGCCGGTGAGAAGCAGAAGGTCGAGATCCTGAAACAGATCTGGCTCGACGTCCGCTTCCTGATCCTGGACGAGCCGACCTCGGTTCTGACCCCCGACGAGGCCGACGACATCCTGGGTCTGCTGGCGGACATGGCACGGGCCGGTGACCTCACCATCCTGATCATCACCCACAAATTCCGCGAGGTTCTGGCATTTGCCGACGAGGTGTCGGTGCTGCGCCGCGGCCGACTGGTCGGCGGCGGCCGGGTCGCCGATCTGGATGTCGACCGGATGGCGGCGATGATGATCGGCGAGGCGACGCCGGCGGCACCGGCCGCCCGCCTTGCGGGCGTGCCCGGCGAGGTGGCACTCGACATCCGCGATCTGGAAGCGCTGGACGATACCGGCGAACCCGCACTTCGCGGCGTCTCGCTCCAGGTCCGGCGCGGCGAGATCGTCGGCATCGCCGGCGTGTCGGGCAATGGCCAGAGCGCCCTGGTCGAGGTGCTGGCCGGCCAGCGCCGGGCCGAGGCGGGACATATGACCGTCGACGGCGCGCCCTATGCCGCCAGGCGCGCGCAGATGCTGCGCCACAAGGTCTGCCTGCTGCCCGAAGAGCCGTTGAAGAACGCCTGCGTCGGCCGGATGAGTGTGGCCGAGAACATGGCCTTCCGCCGCTTCGATCAGGCGCCCTATGCCCGCGGCTGGTTCCTGTCGAAGGGCCGGATCCGGGCGGCGGCGCGCGAGTTGATCGCCCGCTACAACGTCCGCACGCCATCGCCCGACACGCCGATCGCCGCACTGTCGGGCGGCAATGTCCAGCGGGCGGTTCTGGCGCGCGAGATCGGCGGCGAGGTCGAGGGGCTGATCGCCGCCAACCCGGTCTTCGGGCTGGATTTCTCTGCGGTGGCCGACATCCACGGCCAGATCGTCGGCGCCCGCAATCGCGGCGCCGCGGTGCTGCTGGTCAGCGAGGATCTGGACGAGTTGCTGGAACTGGCCGACCGGATCCTGGTCATCTCCGACGGCCGCATCGTCCACGAGACGGCCGGCGCCACCGCCGACCGCGTGGCGATCGGCCGCCACATGGCCGGCCACTGAGGGGAGCCCCGTCACGCCATGCCCATCACCATCGACGCCGCCCCTTATGCCTTCACCGCGCCGCGCGACCGGCTGGCGCTGATCGTGATCGACATGCAGCGCGACTTCCTGGAGCCGGGCGGCTTCGGCGCCGCGCTCGGCAACGACGTCGCCCGGCTGCAGCCGTCGATCGCGCCGACCCGGCGCCTGCTGGACGGCTTCCGTGCGGCGGGGCTGCCGGTCTTCCACACCCGCGAATGCCATCTGCCCGACCTCTCGGACTGCCCGCCGGCCAAGCATGGCCGCGGGCCCGGGCCGCTCCGCATCGGCGATCCGGGACCGATGGGTCGGATCCTGATCCGCGGCGAGCCGGGGGCGGATATCATTCCCGAACTGGCGCCATTGCCGGGCGAAGTGGTGATCGACAAGCCCGGCAAGGGCGCCTTCCACGCCACCCCGCTCGGCGACGAGCTTGCCCGCCGCGGCATCGGCCATCTGGTCTTCGCCGGCGTCACCACCGAGGTCTGCGTGCAGACCACGATGCGCGAGGCGAACGACCGGGGCTTCGACTGCCTGCTCGCCACCGACGCCACCGACAGCTATTTCCCCGACTTCAAGGCCGCGACCATCGCCATGATCACCGCCCAGGCCGGCATCGTCGGCTGGGCGGCACCGGTGGATGCCGTCCTTGCCGGATTGAGGGCCGACACATGAGCACTGATCTTCCCGCCGTGCTCCGCGCCGGCCTGCTCGACCCCGCCGCCCGCGCGGCGCTGGACTGGCAGCCCTTCCGCCCGGGTGTCGAGGCCCACTGGCTGCACCGCAGCCCCGATGGCGGCCCGGCGGCGGCGCTGCTGCGCTATGCCCCCGGATCCGAGGTGCCGCGCCACGCCCATATCGGCCGCGAGACCATCCTCATCCTGGAGGGCCGCCAGAGCGACGATGCCGGCATCTACGAGACCGGCACGCTGGTGGTCAACGAGCCCGGCACGGAACACAAGGTGCGCAGCGACACCGGCTGCACCGCCCTGCTGATCTGGGAACGCGCGCCGCGGCTTTACGAAGGCACCTGACCCACCGCGCCGGGCCCTGTCAGTGGAGGCCGATGATCGCCTCGGCGAGATCCCAGACCGGCTCACGGGTCTTCCGCGGATAACAGAGGTGCTCCGCCAGCATCTGCGGGTACACATAAATGTGCTCCGTCATCATCATCGGGAGGCCGTCGTAATAGCGCTGCGGGGTACCAAAGCGGAGCAGATCCGCGACGTCGCGGCGCGGCATCCAGAGGGTGAAATTTCCGGTCCGATGCCCGTCCCGCCACAGATCGACGAGGTCCAGCTCGTCCGTTCCGAAAAGCTCGCGGGCATCCTTGTAATCGTCAAGACCGGCAATTTTCCAGCCCTGCCCCAGACCGCCTGCCACCATTCTGGTGGTCCACAGCCTGTAGAGCGCGCGCGCCCGGATGATCTTCGCAAACCAAAGGACCGCGTCGATCTCCTTGCCCCGGTTCAACAGCTCCGCAACCCCGGTGCGTAGCACGACCTCCAGCCGGCCGACCAGGTCATTCACATCTTTCAGATGTCTTTCGGCCTCGGGCGTGTAATCCGGATCCTGTGCAATCGCGTCGATGCGGTGATGCAGCGACCGGCGCAAGGCCCCGTATTCCGGCTCCTCGACCAGGACGACCTGCTCGGGCAACAGCACCAGATCCGGATGGCGCCGACGCATATGCTTCCAGCTGGCCTCCAACACCGCGGCGTCCAGATCGACCGGCCGGGTGAAGCGCAGCGGCAGCACCTCCCGCGCCGGCAGGACCGCCATGTCGGTGGCGCCTTTCGCGACAAGCACACGGGTCAGATCCTCCAGGGCTTCAGAGAAGCCGCGCCCCGCGAAATCTGCGTGGAGCCGGTCGCAGGGCATAGCCGTATCATCGATCCGCAGCGGGATCACGAAGCGGCGGCCGGTCTGCCGCTCCCTCTTCAGTGCCACGACCAGTTCCCTTTTCACCCAGCCGGACCGGATGGAGGCATCGGACACCACGACCACGACCAGACTGCTCTGCTCCAGACCCTCATAGATGGCATCGCGCAGAGAATCCCCCAGCGTCATGCTCCAGCTGTCGAGCCAGACCGGGATCCCCTTCGCCAGCAGCCCCACGGCCAGCCGCAGCACGAAGGGCTTGTCCACTGATGCATGCGAGATGAAGACATTCGACATGAGGCCTCCCGTGGGCGATCCGCTTGTGGCTCCGCCGATTCAATCGGAGAGTCCGTCAGGTCACAACATCACGGCGTCCTGCCATGCCGACCCATGCTCATCAACGCACCCTCCGGCCCGCCGGCGCCAGAAACAGGCAACGGGTCATCGCCACCAGTTCGGCCAGCACCCGTGCCGGGTCGTCCGGGTCGATGGCGGTGCCGGCCAGGGCCACCAGCCGGGTGCGGTTGCGCAGCACGTTGTCGCGGATACCCAAAGTGGCATGCAGCCGCCAGCCCAGTTCCGCCCGGGTCAGATGCGGGGCGATCCGGGCCAGCACGTCCAGGAACAGCCCCAGATGGTCGACCTCTTCGGCCAATGCCTGGCCGAGCCTGGGATCGGCGCTGCGGCGGGGGATGGCGCGGAAGTTCAGGAACACGCGATAATCCGAGGTCGGATCGTAACGCCAGCGCACCGACGGCTCCAGCAGCGCCGTCAGCACCGCATCCAGCGGCGGCGGTGAGGGCCGGGCGGCATCGACCGCCGCGGTCAGCCGGTTCAGGCGTTCGGCATTGAAGCGGGTGTAGCAGCGCGCCATCGCTGCCACCATCAGCGCATCACGCGATCCGAAATGATAGCTGATCGCCGACACCGCCACCCCGGCCGCGGCCGCGATCCGGCGCACGGTGATCCGGTCGGGATCGTCCGTGGTCGCCATCAGGCGTTCGGTGACCTCCAGAATGCGGGCCGTGGTCAATTCGGTGGACATGCAGCTCCGATGGACATGGGGCCGGCTGCCCTTCGCGACGGTTCGATGACGGCTTTCGGGCAGCGTTCGAAGCCGGTCACCAGGGTGACATCATGACGGCTTATGGTCGGTGCGTCACCTCGCTGCGGCCGCATACACCGGGCTGCGACGGAGGCGGAAGGATCTGACCGGCCGAAAGGTTCGCGCCCATGCGCATCGCCCTGGTTTCCGATACCCATATCGCCACCCGCGCCCGCGGCTTCACCGCCAACTGGCACATCGCCGCCCGGCTGATCGAGGCCGAGCGCCCGGATCTGATCATCCATCTGGGTGACGTCACGGTCGATGGCGCCGGCGATCCGGCCGAGCACGGCCAGGCGCTGGAGGCCATGCAGGCGCTGTCTGCCCCGCGCCTGGCCGTGCCCGGCAATCACGATCTGGGCGACAACCCGCCCCATCCGGGCGCCCATGTCGCAAGCCCCGTGACTCCGGCCCGCCTTGCCACCTGGGCGGCCGCTTTCGGCCCCGATCACTGGGTGACCGAACTGGCGGGTTTCCGGCTGATCGGGCTCAACGCCCAGCTCTTCGGCACCGGGCTGGATGCCGAGGCGGCACAGTTCGACTGGCTGGCGGCAACGCTCTCCGCCGCCCGTGGGCCCGTCGGCCTGTTCCTGCACAAGCCGCTGTTCCGCGACCGCCCCTGCGACGACGAGGCCCATGTCCGCTATGTCCCGGCGGGCCCGCGCGCCCGGCTGCTCGAAGTGCTGGCGGGCGTCGATCTGCGCTTCGTGATCTCCGGCCATGCCCATCAGGCCCGGCGGCTGGTGGTCGGCGAAGTCGAGCATCTGTGGATGCCCTCCACCGCCTTCATCATTCCCGATCACATCCAGGAGCGGATCGGTGAGAAGCGGGTCGGCTGGGCGGTGCTGACGCTGGAAGACGGCCGCCATCGCCTGGATTTCCGCCACCCGGCCAGCCTGCCCGAGAACGATCTGCTCGACCATGACGACGCCTATCCGGCGGTGCGGGCGCTGCGACGCACCGGCCCTGCCTGATCAGCACCTCCCCTATCCGTACCTCCCAGATCCGTATCGATCCGATCTGCATCCGACGAGAGGCCTTCCCGCCATGACCATCACCCGTCGCGACCTGCTGCGCCTGATCGGCGCCGGCACCGCCACTGCTGCCCTGCCCGGCACCTTCTCGTCGGTGGTGCAGGCGGCAGGCGCCGATCCGCGCCCGGTTCTGCGTATCGCCGTTCAGGCCCTGCCCGCCAGTCTGGAGCCGCTGGAGGTGATCTCCAATATCGGCCTGCGCCAGACCACCTGCCTGTTCGACAGCCCGCTCCGGCGCGACTTCAAGGCGGAGGCCGCCACGCCTGGCACGGCGAAGATCGACCCGCAGCTCGCCACCGCCGTCACCCGGATCGACGATCTCACCTGGCGGATGACGCTGCGCCCGGGGGTGATGCTGCATGACGGTTCCACCCTCTCGGCCGCCGACGTGGCGGCGACCTTCGCGCCCGGCCGGATCGGCCCCGACACGCCCTGGCCCGAGGGCCGGATCCTGTTCGGCCATCTGGCCGAGGTCCGAACGGTGGACGCGCTGACCGTGGATCTCGTCACCCGGAACCCCGACCCGGTGATGCCCCAGCGCCTGGCCGCCTATGGCGCCTGGATCGTGGGGGCGAAGGCGATGGCGGCCGGCGGGCCCGAGACCATGCGCACCGCCCCGGTCGGGGCCGGCCCATACAAGCTGGCCGAATTCGTCCGCGACACCCGGCTGGTCCTCAGCTCTCACGACGACTACTGGATGGGCCGGCCGGCGGCGCGCGAGGTGCGCATCGAGGTGGTGCCCGAGGCCGCAACCCGGATCGCCGGGCTGATCTCGGGCGAATACGACATCGTCACCAACCTGCTGCCCGACCAGATGCCGCAGCTCGACGGCTATGACGATGTCGAGGCGGTGGCCGTGCCGCTCGATCTGGTCCACATGCTGTTCTACGATACCCGCCGCCCGGCGGTGGCCGATGCCCGCATCCGCCAGGCGCTGAACCACGCCATCGACTATGATGCGCTCGGCCGTGCGGTCTGGGGCGCACGGTTCAGCCGGCCGAACGGTCTGCAGACCCCCGCCTTCGGCCCGCTCTATGATGCCGGCCGCCGGCATTTCCCCTTCGATCCGGCCCGGGCCAAGGCGCTGCTGGCGGAGGCCGGCTATGACGGCACCCCCGTGCGTATGCGCCTGATCTCAGGCTACTACGTCGGGGCCGAGGCGGCCGGGCAGATCATCCAGGCGATGTGGGCACAGATCGGCGTGCCGCTTGAGCTGGAATTCGTCGAGAGTATGAAGCAGGCGCTGGAACCCGGAGCCGATGTGCGGATGATCTCAGCCGCCTTCCGTTTCCCCGATCCGCTGGGCGGCGGGGTGGTGCCGGCCTGGGGGCCGGATTCGGCGGTGCAGAAGCGCGGTTTCTGGTCGTCCGACCGGTTCAATGCCGGGATCGCCGAGCTTCAGGCCGCGCAGGACACCGCCGATCGCCGGCGGATCTTCCAGCACCTGCTCGACCTCTTCGACGAAGAGGCGCCGGGTGTGGTGCTTTATGGCGTCAACGAGGTCTACGGCAAGCGCCGGCCGGTCAACTGGACCCATTACCCGCTCTATTATCTCGATCTCCGCCCCGACAACCTGTCCTTCGCATGACCGCACTCACCGTCGAAAACCTCAGGATCGACGTGCCGGGCGGCCCGGCTGTGGCGGGGCTCGACCTCGCCATCGGCCGCGGCCGGGTGTTCTGCCTGGTGGGCGAAAGCGGCTGCGGCAAAAGCCTGACGGCACTGGCGCTGATGGGGCTGCTGCCGGCGGGCGCCCGGGTGGTATCCGGCACCGCTCGTATCGACGGCCGGCCCTTCCGCCCGGGCGGCCCCACCCCTGCCGGGCTCGCCATGGTCCACCAGGACGCCATGGCCTCGCTCGACCCGCTGATGACGGTCGGCCGGCAGATCGCCGAGCCGCTGGTGGCACAGGCGGGGTTCAGCCGCCGTGCGGCCATGGCCGAAGCCGTGCGGCTGATGGAACGGGTCGGCATCGCCGGGGCGGCGGAACGGGCCCGGGCCTGGCCGCATGAATTCTCCGGCGGCATGAACCAGCGGGTCGCGATCGCCATGGCGCTCGCCTGTCGCCCCCGCCTGCTGATCGCCGACGAGCCCACCACCGCGCTCGACGTCACCGTCCAGGCCCAGATCCTGGACCTGCTGGCTGGGCTTGCCGCCGAAACCGGGATGGGGCTGGTCTTCATCACCCATGACCTGGGCGTGGTCGCCGAAATCGCCGACGAGATGGCGGTGATGTATGCCGGGCGGATCGTCGAACAGGGCCCGGTCGGCCGGATCTTCGATGCCCCCGCCCATCCCTATGCCGCCGAACTTCTGGCCTGCCGCCCCGGCCGCCAGGCGCGCGGCAGCCCTCTTGCCGCCATTCCCGGCATGGTGCCCCGGCCCGGGCGGCGCGGCCCCGGCTGCGACTTCGCTCCACGCTGCCGTCGCGCAACTGAAAGCTGCTCCATCATACCGCCAAAACTTCTTCCGGCTGCCGGCGGCGGGCTGGTTGCCTGTGGGGTGCCGGCATGACCGCCCCGGCCACCACCCGGGCCGATACGACATCGGCGACCAGGCCCGCCGCTATGCCGGCCCTCACCTCCGCCGCACCGCGGCTGATGGCCCGCGGGCTCGGTCTGGATGTGCGGCACCGCGACCCCGGCCTCTTCACCCGGCCGCGCCGGGCCGCGATCGTCTCGAACATCGATCTTGAGGTCGCGCCGGGCGAGATTCTGGGCCTGGTCGGCGAAAGCGGCTCGGGCAAGACCACGATCGGCCGCATGCT
This sequence comes from Tistrella sp., assembly GCF_002684955.1. Classification (NCBI taxonomy): domain Bacteria; kingdom Pseudomonadati; phylum Pseudomonadota; class Alphaproteobacteria; order Geminicoccales; family Geminicoccaceae; genus Tistrella; species Tistrella sp. The sequence goes on along the minus strand of NZ_NYWI01000076.1, from coordinate 117,241 downwards.
GGCCGGCGAGATTGCGCCCGACAGGGGCCGGGTGCTGCTGGATGGCGCAGCCCTCACCCTGCCCCTGCCGCCGGCCCGGCGGCGTGCGGTGCAGCTGGTGTTTCAGGACACGCTCGGCGCCTTCGACCCGCGCATGACCCTTGGCCGGCAGCTCGACGAGCCGCTGGTCGTGGCGGGGCTGCCCCCGGCCGACCGGCGCCGGCGCATCTCTGCGGCGCTCGACGCCATGGGGCTCGATCCCGCCCTGCTCGACCGCTGGCCGCATCAGGTCTCGGGCGGGCAGCGCCAGCGTGCGGTGCTTGCCCGCGCGCTCAGCCTGGATCCCTCGGTGCTGGTGCTGGACGAACCGGTCTCGGCGCTCGACGTCTCGGTCCAGGCGCAGGTGGTCAACCATCTGGCGGCGCTGGCCCGGGATCGCGGCCTCGCCATGGTGTTCATCAGCCATGATCTGGGCGTGGTCGGCCACCTCGCCCATCGGGTGGCGGTGCTCTATCTGGGCCGGGTGGTGGAAACCGGGCCGGTCGACGCGGTGTTCGGCGCCCCCGCCCATCCCTATACCCGCGCCCTGCTCGATGCCGTACCGGTCGCCCATCCGGGGCTGCGCCGGCCGCGCCTGCGCCTTCAAGGCGAACCGCCCAGCATTCTGAACCCGCCCGCGGGCTGCGCCTTCCATCCGCGCTGCCCGCTGGCCGAAGACATCTGCCACCGGCAACGCCCGGAACCCTCAGCCCGCACGACCGCGCGCCATCTCGCCGCCTGTCACTTTCCCCCTCCGGCCGAGGCCTGATCCGCGATGTCCCGCGCCCTTCTGATCCGCCTGGCCCGCACCCTGGTCACCGCGCTGATCTGCATCACCCTCACTTTCGTCGTGCTCCGGCTGTCGGGCGATCCGCTCGACGCGCTGCTGCCCGAGGATGCGCCCCAAAGCATCCGCGACGCCTATGCCGCCCGCCTCGGCCTCGACCGGCCGCTTTATGAGCAGTATCTGGGCTATCTGGGCGGGCTCGCGACGGGGGATTTCGGCCGCTCGCTGCTCGACGGGCGCAGTGCCGCGGGCGTGGTGGCCGAACGGCTGCCGGCGACCCTGCTGCTGGGCGGCACCGCCTTCGCCCTCGCCTTGCTGATCGGCATCCCCGCCGGCACCATCGCCGCCCTTCGCCGTGGCGGGCCGGTCGATCGGGGCGTGATGGGGGTGGCGGTCTTCGGCTATGCGATGCCGAATTTTTTCCTGGGGCTGGTGCTGATCCTGGTCTTCGCGCTCTGGCTCAGGGTGTTGCCGTCATCGGGCTTCGGCGCCGCGGCGCATCTGGTGCTGCCGGCGCTGACCCTGGGCACCGCCATGGCCGGCAAGCTCGCCCGTTTCGTGCGCGGCGCCGTGCTCGATGTCCTGGGCCAGTTGCATCTCAGGGTCGCGCGCGGCAAGCGCCTCGGCCGCATCCGCCTGGTCGCGGCCCATCTTGCCCCCAATGCCGCCGTGCCGGTGATCACCTTCCTGGGGTTCGAAGCCGGGCTGCTGGTCGGCGGCGGGGTGGTGGTCGAAAGCGTCTTCGGCTGGCCGGGGGTCGGCCGGCTGCTGGTCCAGTCGGTGGCCGCCCGCGATCTTGCCGTGGTGCAGACCATCATCCTGATGATCGCGCTCGCCATGATCCTGGCCAATCTCGCCGCCGACCTGCTCCATGCCCGGCTGGACCCGCGGGTCCGCGCCGCCCTTGCCGGAGAGGCCCGCCGATGAGCCCCATCCCTGCCCTGCCCGCCGCCGGCCGGCTGCACCGGCTGTTCCGTCCGCTCGCATCCGGCGCTGCACGCGGCCGCGGCCTGCCCTGGTCGATCCGCTGCGCCCTGGGCTTTCTGGCGGCACTCGTCCTGCTCGCGATCTGCGCCCCCTGGGTGGCGCCGGCCGATCCGCTCGCCATGGATCTGGGTGCGCGGCTGCGCCCGCCGGCAGGTTTCGGCGGCACCCTCTCCCATCCGCTCGGCACCGATGCGCTCGGCCGCGACCTGCTCTCGCGCGTGCTCTACGGTGCCCGGGTGTCGATCCTGATCGCGGTCGCCGGCACGGCGATCGGGGCGGTGCTCGGCACCTGCGCCGGCTTCCTCGCCGCCCGTTTCCGCGGCCTGGCCGACCAGCTGCTGATGATGCTGGTCGACGTGCAGGCGGCGCTGCCCTCTCTGATCCTGGCGCTGGCGGTGATCGCCTTTCTCGGCAACGATCTGGTGCTGTTCGTGATCCTGGTCGGGCTCGACGGCTGGGAGCGCTATGCCCGGCTGTCGCGCAATCTGGTGCTCGCCACCGGTTCGGCCGGCTGGGTACGGGCGGCGCGGATGACCGGCATCACCGGCGCGCGGCTGCATCTTGGCCATGTTCTGCCCAATGTCGCCGGCCCGCTGGTGGTGCAGGCCACCCTCAACTTTCCGGGCACGATCCTGCTGGAGACCGCGCTCTCCTTCCTCGGTCTGGGCGTCCAGCCGCCGGCCACCTCGCTCGGCCAGATGCTCGGCGACGGGCGCGGGCTGCTGCTCAATGCCTGGTGGATCGCGGTGATCCCCGGTCTGCTGATCCTGGCCACCACCATGTCCGTCTGCCTGATCGGCGACCATCTCCGTGACCGTCTGGACCCCACCACCGGCAGCTGAGCCGTCAGCCGCCGCGCATGCGCTGATATTTCAGGATCGCCTGGGTCCGGCTCTCCACGCCCAGCTGGCGGAAGATCCGCGACAGATGGCCCTTCACGGTATTGAGGTTCAGCCCCAGCAGATCGCCGATCTGCTGGTTGGAATGGCCGCGGGCCAGCAGGTCCATGATCTCCATCTGCCGCTCGGTCAGCGCGGCGCCGCTCTCGCCCTCGCCCGCCTCCGCCAGGCCGGCATCCCCGGCAATCGGCAAGGCAGCCGCCGGGATCGGCGCGGGCCCGCGTTCTGCCTCGGCATCACGCGCCAGCAGTTCATAGGGGAAATAGGTGCCGCCGACCTGGATCATCCGCAGGATGCCGATGATCACCTCGTCATGGGTCGATTTCGGAATGTAGCCGCGCAGGCCCGCCGCCAGCGCCGCCCGCAGATCGGACTTGCTCTCCGACATGGTGAAGGCCACCACCGGCGCCGGCTCCAGCCGCCGCCGGATCCGGTCCAGCCGGTCCTGGCCCAGGAAATCCGGCAGATAGAGATCGACCACCGCGAAGCTGAACCGCATGCCCTCGTCGAGCAGCGCCTCCAGCGCCGCCAGCCCGTTCGCCTCCACGATCTCGACCGGATCGAACACCTCCGCCAGCAGATGCCGCAACCCCGCCCGCACCACCGAATGGTCGTCGACGATCAACACACGATAGGCGGAGACGGGCTCGGACATGGGTCGGGCGGCATCCTCGGGATTGGGTGTCGTGTCGAGGATAGCGCGGGGCGGGGGTTGGGGGAATGGGGGAGAGCCGCGATCCTCCCCCATCGCCACATGTCACCAGATCAGATCGTCGGCCATCACGCGCCCGTGAACCCTGAGCATAGCCCCGTCGAAAGAGAGCACGGTATCGCCTGCCGTCTGCTCCATGAAGATCGACGACAGGCTGTCCACCTGCCAGCCGGTGATGTCGATCCGGTCCTCACCAGTTCTGAAATCGACGATCAGGTCATGCCCCGACCGCACGCCTCACCTCCCTGCTCCTCTGCATCGTCGGCGTCTTCACCGTGTGGTGGACGCCGCTTTATGGCGGCGAGATCGGGGCGGCGTATATCGCGGGGTTCTGCCTTTATCTTCTGGTCGTGAAGGCGATGCTTCTGCGGCGGGGCGTTTCGGAGCGGCGGCCCTGGGTGAAGACGCGGGTGCTCGCCGGGTGGGTGGGGGTTACGCTGGTGGCGGCCGCCGTGGTGCGGATCGCATTTTGATGGATGCTGAAAGCTCACCTGCCCGGACTGCGTTCCTCGGCCAGATGCTCAGACAAAGGGGCGACCCTGATGTGGCGCGCCCTTAAGACCTTGTTTACGCCTGCCCGTCTCTCCTGGCCTGAATACCTCGTCCTTGCTTTGGCCGTGCTGCTGATGGTCTGGTCGGCCTGGTGGGGGCGTCTGATAACGGGCGAGGCGCTGACGCCGTATTTCGCCGGGATGCTGATCTATATGGTCGTGGCGCGTCTGCTCACCGGGCCCTGGGACGAGGCAGTTGCGGGCAGGCCCGGGATGCGGCGCAAGCCCTGGGTGCAGACGCGGGTATTTGCGGGCTGGTCGGTGATCACCTTCCTCGTCGCGGCTGCGGTCAGGCTTTGAACGGCAGGGGTTGCCGAGGATGACGGCAGCGGCGGCGGCGCGCTATGCTGCGCGCCCATCCCCTGTCCTGCCTCTCCCCATACCGGAGCCTGCATGCGATGACGACCGCCGCCACCCCCCGCCTGCCCGTCACCGCCATCATCGCGCCCGGCTGGGATCAGCCGCGCTGGCAGCGGGCGCTCGTGGCCGCGGCGCCGGGGCTGGAGGTCAGGCTCTGGCCCGATCTGGGGGATGTGTCCGAGATCGAGGCGGTGCTGCTCTGGAAGCAGCCGGCGGGTGCGCTTGCGGGCATGAGCCGGCTTGGTCTCGCCCAGTCGCTGGGGGCCGGGGTGGAGCATCTGCTGAACGATCCGGCGATCGGCGACCATGTCGCCCTCGGCCGGGCGGTCGATCCGGCGATGACCGGCGAGATGGTGCGCTTCGTGGTCCATGCCGTGCTGGCAATCTCGGTCGATGCGGCCGGCTATCGCGCCCAGCAGGCCGCCGGCCTGTGGGAAGAGCGGAGCGTGCCGGGCGGCGCGCTCAGGGTCGGCATGCTGGGGCTGGGGGAGCTGGGGGCCGCGGCGGCGCAGGCGCTGGCAGGCCTCGGCTTCACCGTCACCGGCTGGTCGCGCAGCGCCAGGCAGGTGGCGGGCGTCACCTGCCTGTCGGGCGCCGACGGGCTGAACCAGCTGATCGCCGGCACCGACTGCCTGGTCAACCTGCTGCCGCTGACCGACGAGACCCGCGGGCTGATCGATGCCCGCCTGCTGGCCCGCCTGCCCCGGGGGGCGCATCTGGTGAACGTCGCCCGCGGCGGCCATGTGGTCGAAGCCGATCTGCTTGCCGCACTCGACGACGGCCGGCTGGCCTCGGCGACGCTCGACGTCACCGCGGTCGAGCCCCTGCCCCAGAGCCACCCCTTCTGGTCGCATCCGAAAATCGTGCTCACCCCCCATGTCGCGGCGGCCAGCACCCCTGAGACCATGGCGCCCATCCTGGCCGAAAGCCTGCGCCGACATGCCGCCGGCCGGCCGCCGCTCGACCCGGTGGAGCGGACCCGCGGATACTGACCGACGTTCAGTTGAACCGCTGCGAGCCGGTCTCAAACCCGGCCGCAATTGGTGCAGTGCGGCATAAATCCGCCGTTTTTTCCCGCCGGTTTCCCCCGCCATCACCCTTGACCGGCCGGCCTTGGCGGCGCCACACTCTTGATGCCGGATCGGAGCGAACAAGGGGGAAGACCCCCGGCCCCGGACCGGGGGAGGATTGAGTCAGGAACACCCGGCGGGATGACGGTCGTCCCGCCGCCCATGCGGCCCCAGCCGTGCCCCTGCGCGTTCCCGCCATCGCGGTGGTCGATCGCGCGGCTGTACGTTCGCCGCCGGAATGTCGCCGCCCCTCTCCCCGTCCACCCTGGGGCCTGCCTGCCCGGGCCGGCACCGCGTGACCTGCGGCAGCCTTGCGTGTGCGGCTGTCCGTCTACCGACCGATGGGGAGGTTATACATGCCGGTCCAGATCAGCCTGACGGTGAACGGCGAGCGTGTCGAACGCTCGGTCGAGCCGCGGACCCTGCTGGTTCAATTCATCCGCGACCATCTCGGCCTCACCGGGACCCATGTCGGCTGCGATACCAGCCAGTGTGGTGCCTGTGTCGTCCATGTCGACGGCAATGCCGTGAAGTCCTGCACCATGCTGGCGGTCCAGGCCGAGGGCGCCGAGGTCACCACCATCGAGGGGCTGGCCACCAACGGCACGCTGCACCCGGTGCAGGAAGCCTTCCATCAGGAACACGGGCTGCAGTGCGGCTTCTGCACCCCGGGCATGGTGATGAGTTCGGTCGACCTGCTGAAGAACAACCCGAACCCGACCGAAGCCGAGATCCGCAAGCACCTGGAAGGCAATATCTGCCGCTGCACCGGCTATCACAACATCGTCAAGGCCGTGCAGTCCGCCGCGGAGACGATGCGCGGCTGACCGCCGCCATCCGCCAGGACAGACCCGGCGGGCGAAGATCCTGCCGGGCGACGGGAGGAGTGAGGACGAGATGACCGAACAGGTGATCGGCAAGCCGGTGAAGCGGACCGAGGACCGGCGCTTCCTGACCGGCCGCGGCCGTTATACCGACGACATCCAGCTGGCGCGGCAGACCTATGCCTATATCATCCGCAGCCCGCACGCCCATGCGAAGATCCTGAACATCGACCCTTCGGCCGCACTGGCGCGGCCGGGCGTGGTGGCGGTGTTCACCGGCAAGGACATGGCGGCCGACGGCATCGGCGGTCTGCCCTGCGGCTGGCTGGTCCATTCCAAGGACGGCTCGCCGATGAAGGAGCCGCCGCATGCGCCGCTGGTGCCCGACCGGGTGCGCCATGTCGGCGACAATGTGGCCGTGGTGATCGCCACCTCGAAGGAACTGGCCAAGGACGCCGCCGAAGACGTCGCCATCGACTATGAGGAACTGCCCGCAGTTGCCGATGCCCGCCGGGCGCTGGCCGATGGCGCCGCCTCGGTCTGGGACGATCAGGCCCCGGGCAATCTCTGCTACGACTGGGAACTGGGCGACCGGGCCGCGACCGAGGCCGCCTTCACCAATGCCCACCGGGTGGTGGAGCTGGAGCTGATCAACAACCGCCTGATCCCCAACGCCATGGAGCCGCGCGCGGCGATCGGCGATTACGATCCGGCGAGCGGCCAGTACACGCTCTACACCACCAGCCAGAACCCCCATGTCATCCGCCTGCTGATGGGCGCCTATGTGCTGCAGATCCCCGAGCACAAGCTGCGCGTGGTGGCACCGGATGTCGGCGGCGGCTTCGGCTCCAAGATCTATCACTATGCCGAAGAGGCCATCGTCACCTGGGCGGCGAAAAAGCTGGAACGCCCGGTCCGCTGGACGGCCGAGCGCACCGAAAGCTTCATGACCGACGCCCATGGCCGCGATCACTGGAGCCGCGCCCGGCTGGCGATGGATGCCGACGGCAATTTCCTGGGCCTGCATGTCGAGACGGTCGCCAATCTGGGCGCCTATCTTTCGACCTTCGCGCCCTCGATCCCGACCTATCTCTACGGCACGCTGCTCGCCGGGCTCTACAAGACGCCGGCGATCTATTGCGAGGTGAAATCGGCCTTCACCCACACCACGCCGGTCGACGCCTATCGCGGCGCGGGCCGGCCCGAGGCCTGCTATCTGCTGGAACGCCTGGTCGACAAGGCCGCGGCCGAAAGCGGCATCGACCGGATCGAGCTGCGCAAGAAGAACTTCATCACCGCCGACATGATGCCCTATCAGACCCCGGTGGCGGTGCAGTACGACAGCGGCGAGTTCCACAGGAATCTCGACGACGCCATGCGGCTGATCGACTATGCCGCCCTCGACGCCCGCAAGGCCGAGGCGCGGTCGCGCGGCAGGTATCTGGGGCTGGGTGTCTCGACCTATATCGAGGCCTGCGGTCTGGCGCCCTCGGCGCTGGCCGGCCAGCTCGGCGCCCGTGCCGGCCTCTACGAGGCGGCGGAAGTCCGGCTGCACCCGACCGGATCGGTCACCGTGTTCACCGGCGCCCACAGCCACGGCCAGGGCCACGAGACCACTTTCGCGCAGGTGGTGGCCGACCGTCTGGGCGTGCCGCTTTCGCAGGTCGAGATCGTCCATGGCGACACCGACCGCATCCCCTTCGGCATGGGCACCTATGGCTCGCGCTCGCTGCCGGTCGGCGGCTCGGCGCTGGTCAAGGCCATCGACAAGGTGATCGACAAGAGCCGCAAGATCGCCGCCCATCTGCTGGAAGCCGCAGAAGGCGATATCGAGTTCCAGAACGGCCGGTTCTCGGTCAAGGGCACCGACAAGGGGGTCGGCATCGGCGAGGTGGCGCTGGCGGCCTATGTGCCGCACAACTACCCGCACGAGAAGCTGGAGCCGGGCCTGGACGAAAGCGCCTATTACGATCCCGTGAACTTCACCTATCCCAATGGCTGCCATCTCTGCGAGGTGGAGGTCGATCCCGATACCGGCGTGGTCGAAATCAAGCGCTTCGTGGCGGTGGACGATTTCGGCCGGGTGGTGAACCCGATGATCGTGGAAGGCCAGGTCCATGGCGGCATCGCCCAGGGCATCGGCCAGGCGCTGCTGGAAGCGGCGATCTACGATCAGGACAGCGGCCAGCTGATGTCGGGCTCGTTCATGGACTATTGCATGCCGCGCGCCGACGACCTGCCCAGCTTCACCGTCGCCCATAACGAGGTGCCCTGCACCACCAACCCGTTGGGGGTGAAGGGCTGCGGCGAGGCCGGCGCCATCGGCTCGCCGCCCGCGATCATCAATGCCGTGATCGACGCGCTCCGGCCGCTGGGCGTGACCGACATGGACATGCCGGCGACGCCGCATCGGGTGTGGTCGACCATCCAGGCGGCGCGCATGCCCGCCGCTGCCGAGTGAACACCTCCTGACCCGGCGCCTGCCGCCGGGTCGCCGGGACGTCATCGGGGAAGACACCGATATGTACGCATTCGAATATCACCGTCCCTCGTCGGTCGCCGACGCCGCCCAGGCGCTGGGTGCCAACGAGGACGCCAAGCTGGTGGCGGGGGGCATGACCCTGCTGCCGACCATGAAACAGCGTCTGGCGGCACCGTCGGACATCATCGACCTGAACGGCATCGCCGAGCTGGCCGGCATCAGCCGCGACGGCGACACCCTGGTCATCGGCGCCATGACCCGCCATGCCGCCGTCGGCCGCTCCGACGAGGTGAAGGCGGCGATCCCGGCGCTGGCGCATCTGGCCTCGCATATCGGCGATGCCCAGGTCCGCAACCGCGGCACCATCGGCGGCTCGCTGGCCAACAACGACCCGGCGGCCGATTATCCGGCGGCAGCGCTGGCGCTCGGCGCCGACATCGTCACCGACCAGCGCAGCATCCCGGCGGACGACTATTTCGTCGGCATGTTCGAAACCGCGCTGGAACCGGCCGAGATCATCCGCGAGGTCCGCTTCCCGATCCCCGAGAAGGCCGGCTATGTGAAGTTCCCGAATCCGGCCTCGCGCTACGCCCTGGTCGGCGTGTTCGTGGCCCGGGCGAAGGACGGCTCGGTCCGCGTCGCGGTCACCGGCGCCGGTCCCTCGGTCTTCCGGGTGGAGGCGATGGAAGCCGCCCTTGCCGCCGATTTCCGCCCCGAAGCGCTGGACGGCATCACAGTGCCGGCCGACGGGCTGAATTCGGACATGCATGCCGGTGCCGAATATCGCGCCCATCTGATCGGCGTGATCGCAAAGCGCGCGGTGGCGGCCGCCCTCGGCTGAGCCGGGCGGCTCCACGGCCCGCCGTGATGGATGCGGGCCAGGGCGGGTGCGGGCGCGGATCACGTGCCCGCACCGCCGTCTTCGCATGTCGTGACGGCTTGCCTGCGGCTGTCCCGCGCGCCAGATTTACGATGCATGCCGATCCATTCCATCCCTCGAGGAGCCGGTCTTGACGCTCTTCCCCTCCCCCGTCCCGCTGCCTGCCTCGGTCGCCGACACGCTGGCCCTGCTCGATCAGGGCGATTATGTGGCCGACGAGGCGCTCGCGACGGTGCTGTTCCTGGCCATGCGTCTCGGCCGGCCGCTGCTGCTTGAAGGCGAGGCCGGCGTCGGCAAGACCGAAATCGCCAAGGTGCTGGCCAAAACCCTCGGCCGGCGGCTGATCCGCCTGCAATGCTATGAAGGCCTGGATCAGGCCCAGGCGCTCTACGACTGGAACTATGCCCGCCAGATGCTGGAAATCCGGCTGGCCGAAGCCTCGGGCGAGGCGGGAGAGGCCGGCGCGCGCGAGCGCCTGTCGGAGGATCTGTTCTCGGAACGCTTCCTGCTCCGCCGCCCGCTGCTGGATGCGATCAGCCCTGACCCTGCCGGCGCGCCGGTGCTGCTGATCGACGAGATCGACCGCGCCGACGAGCCCTTCGAGGCCTTTCTGCTGGAGCTTCTGGCCGATTTCCAGGTCACCATCCCCGAGATCGGCACCATTCGTGCCGAGACCCCGCCGATCGTGATCGTGACCTCGAACCGGACGCGCGAGATCCATGATGCGCTGAAGCGCCGCTGCCTCTATCGCTGGATCGACTATCCGGATGCCGCGCGGGAAGTGGCGATCATCCGCCGCAAGACGCCCGCGGTCGCCGAGGCGATGGCCGCCCAGATCGTCGGCTTCGTGCAGCGGCTGCGCGCCCAGGATCTGTTCAAGGCACCGGGCGTGGCCGAAACCCTCGACTGGGCCAATGCCCTGGTCCAGCTGGATGCCGTCGACCTCGACCCCGGCCTGATCGACGGCAGCATGGGCGTGCTGCTGAAATACCAGGACGACATCGCCCGCATGACCGGCGCCGAAACCGCCCGCCTGCTGGCCGAGACCCGCGCCGACATGGCGGCGCGCAGCCATGAGACGAGACCGGCTTGATTCAGGACGGCACCAGCGGCCGCCTGCCGGCCAATATCGGCCGCTTCGCGCGGCTGCTGCGCCGGGCCGGCATCGCCATCGGTCCGGGCGACGTGCTGGTCGCGGCCGCGGCGGTGGCCGCCGTCGACATGGCCTCGCGCACCCAGGTGCATGCGGCGCTCAAGGCGACGCTGGTCAAGCGGCGGGAGCATCTGCCGCTGTTCGAACAGGCTTTCGACGTGTTCTGGCGCGATCCGCAGCTGCGCGAGCGCCTGCTGTCGCTGCTGCTGCCGCAGGTGGAAAGCGAGCGCACCCCCGACGGCCGCAAACTGGCCCGCCGTCTGGCCGATGCCTTTGCCGGCGATGCTCCGCCGCCGCCCCCGCCGCCGGAAGAGAAGCTGCGCGAAGAGACCCGGATCGATGCCAGCCTGACCTGGGATGCGACCGAGCGGCTGAAGACCCGCGACTTCGAACAGATGAGCGCCGACGAGGCGGCCGAGGCGCGCCGGGCGATCCGCCTGCTGCGCACCCGCCTGCCCGAACGGCCGGTCCGGCGGCTGAAGGCCGCGCCGCGCGGCCCGCGCATCGATCTGCGCCGCAGCCTGCGCGGCCAGATCCGCACCGGCGGCGAGGCGGTGACGCTGGCCCGCCGCCACCATCGCCGCGCCCGGCCGCCGCTGGTCGCGATCGTCGACGTCTCGGGCTCGATGGATGCCTATGCCCGGATGATGCTGCATCTGCTGCACGCGATGATGCAGGATGCCGGGCAGCGGGTGAGCGTGTTTCTGTTCGGCACCAGGTTGAGCGAGGTGACCCGCGAACTGGCGCGCCGCGACCCGGACGAGGCGCTGGAGGCGATCGGGCGCAAGGTGAAGGACTGGTCGGGCGGCACCCGGATCGGGCCGGCGCTTGCCGCCTTCAACCGCCGCTACGCCCGCCGGGTGCTGACCCGCAATGCCGTGGTGCTGCTGGTGACCGACGGGCTGGACCGGGCCGAAGACGACAGTCTGAGCCGGGCGGTAGAGCGGCTGGCGCATCTGACCCCGCGGCTGATCTGGCTGAACCCGCTGCTGCGCTTCGACGGCTTTCAGCCGGCGGCGCGTGGCGTGCGGGCGATTTTGCCTCATGTCCACGAGTTCCGGGCGGTGCATAATCTCACCGGGCTCGAAGCGCTCGCAGCCGCGCTCACCCGGACGAAGGCCGAGGCGGATCCGCGGCTTGAAGCCTGGCGGCGTGGCCTGCGGACCGACGATGCCGCCGTTCCGATCAGGAGGTGACAGAGATGACCACCAGATCAGATACCGCCACCGGCGACGACGTTCTGGGTGCCGCACTCGACTGGCGCGGCCAGGGTGTGGGCGTGGCGCTCGCCACCGTCGTCTCCACCTGGGGCAGCGCGCCGCGCCTGCCCGGATCGCAGATGGCGGTGGCGGCCGACGGCCGGTTCGCCGGCTCGGTCTCGGGCGGCTGCGTGGAAGGTGCGGTGATCGAGGCGGCCCAGGCCTGCATCGCGGGTGCCCCGCCGAAGCTGATGGATTTTTCGGTCGGCGACGATCAGGCCTGGGCAGTCGGCCTCGCCTGCGGTGGCCGGCTGGAAGTCTGGGTCGAACGGCTGGATTGACGGGAGCGGCAGCCTGATGGACGCGACACTGATCCGCCGCATCGCCGAAGACCGCGCCGCACGCCGTGGCGTGGCGCTGGTCACCGCCCTGGATGATGCCGCAACCACCGCCCTGGTGGCGACCGACGGCGGCGACATGGGCGCCGCCCTGCCGGCGCCCGTACGCGATGCCGCGCTTGACGCGATCCGCCAGGACCAGGCGACCAATGTCGAGGCCGAGGGCCGGCGCTGGTTCGTGAACGTCTTCGCGCCCCGCCCGCGGCTGATCGTGATCGGCGCGGTGCATATCGCCCAGGCGCTGGCGCCCATGGCGGCGGCGGTCGGTTATGACATGGTCGTGGTCGATCCGCGCGGGGCCTTCCTGACGCCCGACCGCTTCCCCGGCGTCACCGCCCGCATCGCCTGGCCCGAGGATGTGCTGCCCGAGATCGGCCTCGACCCGGCTTCGGCCCTGCTGGCGCTGACCCATGACCCGAAGCTCGACGATCCGGCCCTGACGCTCGCCCTCGACGCGCCGCTGTTCTATATCGGCGCGCTGGGCAGCACCCGCACCCATGCAAAACGCGTCGCCCGGCTGGAAGAGGCCGGGTTCGATGCCGGCCGCATCACCCGCATCCATGCGCCCATAGGCCTCGCCATCGGCGCGCGCACGGCGCCGGAAATCGCCCTCTCGATCCTGTCGGAAGTGGTGGCCGTCCGCCGCCTCGGCAGTGCCGAGGCGCTGCGGCGGCGGCCGCCCAAGGGCTGATGTCCGGGCCTTTCACCCCATCCCGTCCCCCCTCCAGCATGTGAACCGATCGCCCCCATGGATTTCTCCGAACATCCGCTCGACGACGCAGACGGCGTTCTGCTGGCCCACGCGATCGCGGTCGAAGGCCGCGTGCTGAAGAAGGGGCACCGGCTGGATCCGGAGACCATCGAGCTGATCCGCAAAGAGGGCCGCACATCCGTGCTCGGCGCCCGTCTGGGGGCCGATGACGTGCACGAGGACGAAGCGGCGCGCCTGGTCGCCCAGGCGGTGGCCGGGCCCAATGCCCGCATCGCCCGGGCCTTCACCGGCCGGGTCAATCTCTATGCCGCCACCCGCGGCCTCTGCCGGATCGACGAGGCACTGGTGAAGGCGATCAACCGGGTCGACGAGGCCATCACCATCGCGACACTCGCCGACGACACCGCCTGCGAAAGCGGCGAAATGCTGGCGACGATCAAGATCATCCCCTTCGCGGCCCCCAAGGCCGCCCTCGACCGGGTGCTGGCGGTGATTGCGAAGGCCGGCCGGCCGGCGATCCGCATCGCCCCCTGGCAGGTGATCCACGCCGCCCTGATCCTGACCGAACTGCCGCATCTGAAGCAGTCGATCTATGAAGAGACCGCCCGCGCCATCGGCAGCCGACTGATGCATCTGGGCGCGCGCACCCCGGTGATCGAACGCGTGCCCCACGACCGCACCCGGCTTGCCCGGGCGCTGGCCGATATCGCGCGGGAGCCGATGGATCTGATCGTCGTGGCCGGCGCCTCGGCGATCGTCGACCGCGCCGATGTGATCCCGGCGGCGCTGACCGATATCGGCGGCACCATCGTGCGCCTGGGCATGCCGGTCGATCCCGGCAATCTGCTGATGCTGGGCCGGCTGGCCGGCCGGCCGGTGATCGGCGCGCCGGGCTGTGCCCGCAGCCCGAAGATCAACGGCTTCGACCGTGTGCTGCAGCGCGCGGCTGCGGGTGAGGCGATCGAGGCGCTGGACATCGCCGATTTCGGCGTCGGCGGCCTGCTGAAGGAAGTGGGCGAACGCCCGCTGCCGCGCGCCGCCGCCTCGCCCGGGCCACGGCGCGGCGCGCCCAAATCGGTGCGCAACGTCGCCTCGGTGGTGCTGGCCGCCGGCCGCGGCACCCGCATGGGCGGGCCGGTGAACAAGCTGGTGCGCGAGATCATGGGCAAGCCGCTGATCGGCCATGTGCTTGATGCTGCCCTCGAAAGCCGGCTGAGGGCGCTCACCGTCGTCACCAACACCGATCCCTCGGTGCGCCTTGCGATCGGCGGCCGGCCGGTGCCGGTGGTGGTGAATGAAGAGCCGGAAGCCGGCATGTCGCGCTCGCTCGCGATCGGCCTCGCCGACGTGCCCGATGGGGCCGAGGCGGCGCTGGTGCTGCTCGCCGACATGCCCGGCATCACGCCCCGCCATATCGACATGCTGATCGATGCCTATGACCCGGACGAGGGCCGGCTGATCGTGGTGCCGGTCTGGCAGGGCAAGCGCGGCAATCCGGTGCTGTTCGACCGCCGCTTCTTCACCGAGATGATGGCCCAGACCGGCGATCGCGGCGCCCGCGACGTGATCCGCGCCCACGAGGACGTGGTGGTCGAGGTGGACATGCCCGATGCCGCCTGCCTGGGCGATATCGACACGCCCGAGGCGCTGGCAGCCGCCGAAGCCGCCGCCCGTGCCCAGGGCCTGCCGCCGGCGAGCGGCGCGCCCCTTCCCGCCGCAGGCGGGTGATCTCTGGTATAATCCCGCCGCATCCCTGATAGCGAGGCCGGCCAACCGGCCCGAGAGACCTGTCCCATTTCCGAGAGACCTGTCCCATTTCCCGAGGAACACGCCCCGTGACCACCCTTCCCCCCCATGCCGAACGCACCCGCCAGCAGAGCGATCTCTGGTCGTCGAAGGCCCGGACCTGGAGCCGCTGGGCCCGGCCGCTCGAGGCGATGGCGACCCGCTTCAACGAGATCCTGACCGAGGCGGCGGGCGTCACCCCCGGCGCACGGGTGCTGGATCTGGCGGGCGGTGCCGGGGAGCCGGCGATGACGCTGGCCCGCAAGGTGGGTGACGACGGTTTCGTGGTCTCGACCGATCTGGTGCCGGCCATGCTGCCCACCATCCGCGAGCGCGGCCGGGAAGCCGGGCTTGGCGGCGTGCTGACGGTCGCCGCCGCAGACATGGAACATCTGCCCTTCGCCCCGGCCAGTTTCGATGCCGTGGTCAGCCGCTTCGGCGTGATGTTCGCCCCCCACACCCAGGCGGTCGCCGACGGCATCCGCCGGGTGCTGCGCCCGGGCGGCCGCACCGCGCTGATGATCTGGACCACGCGTGAAGCCAGCACCATGCTGGAGGTGCTGGGCACCGCGGTCGAAGCCGAACTTGGCGTGGAGCCCGCCCATCCGGACGCCCTCGGCCCCTTCCGTTTCGGCAGCTGCACCCGCCTGCCCGACGCGCTGACCCGCGCCGGCCTGACCGGGGTTACCGCCGAAACCCACGTCTTCTCGCCACGCCCGCGCCTCGCCGACGATTTCTGGCGCCCGCAGCTGGATATGAGCTGGGGCCACCGCCTGGACGCCCGCCCCGAGGCCCGCCCGGCCATCGAAACCCGCATCCGCACCGCCTTCGCCGCCCTCGCCGATGCCGAAGGCCGGGTGCCGCTCCGGGCCGAGATGCGGGTGGTGTCGGGGGTGGCGCCGGGGTGAGCCGGCAAATTCATGGCATGGCAAGAAAGGTGGATCCCCGCCTTCGCGGGGATGACGGTTTTATCAGGATAAAGAATGCGCGCCCATCGATCACGCAATGGAGCCTGCCGTGAGTGATCGTCGCCCATGCATCTACATACTTGCCAATGGCCCTAACGGCACCCTGTACATTGGCGTCACGACCAATCTCGCTCGTCGCCTGCATGAACATCGTGACGTGGCGAACGGTTTCGTATCCCGATATGGCATCAGCCAACTGGTCTATGTCGAATTTTATGATCGGATCGAAGATGCCATCCAACGGGAGAGGCGGCTCAAGAAATGGGAACGCGCCTGGAAAATCCGCCTGATCGAGGAGCAGAACCCGTACTGGCGGGATATGTATGATGACCTGGCCGGCGGCACCTGATCCACGCCACGCCCACAGGATTGACGGTATCGCCTTGCTTCAAAAATAAAATGCCGTCATCCCCGCGAAGGCGGGGATCCACCTTTGCAGCCACGTGACGGGTGCCCCCGCCCCGACCGAAATCCCCTCACCTGTGACACATCTCACATAGCGCACCACCGCCCGTCATGGCACAGTGCGGCGGGGTTATATCGGATCGATATCACGGGACGATCCACCAGGGAGACGGGACGGGCCCACGCCATGGACGTGCGGACGTTGTGCCTGGGCGTGCTGACGCTCGGCGAGGCCACGGGTTACGAGATCAAGCAGGTTTTCGAGGGGGCCTTCGCGCATTTCCACGCGGCGGGCTTCGGCTCGATCTATCCCGCCCTGGCCGATCTGGCAGCCGAAGGGCTGGTGACGGTCACCGAGGTGGAGCAGGAAGGCCGGCCCGACAAGAAGATCTACAGGATCACGCCCCAAGGCCTGACCCGCTTCACCGAGGCGCTGTGCCGCACGCGCCCGCGGGAGCGGGTGCGCTCGGAATTCATGATCCAGATGTTCTTCGCCGCCCTGCTGCCGCCGGCGCGGATCGAGGACGCGCTCAAGATCAAGGCCGGGGAATATCGCGAGATCCTGGCCGATCTGGACCGGCGCGAGGCAGAGGCAGAGGGCGAGATCCCGCCCGGGCCGCGTTTCACCCTTGAATTCGGTCGCGCCGTCTATGGCGCCGCCCTCGCCCATGTCGAAACCCGGGGCCCTGCCCTGGTCGAAGCTCTTGCCGCAACCGCCGCCCGGAACGACGGGGATCCTTCATGAACCGCTCCATCCTGCTCGCCCTGATTCTGGCCGCCGCCCTTGGTGCCTGGATGTATACCGGCCGCATCGAATACGGTTTCGACGCTGATGCCGCCACCGATCCGGCGGCGGATGCAGCGGCCGGGACGGCGCCGGCCGCCGGGGAGGCGGCCCCCGCGGCAGCGGCGGAGCCGTTCACGGTCAGGGTGGCCGAACTGACGCTGACCGCCCAGGTCCGGGATCTGGTGGTCAGCGGCCGCACCGAGATGCGCCGGGTGGTGGATGTGGCTGCCGAAAGCGCCGGCCGGGTCATCGAACTGCCCGTCTCCCAGGGCAGCCGGGTCAAGGCCGGTGCCGAGATCGCGAAACTCGACACCCGCGATCTGGAACCTCGGCGCGCCCGCGCCCAGGCCCTGGTCGAACAGCGCCGGGCGGAGCTGAAGGCCGCCTCGTCGCTCAGCGCCAAGGGCTTCCAGACCGAGCTGCGCCTGGCCGAGGCCAAGGCCGAGTTCGAGGCCGCCCGCGCCGAACTCGCCCAGATCGAGCAGCAGATCGACGACACCATCGTCCGTGCGCCCTTTGCCGGCATCGTCGATCGCCGCCATGTCGAAATCGGCGACTATGTCTCGCCCGGCACCCAGGTCGCCCGGGTGCTGGCGCCCGAGCCCTATCTGATCGTCGCCGACATCGCCGAACGCGATATCGGCGCCATCAGGGTGGGCCAGCAGGCCCGCGCCCGGCTGGCCGACGGCAGCCTGGTGACCGGCTCGGTCGCCTATATCAGCCGTCAGGCCGATGCCCAGACCCGCACCTTCCGGGTGGAGATCGAGGTCGGCAATCCCGACGGCCTGCTCCCCGGCGGGGTGACCGCCGAGGTGTCGGTGCCGCTGGATCGCAACCCGGCCGTGCTGCTCACCCCCGCCCTCCTGTCGCTCGACGAGCGCGGCCGGGGGGGTGTCAAGGTGGTGGACGGCGACGACCGGGTCGCCTTCGACGTGGTCTCGATCCTCTCGGCCAGCGATGCCGGGGTCTGGGTCACCGGCCTTGCCGAACATGCGCGCGTGATCGTGGTCGGCCAGGGCTATGTCGCCCCCGGCGACAAGGTCATTGCGGTCGAGGTGCAGCCGCAGGAGCTGCGCGGCCTGGTGCCGCTGCCGCCCGAGGTGGAGCGCATGCTCGACCAGCTCGATCTGTCGGCGGCCGGCGCCACCAAGGCCCCGGCGCGTGAAGGGGCCGGCTCGTGAAGACGCTGATCAATGCCTGTCTTGCACGCAGCCGCACGGTGCTCAGCCTGCTGCTGCTGCTGCTGATCACCGGTTCGGTCGCCTATAACGACATCCCCAAGGAAAGCGACCCCGATGTCGCGATCCCGATCCTCTACATCACCATGCGCCATGACGGCATCTCGCCCGAGGATGCCGAGCGGCTGCTGATCCGCCCGATGGAGCAGGAACTGCGCTCCGTCGAGGGGCTGAAGGAGATGCGCGCCACCGCCGAGGAAGGCTATGCCACGGTGGTGCTGGAATTCGAGGCCGGTTTCGACATCGAAAAGGCCAAGCGCGATGTCCGCGAACAGATGGACATCGCCAAGGCCGACCTGCCCGGCGAGACCGAGGAGCCGGAACTGCACGAGGTCAATGTCGCGCTGTTCCCGATCCTGGTGGTGACGCTGTCGGGCGATGTCGACCAGCGCCTGCTGATCCGCCTCGCCCGCGATCTGCAGGACAAGATCGAGGGCCTCTCGGGCGTTCTCGAGGTCGACATCGCCGGCGATCGCGAGGATCTGGCCGAGATCGTGGTCGATCCGCGCGCGCTCGACAGCTATGGTATTTCGCAGGACGAACTGGTCCAGCTGGTCGGCCGTAACAACCAGCTGGTGCCGGCCGGCGCGCTCGACAGCGAGGCGGGCCGGGTCTCGGTCAAGGTGCCGGGGCTGATCCAGTCGATCGACGACATCCTCGACATGCCGATCAAGGCCATCGACGGCCGGGTCGTCACCTTCCGCGATGTCGCGGTCGGCCAGCGCAGTTTCAAAGACCCCGAATCGCTCGCCCGCGTCGACGGCAAGCCGGCGATCGCGCTGGAGGTGACCAAGCGGATCGGCGTCAACATCATCGACACGATCAACGAGGTCCGCGCGGTCGCCGATGCCGAGGCCGCCCTCTTCCCCGAAGGCGTGAAAATCTCGTACAGCCAGGACAAGTCGCAGCAGATCGAACTGATGCTGTCGGACCTGTCGAGCAATGTGGCGAGCGCGATCATCCTGGTGATGATCGTGGTGCTGGCGGCGCTGGGGCTGCGCTCGTCGATCCTGGTCGGCATCGCCATTCCGGGCTCGTTCCTGACCGGCATCCTGGTGCTGCACGCCATGGGGCTGACGGTCAACATCGTGGTGCTGTTCTCGCTGATCCTGGCCGTGGGCATGCTGGTCGACGGGGCGATCGTGGTCAGCGAATATGCCGACCGCCGCATGCTGGAGGGTGCGCATCGCATCCAGGCCTACCGCGAGGCCTCCACCCGCATGGCCTGGCCGATCATCTCGTCCACCGCCACCACGCTGGCCGCCTTCCTGCCGCTGCTGTTCTGGCCGGGCATCGTCGGCGAGTTCATGAAATTCCTGCCGATCACCCTGATCGTCACGCTGTCCGCCTCGCTCGCCATGGCGCTGATCTTCCTGCCGGTGCTGGGCAGCATCATCGGCAAGCCGGCGAAATCGAGCGGCCGGGTGGTGGAGATGCTGCGCGCGGCCGAAGACGGCGACATCCGCTCGGTCGGCGGGCCCGCCGGGCTTTATGTCCGCACCCTCGACAAGGCCGTCCGCTACCCCTGGGTGGTGGTGGCGATTGCGCTGGTCACGGCGGTGGTCACCCTGCAGGCTTATGGCATGTTCGGCCGCGGCGTCGAATTCTTCCCCTCGGTCGAACCCGACAACGCCCAGGTCCAGGTCCGCGCCCGCGGCAACATGTCGATCTCGGAAAAGGAGACCCTGGTCCGCGAGGTGGAGGCCGAGGTGCTGAAGCTCGACGGCTTCAAAACCGTCTACACCCGCACCGGCACCATCCGCGGCGAGGATCTGCCCGAGGACGTGATCGGCATCATCAATCTGGAATTCGCCGACTGGCGCACCCGTCCGCATGCGAGTGAAATCCTCGAACCCATCCGCCAGCGCCTGAAGCACCATCCGGGCCTGGTGATCGAGGCCCGCGAGGAAGAGGCCGGCCCCCCGGTCGGCAAGGCCATCCAGATCGAACTGGCCAGCCGTTTCCCCGAAACCCTGCCGGGCGCCGTCGACCATGTGCTCGCCGGCATGCACCAAATCGGCGGCATGATCGACATCGCCGACAGCCGGCCGGTGCCGGGCATCGAATGGGAAATGGTCGTCGACCGCGCCCAGGCGAGCCGCTTCGGCGCCGATGTGCTGGGGGTGGGCAATGCCGTGCGTTTCGTGACCCAGGGCGTCAATGTCGGCACCTATCGCCCGGACGACACCGATGACGAGGTCGAAATCCGGGTCCGCTTCCCTGAAATCGACCGCACCGGTGACCGGCTGGACCAGCTGCGCATCCAGACCGCGATGGGTCAGACGCCGATCAGCAATTTCGTCGAACGCCGCGCCGCCCCCACCCAGGGCATCATCAACCGTACCGATGCCCGCCGGGTGATGACAGTGGATGCCGAAGTGCCGGACGGCGTGCTGGCCGACAACAAGGTGCGTGAGATCCGCGCCTGGCTGGCGGCCAACCCGCTCGATCCCAGGGTGGAGGTCAAGTTCAAGGGCCAGGATGAAGAACAGCGCAAGGCCCAGGAATTTCTGAGCCGCGCCTTCGGCATCGCGCTGTTTCTGATCGCCATCGTGCTGGTCACCCAGTTCAACAGCTTCTATCAGACGGCGCTGATCCTCTCGGCGATCGTGTTCTCGTCGCTGGGCGTGCTGATCGGCATGATGGCCACCGCCCAGCCCTTCGGCATCGTGATGGGCGGCATCGGGCTGATCGCGCTGGCCGGTATCGTCGTCAACAACAACATCGTGCTGATCGACACCTATAACGAGATCCGGGGCAAGGGCGTGGATGCCGTGGAAGCGGCACTCCGCACCGGCGCGCAGCGCCTGCGGCCGGTGATGCTGACCACGGTCACCACCATGCTGGGCCTGGTGCCGATGATGCTGTCAATCAATGTCGACATCCCGAACCGGGTGATCGCTGTCGGTGCCCCCTCCACCCAGTGGTGGACGCAGCTGTCCACCGCCATTGTCTATGGCCTGGGCTTCGCCACCCTGCTGACCCTGATCCTGACCCCGTCGATGCTGGTGCTGGGCGACCGGGTCGGCCGCTGGGTGCGGCGGGTGGCCGGCCGGCTGTCGCAGCGAAAGGCAGATGCCTGATACGAGGAGGCACCGACTACGACACGCGATATGTCTGTCAGGCGGTCTTCGCAGCCCCGTCCCGCTTTTGCACGATCATTGCGACCTCGGCAGTGTGACGGGTTCCCCACTCGCATAGCGGCGCGAGGACCTGTGCCAGGCTTCTGCCAAAACCGGTCAGGTCGTATTCGACATGCGGCGGCACCTTCTGGAAATCGATCCGCCGGATGACGCCGTCCTCCGTCAGCTCCTTGAGGTGCTGGATCAGCATTTTTTCGCTCACGCCGGTCACCAGTCTGCGAAGCTCGCCGGTGCGTCTGGGCCCGCCGTCCAGATGATAAACGATCAGCGGTTTCCACTTGCCGCCGAGAATGGCCAGAACCGCTTCCAGGCCGCATTGGAAATTTGTCCCGGTCATTCTGATCTCCTGTTTCTGACACTTACAAAAAGGTCAGTACTGGATCGAGAGTCTGCCCTGTCTTACCTGGATCGGACGACGATGTCGACGCGCAGGAACACCAGCGCATAAAGGGAACATCATGACCAGGATCCTTGTGACGGGCGCTACCGGCAATATCGGCCGACTGACTCTCGACCATCTTTTGAAGCGCAGACCTGCCGGCGATCTTGTCGGTCTTGCCCGCGATCCCGCCAGGGCGTCGGATCTCACCTCGAAGGGCATCGATATTCGCCAGGGCGACTATTTCGACCAGGCGGGGCTGTTGCGCGCATTCGATGGCGTCGAAAAAGTGATGCTCGTTTCCGCCACGGCCTTTACGGACCGGCGCACCCAGCACGATAACGTCATCGATGCGGCGCGGCATGCGGGCGTCAAGCACATCGTCTACATGCCGATCATCCACAAGGCCGGCTCCGGCTCCAGCCTTCCGCAGGTGACCGAAGAGGACCTTCGCGTCGAGGAAAAGCTGAAGGCCTCCGGTTTGACTTATACGCTGGTGCGTCATCCGCCGTTTCTCGAAAACATTGAACTCTATGCCGGTGGCGACCTTCTGAATGCCGGTATCAATGCCCCGGCCGGCGCCGGCAAGGCGGCCTATGCCTGCCGCGACGACCTGGCAGAAGCGCATGCCGTGGTGCTAAGCGAGGCGGGACATGAAAACAAGGCCTATTCGCTCTACGGCGGTCCGGCCGTGTCCTTCAGGGATATCGCGCAGATTCTGTCTGACATCAGCGGCAGGCCGGTGCCGTTCAATGCCATTTCGGACCAGGACTACATCGCCCGGCTGATGGCGGCAGGGCTGCCCGAGCCGGCTGCCGGTTTCGTGCTGGCCTGGGTACAGGGCGTCAATGCCGGCGAGTGGGACGGCCAGAGCGACGATCTGGAGAAACTTCTCGGCCGCAAGCCGACGACACCGATCGAGTTCCTGCGGGCCAGCCATGGCGGGAAGCGCGGCTGACGGCTCAGGCGATGACCACCTCGCCGACCAGATCGGTCAGCGCGTCCAGCGCCGGCAGATCGCGGGCGCGGGTGTCGGTCACCAGCAGATCGATCCGCTCGGCCGGGCAATAGCCGACCCGGCTGCGCTGGCCGATCTTGGCATGGTCGGCCAGGATCGCAACCCGGTCGGCGCGGGCGGTCATGGCGCGGGCCAGCTCGGCCTCGTCATGATCATGGCTGGTGGCACCCGTACCGGCATCCACCGCAACGGGGGAAAGCAGCGCCCAGTCGGCATGATGGCGCAGGGCTTCCGCAATGGTGGCGGCCCCCAGCGTGGCCCCGGCCCCCGGGACCACGCGGCCGCCCAGCTGAATCACCTCCAGCCCGCGCGTGCCGGCACCAGCCATGGCGATGCGGCCGGCGACCTCGAAGGAATTGGTCACGATCGTCAGCCCGGTCAGGGTGGCGAGCACGGCCGCCAGTTCCGCCACAGTGCTGCCGGCATCCAGGAACAGGGTCTGGCCCGGTTCGATCTTGAGCGCGGCGGCGCGGGCGATCGCCTGCTTCTCACGCGGGCGGATCCGGCTCCGCTCGGCCAGCGGCGGCTCGGCTGCCGGCCGCGGGGCCAGCACGCCGCCATGCACCCGGCAGAGGTCGCCGCGGGCTTCCAGCTCCACCAGATCGCGGCGCACGGTTTCGCGCGACACCCCCAGATCGGCGGCAATGCGATCGGTGGCGCCCCGTCCGAGGGTCGCCACCAGGGCGCGGATCCGCTGATGGCGTTCATCCGCAAGCATCGGTCAGTTCCGGGCGGCGGGCTGACGGGCCGGCAGCCGGCGGCCGGTCGCGATCTCGGTCACCGCGCCATCGGTCAGGCTGACGCGATAGATCTCGCGGGTCACATTGCCGGCAAAACCCAGCTCGACGATCGAGACGGTCTTGAAGCTGACCGGGATCGGGTCGGGCAGGATCTGGTTGAAGGCTTCGGCGGTCTGGTTCATCGCCGCCTGCAGCTCGGGCGTGAAGCGGGCCATGCTGTAGACCAGGGTGGTGTGCGGGTTGTGGCTGCGCAGCTCCTTGCCGCCGTCCACCACATTCACGCCGCTGACGCCCACGGTCTGGACCAGCTTCTTGCCGGCATCGCCCATCGCGGCATAGACCGGGCCGGTCACGCGCGGCAGCGGCCCGTCGCGCAGCGGCGCCAGGGCGGCGGTGGCGGTGGTGTTGAAGGCCATCATCGCCTCGAAGCCGTCGCCTTCCTTGGCAAGGCCCAGATCCAGCCACCAGGGGCGGCCGGCGCCCTTGGCCGCCTCGGTGGTGTAGAACCGGCCGAGGGTGACGTTCAGCACCGGCGGCAGCTGGGGCAGCGCCTCCAGCATCCGCGCCGGCGTTGCGGGATCGGCATTGTGGACATGGACCACGGTGACATGGGGGATGTTCGGCTTCACCGCCTCGGCCACCAGGTTCAGCTCCAGCAGCCGTTCCTTCAGCGGGCCACGGATGGTGCGGTCCAGAAGATCATTCACCTCTGCCGGCAGGGTATAGACCAGGCCGAAGGTGCGGACATGGGGGCGGAAATCGGCCTGGGAGAGCGCCGAATTGTCGATATCCGCCGCCCGGGCGGGGGCGGCGAAGGTCATCGGAAGCACCACGGCCGCAGCGGCCGCAAGCGTGGCGAGGCCACCGGAGACGAGCTTGAACATGGCTGTCTGTCCTTGGGAGGGGAAGATCCGTGCGGACGCCGCCGCACGGCCGTCATCCTGCCGCCACTGGTTTGCAGATCGATGTCGCTTGTGTGTATTTCCGTGGACTCGTGCATTTTTGTGGATATATCCCCGTCGTCATCTGAACACGCGCATGCCCTCGGCAATCCGGGTTGCGGTGGTGATCAGGCACAGCCCGCCGAAGATCCAGGCCACCCAGGGAAAGGCCGGCGGCCACAGGCAGATGATCACGAAAACCAGGATGGTCTCGGTGCCCTCGGTCAGCCCGCCCAGATAGTGGATCGCCTTGCCGCGATGGCCCGAGGGCGGCACGCCGCCGCGCCGGGCGGCGATCGCCGCGAAGGCCAGAAAGCTCGATCCCGTGCCGACGAAGGCGAAGATCAGGAAGGCCGCCGGCAGGGCATTCGCCGCCGGATCGGCCAGGGCGAAGCCCAGGGGCACGGCGGCGTAGAACAGAAAGTCGCAGGCGATGTCCAGAAAGCCGCCGCGATCGGTCGGCCCTGCGGCGCGGGCGACCGCGCCATCCAGCCCATCTGCGATGCGGTTAACCAGAATGCAACCAAGCGCAGTCCAGAATGCCCCCAGGGCAAGGGCGGGCACGGCGGCAAGGCCGACCCCGAAACCGGCGAGCGTCAGGGCATCGGCCCGGACACCACGATCGGCGAGGCCGCGGCCGATACGGTCCAGGATCGGGTCGAGACGT
The DNA here is from genome assembly GCF_002684955.1 of Tistrella sp. Classification (NCBI taxonomy): domain Bacteria; kingdom Pseudomonadati; phylum Pseudomonadota; class Alphaproteobacteria; order Geminicoccales; family Geminicoccaceae; genus Tistrella; species Tistrella sp. The sequence goes on along the minus strand of NZ_NYWI01000076.1, from coordinate 92,138 downwards.
CGGCGGACGGGAATGTCAAACATGAGACCTGGCGAAGATGGGGCCCGGAATGCGCGTGGAAGGGAGCCGGCTGCGAAAGATGCGTCCCCCGCATCATGACATGCCTGACAATTCCATGCAGAGCCCCCTATATTCTGAATTGGCGATGCCGGCCGCAGATCACACTGCCGGCATCGCCGCGAGACCGGTATCGCAGCGGGAAACTGACCGACGATGACCCAGAACAACGCCGTCGATCCGATTGCGGATATCGGCCATCAGACCGAAAGCGCCGCGGCGCGCCGCGAGCGGCTGATCCGCTTCATCTCGTCCCAACCGCTGCCGATCATGCCGCTCAGCGTATCGATCGGCGAGGATGGTGAGATCCGTCGCAAGGATGGCACCGATCCGCTGCGCTTCACCTTCCGCTGGCGCGAGATCGCCTATACCGGCACGCTGCGCGCAGCCCCCGAGGGCGTCTTCCTCAGCCTGATCGCCGATCTGGGCGTGCTGCCCTATTCGGCCGAAGCGCCGGAGCGCCGCCAGCGCTTCCTGTCGCTGGTCGGGCGCAGATCCTGGTCGGGGCGGACCGGCATCGGCGTGGAAGTAACGCCGCGCCAGCATATCGTGGTGGTCAATCAGGAACAGCTGATGGAACCGCCCTACTCCGCCAATGCCATCGTCGGCCAGGTCGCCCGGATGGCGCTGACCGCCGCCCCCGTGGTCAACTGGCTGCATGACGAACTGGCCCCGCCGCCAGAGGTGGCCGTGAAGACGGGGCCGCGCCCGCGCTCGGGCCGTCCCTTCACCGCCGACCGCCGCACCCACGCCCCGGTCTGATCGACCGGCGGATCGGAACCCGCATCGCCGACACGGGTTGGTCTCCCTCCCCCCTCTCACGGAAGGAGAGACCTCATGCCCGTGATCGAAAACGCCCGCATCCTGATCCTCGCAACCGACGGCTACGAGCGCGCGGAACTGACCTATCCGCGGGACGAGCTGCTGCGCCGCGGCGCAAAGGTTCAGATCGCCGCCCCCGAAGCCGGCCGCATCCGCAGCTGGGATGAAACCGATTGGGGCGACAGGGCCGATGTCGACCTGAAGGCCGCCGATGTACGGATCGAGGATTTCGACGCCCTGGTCCTGCCCGGTGGCCAGATCAATCCCGACAAGCTGCGCCAGGTGCCCGAAGCGGTGCAGGTGGTGAAGGATTTCGTGGCCTCGGGCAAGCCGGTCGCCGCGATCTGCCACGGCCCCTGGATGCTCGTCGAAGCCGATGCGCTGCGCGGCCGCACCGTCACCTCCTACCCCTCGATCGCGACCGACGTCCGCAATGCCGGCGCCACCTGGATCGATGAGGAGGTCGTCACCGACCAGGGCATCATCACCTCGCGCAATCCGGGCGACCTGCCGGCCTTCGTCGACAAGATCGTCGAGGAAGTGGCGGAAGGCCCTCATGCCCGCTGAGCGGCCAGATGGGGACTCAGGGTTGGGCTGAGGAAGGGTCAGGGGGCCGTCAGAAAGACCAGCCCCCGCCGGGCGAGTGCCGCCACCGCGGCACGCAAGGCCGCCGGATCCTCGGACGGCAGGCCGGCCAGGATCTCGCCCATCGTCGCGATGTCGCGGTCCAGCAGCATCGCCAGGATCGCGCATTCAGGCGCATTCAGGCGGATCGTCACGCCACCTGCCCTGATGTCAGCCGGCCCCGTCGCCGGCAATACCGGGCGCCGGCGCAGGGCGGGCTGGACCACAACCGCATCTTCCGGTCCGCCGGCCCCGGTGGCCAGCCCCAGGGCCGTGGCCCCGCCCAGCGGGCGCGCCGCGGCCTGTGCCGCCTGAAAGCGGTCCAGATCCAACCCGGCGCTCAGATCGGCCAGAACCGCCTTCAGCTGCGCTTCATACGCACCCCTTGCGGACGGATCCATCGGCACCGGTGCCGCCAGCCGGTCCGCCATCTCGCGCAGCCGCCAGCGCAACACCTCCGCCCCGTCCGGCCGCTGGATCGCCAGCGTCAGATGCAGCGACTGTCCGCCCGCCTCGGCGACCTCGGCGCGGTGGTAGTCGCCCTTGGGCAGGAACAGCAGATCCCCGGGCGCCAGCACCATCTCCGCCTCGGGCGGACCTGGATCGCGGCGGGGATCGACCGTGTCGCCGCCGAAGGGCGGGTCGCTGCGCCGGCCGTGACAGAACCAGCGCTTGTGGCCGGCGATCTGCACCACCAGCACGTCATGGCCGTCGCGATGGATCTGGAAGGCGCCATCCCGGGTAAAGCTGGCATAGGCGTTGATGGTGACCGGCGCCTCGACATGACGTTCGACCATGGCGGCCAGCGCGGCCAGTGCCTGAACATGCCGATGCATGCCGATCAGCACCAGGCTGGCCCCGCCCTGACACAGGGCCTGAAGCTGGGCATCCAGCAGCACCCGCCGGCCGTCGGGGGAAAGCCGGGTCAGCATCTCCAGCGGCACCTCGCGGCCCGCCCGCATCACCGACACCTCGCCCTCGACCAGCGCCTGCGCCGACAGACGGGCATTCACGCCCGCCCATGGCAAAAGACCGGCACAGGCGGCTGCCTGTCCGGTCTTCACATGCAGGCGCTGCCCTGCCTCCATGGCCGCAGACAAAGGGCTGTCCGGGCATCGCCGCAGAAGGTCTCTCAGTGTCGCGATCATGCAGGCCCTCAGGCCTCGCGATCAGGACGTGGTGGGACCTCCATCGGGGTTGACGACGTCCATCAACCGGGTCGCCGGCGCCAATGCCCAGACTTCAAGTGCCGGCCGCAGCCAGAGCGGGCGATCCTGAACCTGCTGCCGGTTTTCGGTGGTGATCTCGTTCCGGGTCATGCCCCACTCCCGATGACAGACGACGGCATCATTGCCATCCTGTTTTCCTGATAACCGATCTGCGGCGAGCTGTCATCAGACGGCGAGATCACCTGGGCAGCATACTCTGCGGTGTCTGATAGACCTCGGCAAAATAGCCACGGAACAGGCGCATCGCGGGGCTGAGATCAACGCCCTGGCGCCAGGCCAGGCCGACATTCATCGGCGGCACCTCTTCGGCCATCACCACCGTTTCGATGCGCTTGCCTTCCAGCGACCAGGGCCGGTAGACCATGTCCGACAGGATCGAGATCCCCTGGCCGTTGGCCACGATCGATCGTACCGCCTCGATCGACGAGGTGCGCAGGCGGATATTCGGCTGGTGCTGGGTGCGGTTCCAGTATTTCAGCGCCGAATGGGCGGCCTCGTCGACGGTCAGCATGATATAGGGCTCCTCCGCGATGTCGCCGAAACGCACCCGGTCGCGGCCGAGCAACGGGTGCCCGGCCGGCAGCCATAGCCGCCGCTGGCTCGACATCAGGGTCTCGGTGACCAGTTCCGGATTGTTGACGTTGGACGTCAGCACCACCGCCATGTCGAAGCGGTTGGTGACCAGCCCGTCCTCGATCATCTCGCGGCTGAGTTCATAAAGCTGAATGCGCAGATTGGGATAGCGCCGCTCCAGCCGTTCCAGATGCTGGGGCAGGAAATAGCCGAGCACGGTATAGCTCGCCGCCACCGACAGCGTGCCCGAGAAGGCATCATCGGCGGTGCCCGGCTGCAGCGCTTCCTCGATGCTGGCCAGGATCCTGTAGCCCGCCGCCAGGAAACGGCGGCCGGCATCGGTCAGCTCCATGCCATGGGCAGTGCGGTCGAACAGCCGGCTGCCGGTCTCGGCCTCCAGCTCCTTGATCGCCGCGGTGATCGCCGATTGCGAGATCGACAATTCCTTGGCCGCCCGGGACACCTGCCCGAGCGTGGCAGTGGCCACGAAGTACTTCACGTGGCGGAAGTTGAGCGACATCCGCGACACCTTCTGATTTTCAGATAATGCCTCACCGCATTTTCGGAACAGATGCCTGAACGGGGGTCAGCGCCCTCGATGATATGCATGAGAATGAAGGATTTGAAAGAGCCGTTGAAGATTCAAGCGTTCGATTTTTTCGATAATGCATTCTCATAATTTAGAAATTGCCGAGGGGTTAAATCATGGATCACCATATTGTCATGAAGACGTGAACAAGCGCGTTCCGGTATCACGCCACCGCGTCGGATCGCATGCAGCAGGAGAGAGACGCTTGGCTAAAAGACTGGTCGATCTCAATTGTGATCTCGGTGAGAGCTTCGGCCACTGGACGATCAGTGAAGCTCCGGACGATGTCCTGCTCGACCTGATCAGCTCGGCCAATGTCGCCACCGGCTTTCATGCCGGCGACCCCAACCTGATGGACCGGGTGGTGCGGCTGGCGGCCGAACGCGGTGTGGCGCTGGGGGCCCATCCGGGCTTTCGCGACCTGCAGGGTTTCGGCCGGCGGGTGATCCAGGCCCGGCCGGAAGAGCTGGTGAACGACATCATCTATCAGCTGGGGGCGCTGCGCGAATTCGCCCGCCGTCATGGCGTTCGCCTTCAGCACGTCAAGCCGCATGGCGCACTCTATATGGAAGTCGCCCGCGACGAGACCCTGTCGCAGCTGCTGGTCGAGGCTCTGCTGAAGTCCAGTCCCGAAACCTATCTCTACTGCATGGACGTGTCGGTGACCTGCGCGGTCGCCCGCGCCGCGGGGCTGCCGGTGATCCGCGAATTCTATGCCGACCGCGACTACGACAACTCCGGATCGATCGTCTTCGCCCGCCGGATGCGCGCGCTGGACCCCGAGGAGGTGGCCCGCAAATGCGTCCGGGCCTGCCTGGAGGGCCGCGTCCGTACCGTCGAGGGCGACGATATCGAGATCGAGTTCGAATCGATCTGCTTCCATTCCGACACGCCGGGCGCGCTCAAGATCGGCACTGCCATCCGCGCCGGGCTGATCGACGCCGGCATCCGCATCGCCAATGCCGCCGAAGTTTCCGCCGCGGCCTGAAGACGACTGCCCTCCCCCCCCCCGCCAGCGCCGCCTTCCTCCCCCGCATCTCCACGGTCTCAAGCCCCCGCACCACACCCGCATTCCTGCCAGCCGGAAGGACCCTCATCGATGGCCGAAATCCGCTCGCCGCTTCCCGGTACCTTCTATCGCCGCCCGGCCCCGGACCAGCCGCCCTTCAAATCCGATGGCGACACGGTCGCGCCGGGCGAGGTGATCGGGCTGATCGAGGTGATGAAGTCGTTCATCGAGGTGAAGGCAGAGGTCGCGGGCACCATCACCCGCTTCCTGGCCGAGAACGAGACCCCGGTGATGGCGGGCGCGGTGCTCGCCGAGCTTGAAGGCTGAGGGCGCGATGGCGATCCGCAAGCTCTTCATCGCCAATCGGGGGGAGATTGCGGTGCGCATCGTCCGCGCCGCACAATCCCTCGGCATCGCCACGGTGCAGGGCCATTCCGAAGCCGATGCCGACATGCTGGCGGTGCGGCTGGCCGATCAGGCGGTGTGCATCGGCCCGGCCCCGGCGAAAGCCTCTTATCTGAACGCCGCCCGGATCATCGACGCCGCAAAGGCCAGCGGCGCCGACGCGATCCACCCGGGCTACGGCTTCCTGGCGGAAAACGCCGCCTTCGCCGACGCCGTCGAGGCGGCGGGGCTGATCTTCGTCGGCCCCTCGGCCGACACCATCCGGGTGATGGGCGACAAGGCCGCCGCCCGTGCCGCCGCCATCGCCGCCGGCGTGCCGGTGGTGCCCGGCTCGGACGGCCGGCTCGCCGATGTCGAGGCCGCGGTCGCCGCGGCGGAAGCCGTCGGCTATCCGGTGATGATCAAGGCGACCGCCGGTGGCGGCGGCCGCGGCATCCGCATCGCCGAAAACGAGGCGGAGCTGCGCAAGCTGGCCCCGCAGGCGGCATCCGAGGCCGAGGCGGCCTTCGGCGATGGCGGGCTTTATCTGGAGCGGGTCATCCGCGATGCCCGGCATATCGAGGTCCAGATCCTGGGCGACGGCCGCCATGCCATCCATTGCTTCGAGCGCGAATGCTCCCTGCAGCGCCGACGCCAGAAGGTCTGGGAGGAAGCCCCCGCCGCCTGCCTGGACGAGGCCACCCGCGCCGAGCTTTGCGCGTCGGCGGTCGCACTTGCCCGGTCCGTCAGCTACCGCGGTGCCGGCACGCTCGAATACCTCTATGACGACGCCGCCAACCGCTTCTACTTCATCGAGATGAACACCCGCATTCAGGTGGAGCATCCGGTGACCGAAATGGTGACCGGCATCGATCTGGTCGCCTGGATGATCCGCATCGCCGGCGACGAGTCGCTCACGATCGCACAACAGGATGTCCGCCTCCACGGCCATGCGATCGAGGTCAGGATCAATGCCGAGGATCCCGCCAACAGCTTCATGCCTTTCCCCGGGCTGGTGGGCGCGATGTCGGTGCCCGAGGCCCCGCATATCCGCTTCGACGGCATGATCTACGAAGGCTATCAGATCCCGCCCTTCTACGACTCGCTGCTGGCCAAGCTGATCGTCACCGGCGAGGACCGCGGGGCGGCGATCGACGCGATGGCGGCGGCGCTGGAGGCCATCCGGATCGACGGGCTCAAGACCACCATTCCGCTGCATGCGGCCCTCGCCGCATCGCCCGAGGTGCGCGAGAACCGCACCCATACCCAGTTCCTCGAAGCCTGGCTGGCCGCCGGCGGCCTCGCCACCCGATAGGAGGACCGGATGAAGACGCGCTATTCCTTCGGGGGTGACGAGCACATCTTCGTCGAAATGGACGAAGAGATGTCGCTCGACGCCTTCTTCAAGGCGCTCACCATGAGCAACGCGGTCAAGGCCGCGGCGATTGCCGGGGTGACCGAGGTCTGCCCCGCCAATGCCAGTTTCCAGGTCAGGTTCGACCCCGACGTCATCGCGCCCGACGAGATGATGGCGAAGCTGAAGGCGCTGGAAGCTGCGGCCGAAGAGGGGCCGAAGCGCCTCGATACCCGGATCATCGAAATTCCGGTCTACTACCAGGATCCCTGGACCCACGAGACCCTGATGCGCTTCCGCGAGCGCCACCAGGACCCGAGCGGCACCGATCTGGACTATGCCGCCCGGATCAACGGGTTCGACGATGCCGCGGGCTTCATCCGCGCCCATCATTCCGCGCCCTGGTTCGTGTCGATGGTGGGTTTCGTGGCCGGCCTGCCCTTCCTCTACCAGCTGGTGGAGCGCGACCGGCAATTGCAGGTGCCGAAATATCTGCGCCCCCGCACCGATACGCCCAAGCTGACGGTGGGATATGGCGGGTGTTTCTCGTGCATCTATTCGGTGCGGGGGGCCGGCGGCTATCAGATGTTCGGCATCACGCCGATGCCGATCTACGACCCCGAACAGTCGATCTCCTACCTTCAGGACTTCATGGTCTTCTTCCGCCCGGGCGACATCGTGAAGTGGAAGCCGATCGACCGCGCCGAATACGACGCCATCACGGCCCGGGTTGCGGCGAACACCTATGTCCCGCGCATCCGCCCGGTTTCCTTCGATCTCGATGCCTTCAAGGCGGATATCGACGGCACCAACGCCCGGCTGATGGAGGCCCTCGATGGCGATTAAGGTTCTGAACCCCGGCCTCGCCACCACCGTCCAGGATCTGGGCCGGCCCGGCTATTTCCATCTGGGCATCCCCGTCTCGGGCGCGATGGACACCCTCTCGCTCATCGCCGCCAATCTGCTGGTCGGCAACCCGGCAAATGCGGCCGGGCTGGAGGCGGTGTTCCTGGGCCCGCAGCTCGAATTCCAGCGCGACGCCACGGTCGCCGTCACCGGCGCCGATCTGCCGCCGAAGCTCGACGGCGAGCCGAAACCCGGCTGGACCGCCTTCAAGGTCAAGGCCGGCCAGGTGCTGAGCTTCGACTATCTGCAGGCCGGTGCCCGCGCCTATGTCGCGGTCTCGGGCGGCATCGACGTGCCCGAGGCGCTGGGCAGCCGCTCGACCTATGCGCTCGGCGCCCTCGGCGGCTTCCAGGGCCGGGCGCTCGCCGCGGGGGATCTTCTGCCGCTGGGCGAGGGGCCGGGGGCCGATGAAGGCCGCTCGGTTGCCCCCAGCCTGCGCCGCCTGCCCCGCACGCCGGCCGAAATCCGGGTGCTGCCCGGCCTCTACTGGCGTCTGATCACCGAAGAGGCCGGCCGCAACTTCTTCGAGGATGACTGGAAGGTGGCGCCCGAGGCCGACCGCATCGGCTACCGCTTCCGCGGCGGCCGGCCGTTCAGCTTCGAGCCGCGCGAGCAGCCCTTCGGCGCCGGCTCCGACCCCTCCAACATCGTCGACGGCTGCTATCAGTACGGTTCGATCCAGGTGCCCGGCGGCTCCGAGCCGATCGTGCTGCATCGCGATGCGGTCTCGGGCGGCGGCTATTTCACCCTGGGCGCCGTCATCTCGGCCGATATGGACCTGATCGGCCAGTTGCAGCCGCACACCCCCACCCGCTTCGTGAAGGTCGACATGGCGACCGCGCTCACCGCCCGCCGGGATCGCGCCTCGCTGATCGCCCGCCTGCACGATGCCCTGGTCTGACCGATGACCGGTCCTCCGGGCGGGGGAGACCGCCCGGAGGACCAGACCACCTGCCTACCCGCCTGAGCAAGAAGAAGACAGCCGAAAACAAGAACAAACACGAAACAACGTGAACGTTCAAAGACGACATCAGAGGCTCACGTCATGAAAAAGCTCGCGATCGCTCTTCTGGCCGGCACGCTCTTCACAGGCGCTGCCCAGGCCGCGGACTGGTTTCCCTATCCCGCCGCCGAGGTGACCCCGGCCTTCTCGGCCGACGGCACGTCGAAGGACATCGACTATGTGCCGCTCGACAAGGCGTCCAAGCCGTGGAACGTCTGCGTGTCCTTCCCGCACATGAAGGATGCCTACTGGCTGGGCGTCGACTATGGCGTCACCGAAGAGGCGAAGCGCCTGGGCGTGAAGCTGAACGTGGTCGAGGCCGGCGGCTATACCGAACTGCCCAAGCAGATCAGCCAGATCGAGGATTGCGTCGCCTCGGGCGCCCAGGCCGTGGTAATCGGCGCGATCTCGTATGACGGGCTCAACAATCTGGTCAAGGAACTGGCGGAAAAGAAGATCCCGGTGATCGACGTGATCAACGGCATCTCCTCGCCCGAACTGGCCGCCAAGTCGCTGGTGTCGTTCTACACCATGGGCAGCGAGACCGGTAAGTATCTGGCGGCCAAGCATCCGGCCGGCTCCGCCCCGGTCAAGGTCGGCTGGTTCCCGGGGCCCGCGGGCGCCGGCTGGGTGGAAGCCGCCCATAAGGGCTTCATGGACGCGGTCAAGGGCTCGGCGGTTCAGGTGCTGGAACCGCGTTATGGCGATACCGGCAAGGAAGCCCAGCTGCGCCTGGTGGAAGACGTGCTCCAGGCCACGCCCGACGTCGCCTATATCGCCGGCACCGCGGTGACCGCCGAGGCCGCCCAGGGCCTGCTGCGGGAACGCGGCCTCACCGACAAGGTCGGCATCCTCGCCTTCTACATGACCCCCGGCGTCTATCAGGGCATCAGGCGCGGCTTCATCGAAGCGGCACCGGCCGACAGCATGGTCATTCAGGGCCGCATCGCCGTCGATCAGGCGGTGCGCATCCTGGAAGGCAAGGACTATGTGAAGCATGTCGGCCCGAAGATCTTCGTGGTCGACCAGAAGAATATCGGCAAGGTGGCGCGCGAAAGCATCCTGCCGCCCGAGAACTTCTCGCCGGTCTTCTCGGTGAACTGATACCGGGCCGATCCCGAACCGCTCCACCGGTGGGGTGCCGGATCCGTCCGCACCCTGCCGGTCTGCGCACCCCCGCAGTCAACGAGCAGGCAGCCCGAGACCATGGCCCAGACATCAGACACCAGCCCGCCGCCCCTGATCGAAACCCGGGGGCTGACCAAACGCTATCCGGGCGTCACGGCGCTGAACGCGGTCGATTTCGACCTCCGGCGCGGCGAGGTCCATGTGCTGTTCGGCGAGAACGGCGCCGGCAAATCCACACTCATCTCCATGCTCGCCGGCGCCTCGACGCCGAGCGAGGGCGAGATCCGCCTCGACGGCCGACCGGTCGCCTTCCACTCGGTCGCCGATGCCCGCATGGCCGGGATTTCGGCGGTCTTTCAGGAATTCTCCCTGGTCCCGACCCTGTCGGTGGCCGAGAACATCTTCCTCGGCAACGAGTTGAAGGCCGGGCCGTTCATCGACCGGCCGGCCATGCGCCGGGCCGCCGATGCGCTGTTCGCCCGGCTCGATTTCCGCATCGATCCGCGCCGCAGGGTGTCGGATCTCAGCCGTGCCGAACAGCAGATGGTCGAGATCGCCAAGGCGCTGCAGGGCAAGGTTTCGCTGCTGATCCTGGACGAGCCCACCGCCTCTCTGACCGATCGCGAGGTCGACCATCTGTTCAAGGTGGTGACGGCGATGAAGGCCCAGGGTGTCGGCATCATCTACATCTCGCATCGCATCCAGGAATTCGCCCGCATCGCCGACCGGATCACCGTGCTGCGCGACGGCACGAAGATCGGCACCTATCCGATGCAGAGCACCGACGAGGCGACGCTGGTCGAGTTGATGGCCGGCCGCGCGATCACCGAAATCTACCCCGCCATCGCCCATGCCCCGCAAGTGCCGCTGGTCACGATCCGCGGGCTGAAGGCCTGGGGTGTCGACGGCATCGATCTCGACATCCGCCCGGGCGAGGTGCTAGGGGTGGCGGGGCTGGTCGGCTCGGGCAAATCACGCGCCTTCCGCGCCATGATGGGTCTGTTGCCGGTGGAAGCAGGCCGGGTGATCTGGCATGACCGGGAAGCGGCGCAGGATGTCACGGGCCGCTCCACCCGCGCCATGATGGCGGCGGGCGCGTACTATCTGCCGCCGGATCGCAAGACCGAGGGGCTGCAGCTTGCCTTCACGGTGCGCGACAACCTGGCCCAGGGGGTGCTGCCCGGTCTGCCCGGCCGGGGTCTGCTGCCCTGGCCGCGCATCCGCAAGACCTGCGAGCAGGTGGCGGAGCGGGTGGAACTGCCGCCCGCCTATCGCGGCCGGCCGGCCGCCCAGCTCTCGGGCGGCAACCAGCAGAAAACGCTGTTCGGCCGAGGGCTTGGCCGCGATTACGCGCTCTACGTCTTCGACGAGCCGACGGTCGGCGTCGACATGGGCGCCCGCGCCGCGATCTACCGGCTGATCCGGGATCTGGCCGAGGCCGGCAAGGCGGTGGTGGTGATCTCGTCGGATCTGCCCGAGGCGATGAACCTCGCCCACCGGCTGGTGGTCTTCTCCCGCGGCCGCATCGCCGCCGAACTCGGCCGCGACGGCATCTCGGAAGCGGCCGTCCTGGCGCATTTCTTCGCGGAAGAGGAGGAGGTCGCATGACCGACACGCCCGCACCCGCCACCGGCATGACCAAGGGACCCGCCCCCATGACCGATACCGCCCGGGGCGCCGCCGCCAACCCGCTGCGCCGCCTGTTCGTCCGTCTGGGTGTCCTGCCCTTCTTCCTGGCCGGGGCGCTGATCGTGTTCACGATCCTCTCCGACCGCTTTCTCACCGTCGACAATCTGGTCAATGTCGCCCGGCAGTCGGTCTATCTGATGCTGGTCTCTCTGGGTCAGATGCTGGTGCTGATCACCGGCGGCTTCGACCTGTCGGTGGGGGCCGCGGTCGCGGTCACCTCGGTGGTCTCGGCGCTGGTGATGACGGCGCTGGGTCAGCTCTTCCCCGATGCCGTCTGGCTGGTGATCGTGGCCGGCGCCGCCGCCGGCTTCTGCGCCGCCATGCTGATCGGCCTGGTCAACGGCATCGGCGTCGCCGCCTTCGGCGTCTCGCCCTTCATCATGACCCTGGGCGTCAGCTCGGTCGCGGCCGGCATTTCGCTGTTCCTGACCGGCGGCGTGCCGGTTTCCGGCCTGCCCTTCGAATTCGCCGACCTCTTCGGCTTCGGCCGGCTGTTCGGCGTGCCGGTGCCGGTGCTGGTGGCGGCGGTGGCGGCGCTGGCCATGTGGGTGGTGATGAGCCGCACCCGCATCGGCATGCATGTCTATGCCATCGGCGGCAACATGAAGGCGGCGCATCTGTCGGCGATCGACACGAAGAAGGTACTGGTCTTCGCCTATGTGATCTGCGCGCTGATCGCCTCGCTGACCGGGCTTCTGCTCACCGCCCGGGTGGAAAGCGGCGAGGCCAATCTGGGCGGCACCATCGCGCTTGAGAGCATCGCCGCCTGCGTCATCGCCGGCGTGTCGCTGCGCGGCGGCATCGGGCGGGTCGAAAACGTCGTGCTCGGCGCCTTCTTCATCGTTCTGGTCCAGAACGGCATGAACCTGGCCCAGATCAGTTCCTATATGCAGATGGTGCTGCTCGGCGCCCTGCTGATCCTGGCCGTGGTCTTCGACCAGATCCGCTACCGCATGCTGATGGGGCGGGGTTGACCCCCGCCCCCGTCACCGGGATCAGCTGCCGCTGCCGCCTGTAGACGCCGCCGTCTGACCGAAGAGCAGCTTCTTGCCCTCTTCGGTCACGGTCGGCCGCGACATGTAGGGCTCACCCTTTTCATAGGCGCGGACCGTGGCCGGCCGGGCGCGGATGTCGTCGAACCAGCGGCGCAGATCGGGGAAATCGTCCAGGGTCTGCTGCTGGCGCTTCCACGGCACCACCCAGGGATAGCTCGCCAGATCGGCGATGGAATAGTCGTCGCCCGCAATATAGCGCCGGCCCTTCAGCCGCCGGTCGAGCACGCCGTAAAGCCGGTTGGTCTCGTTCACATAGCGTGTGATGGCATAGGGCAGCTTCTCGGGCGCATAGAGCCCGAAATGATGGTTCTGCCCGGCCATGGGGCCAAGCCCGCCCACCTGCCAGAACAGCCATTCGGTGACGGTCTTGCGGGCGCGCAGTTCCGTGGGCAGCAGCCGGCCGGTCTTCTCGGCCAGATAGAGCAGGATCGCGCCCGATTCGAACACGCTGATCGGCGCGCCGCCATCGGCCGGCGCATGATCGACGATCGCCGGCATGCGGTTGTTGGGCGAGATCGCCAGAAACGCCGGCTTGAACTGGTCGCCGGCGCTGATGTCGACCGGATGGATCCGATAATCCAGCCCGGTCTCTTCCAGGAACATGGTGATCTTGTGGCCATTGGGGGTCGGCCAGTAATAGAGGTCGATCATGGGCATCCTCACCCGGCTTTGGGATAGTTGGACGGGAAGAGCGCGCGTTGCGCCTGTTCGTCGATCACGGTCTTGAACTCGTGATCGCTGCCCGCCCTGCGGGCCCGCTCTGCCGCCGGCCGGGCATCGACCGCCTGGAAGAGACGCTTCAGATTGGGATAGTCGGCCAGCGGATCGGTCTTGCCCTTCAGCACCCGCTCGGCACGTTCCAGCCAGCCCCAGGCCGAGATGTCGGCGATGGTATAGCTGTCGCCCGCGATCCAGTCGCGCCCGTCCAGATGCCGGTCCAGCACCTCGTAATGCCGCTCGGCCTCGCGGCGGTAGCGGTTGCGGGCATAGTCCAGCCCCTCGGGGGCGGCGTGCTGGAAATGCACCGCCTGGCCCGAGAACGGCCCCAGCCCCGAGGCGATGAACATCAGCCAGGACAGCAGCTCCGGCCGGTCCTGGGGCGCGCCCAGAAAGCCATTAGCCTTTTCGGCTATATAAATCAGAATCGCAGTCGAATCGAATACGCGCGCCGGCTTGCCGCCGGGCCCGTCGAGATCGACGATGGCCGGCACCTTGGCGTTGGGATTGATCGCCAGGAAGGCCGGATCGTGCTGCTCACCCTTGCGGGTATCGACCGGCACCAGCTCGTAGGGCAGACCGGTTTCCTCCAGCAGCAGCGCCACCTTCGCCGGGTTCGGGGTCGGGTGATAATAGAAGCGGATCACGAGGGCTACCCTCTCTGTTTTCGGGGGGGAGGAACTCAGGATCGGGCCGGTCGCCGCACCGGGCGTGCCACCAGCAGCACGCCGGCTGCGATCGCCAGGATGGCGAGGGCCTCGGCCGGGGCGGGCAGTTCGCCCAGCACCGGGATGGCAAGGGTCGAGGCGACCACCGGCACCAGGGCGATGATGCCGGTCGCGGCCGCAGGCCCCAGCAGGCCGACCGCACGGTTGAAGGTGATCACCGCCACCGCGCTCATCAGCACGCCCTGATACAGGCCCTGCACGACGATTTCGCCCGTGGTGGCGGTGCCCAGACTGGACAGGCCGGCCGCCAGATAGACCGGCAGGAACAGCAGCGCCGACCAGAAGCAGATCAACGCCGCCGACTGGATGGGGGTGATCAGGCTGCCGCGGAAGCGCAGCGTATAGACCGCCCAGAGTGCGGCAGCCCCCAGCAGGGCCAGGATGCCGCCGGGATCGGGCAGACCGTGGATGGCGGTGCCGATCAGGATCAGGGCCACCTGTCCCGCGACGATGGCGCCATAGCCTGCCCAGCGCCGCAGGCCGTGGCGTTCCCCCAGGAAGATGGCCCCGAGCAGGCCCGCGAACAGCGGCATAGCGGTGGGGGCGATCGAAGCGGCCTGGGCCGCAGATGTCAGTTGCAGCCCCGCCGCGACCAGCAGCACGAAGGGCACCCCCCAGAGCAGCGAGAAGACCAGCCCCTCTTTCCACGCCCGGGCCGGCAGCGGCCGGCCGCGCGGGAACAGGGCCGGCAGCAGCAGCACCGCGCCGATGCCGAAGCGCAGGGCGGTGATGTCCCAGACCTCCAGGCTGTGGACCACCGCAAGCCGTGTGACCACGAACCAGCCCGAAAAGATCGAGACCGCAAGCGCCGCCCAGGCGAAGCCCTCGATCCCGCGCCCTTTTGGGGCCGTCTGCTGCATGGCCATCGCCCATCCATCCATTCTGTTCCCGGAGCGCCGTCTTGTGTTTTATGACGCTTGTTTTATAATGCACGTTAGAAAACGGTTGGCAAGATGCCGATCGCATGCATCAGGACGATTGGGGGACGGAGCTTCGCCATGGCGCGCCCGCGGGAATTCGACGAAGAGCAGGTGCTGGATGCCGCCACCCGGTGCTTCTGGGCGCGGGGCTATGAACTGACCTCGGTCCGCGATCTGGTCCAGCATACCGGGATCACCAGCGCCAGCCTGTACAACGCCTTCGGGGACAAGCGTGCCCTCTATGGCCGCGCGCTGAATCACTACATCGAAAGTGGCATCGCCGAACGCATCCGGCGCTGTTCGGCCATGGCGCCGCGCGCAGGTCTCGCCGCCTTTTTCGACGAACCGCTGGAGCGATCGATCTCAGATCCCGATCACAAGGGCTGCATGCTGATCAACGCCTCGCTGGAGGTGGCCCCGCATGATTCCGGCTTCCGCGAGGTGGTCGCCGAAGCGCTGCGGCGGATCGAGGCCTTCTTTCTGGACCGGATCACCGCCGGTCAGGCCGATGGCAGCGTGACCAGGCGTCTGGCCCCGCAGGATCTGGCCGCCCATCTGCTGGGCACGCTGATGGGGCTGCGCACCCTGTCGCGCGTGCGGCCCGAACCGGCGCTGCTGACCGCGCTGGTGCAGACGGCGCTGGCGCTGCTCGACGATCCGGCGACCGCTGAAACCTCTGCCGGCTGAACGCTCCCGCAAAGATTGTATTGCCGATTGGTCACATCTCTCTTGTTTGCGGCAAAGCTTCGCGAATAAGATGGAGTGCTCAATGCATCGGAAACCTGCCCGTTGGACCGCCCTCACCCTCGATCGCGGCCTGTCTCACCTGCCTCACCCCGGTGTATTGCAAAATGCAACATATTTGACAGAAGGGATCGGCAGGATGGCGTCCATCACCCTCACCGTCACCAACAATTCGGGCACGCCGGACACGGATGTCTATCTGGGCTTCTGGGGCAGTTCGCTGAGCGCGACCATCAACGGCGCCGCGATGACCGCCCAGACCTGGTATGCGCTGTCCACGATCACCAGCTTCACCATCGAAGACACCACCAGCGGCCGGATCTATGTGGCCTATAGTGCCCCCTCGTGCACCATCGATCCGAACGCCTCCATCCTGACCGGCAATGACGATATCTTCGACAAGTTCGAGCTGACTTTCGACGGCACGCCGACCGGCTGCGCCGATCTGACGGCGATCGATTTCTGGAGCATTCCGATGAGCCTGGAAGCCTCGTTCCAGGGCACATCCACCGGCAGTCTGGCGGGGCTGACCGGCAGCACCACCGCCGCCGACGTCTACACGGCACTCGCGGCCCTCAGCGATCCCGTGCAGTCGACGCCGGCTGCGAAAGCGGTGATCGCGGCCTTCGCGGCCGACGGCAATCCCCTGCCGGCCGGCGTGTCGCAGCAGCTGCTCAACCCCGCCTCGGGCGTGGTCACCGACGGCTCGGGCAATTTCGTCCGGATCATCGGCCCCAACAGCTATCCGCCCTTCGGCAGCCCGTCGACCGACGCCATGCCCGGCCTGCCGGCCACGCCCTATGACACCTTCCTGTCCTATTACGATGCGCTGATCGAAACCTTCGGCCCGAAGACGACGGCGCCGGTCCCGGGCTTCACCAGCCTCGGCGGCGGCACCATCGCCCTGATCAAGGGCAATTTCGCCGGCAACGACAAGGAAACCGGCCCGATCTACGAGGCCCAGACCTACGATCTGACCGCGTCGATCGATGCAGCCGGCACCATCACGCTCTCGGGCAGCACCGGCCAGTTTTCCACCGTCACCATCACCATCGACCGCTGGAACCTGCTGAACCCGGCCGCAAGCTATGGCGCGAACCCGGCCTTTTCGCTGAATGGCGGCGCGCTTCAGACCCCGGGCAACGACGTCTGGGGCTGGGTGCTGGGCGATCTCTTCGCCGGGCTGAACATCGGTGCCATCGGCTCGGCGGTCACCGTCCAGGGCTCGGGCGGCACGATTGCCGTTGGTGACATGGCAAGTTCCGACTGGTTCTCCACCCTGCCCGGCCAGGGCCT
The DNA here is from genome assembly GCF_002684955.1 of Tistrella sp. NCBI lineage: Bacteria > Pseudomonadati > Pseudomonadota > Alphaproteobacteria > Geminicoccales > Geminicoccaceae > Tistrella > Tistrella sp. The sequence goes on along the minus strand of NZ_NYWI01000076.1, from coordinate 75,311 downwards.
GCTGTTCGCGGCGCTGTGGCCCACCGGCATCACCAATCACTGGAACCAGTGGGCGGCCGCCCTGAACCCGTGTTCCCAGGCATACAACTTCGCCTTCGCCGAACGTTTCTCGGCACCGCAGCTGAACCTGAACCCGGCCAGCGTCGACACGCTGACCGTCACCCTGCTCGACCGGACCGTCACCTCGGGCTGAACGCGCGCTTCCCTCTTCCGCCGAACGCGCGTTCGGCTATTCTGCGCCGCGATCCCTCCCCCGGATGCGTGGTGCCCCCGATGTCCAGTTCCTGCTCGCCATCGCCCTCCCCCGCCCTTGCGGCCGACATGCCGGCCGGCCTGCCCGGCTGGGCGGTGGCGGCGCTGATCGCGGCGGTGGCCGGCATCGGCACCGAGGCCTTTGCGGTGGCGCCGCTGCTGATCGATATCGCCCGCGATTTCGACATGGCCGCCACCGATGCCGCCTTCGCGATCAGCGCCTATGGGCTGGCGGTCGCGGTCTCGGCACCGCTGTTCGGCCTGTTCGCCGGGCATCTGCCCCGGCGGCGGCTGATCGCAGCCGGCATGGTCATCGCCACCATCGCCGGCATCGTCGCCGCCACCGCGCAGAGTTTCGGCATGCTGCTGGCGGCCCGCATGCTCTCGGGCCTGGCCTGCGGTGCGGTGCTGCCCACCATCTATGCCTATGTCGGCGACATGGTGCCCTTCGCCGCCCGCGGCCGGGTGATGGGCCGGGTGATGTTCGGCTGGGCGATCACCATGGTCACCGGCGTGCCGCTGGCCGGCATCGCCGCCGAACATCTGGGCTGGCGCGGCACGCTGACCGCGGCGGCGCTGATCATCCTGGTTCTGGCGGTTGCCGTGCTGCGCCTGCCGCAGCCGCCCGCGCGCAATGCCGCCGGCCCCGCTACCGGCAGCGGCCCCGACGCCGCCGGGTTCCTGGCGCGGCTGCGCCATGCGGTCACCCGGCCGGGGGTGGCGGCGCTGCTCGCAACCAACCTCGCCAATATGGTGTCGTTTTACGGCATCTATGCCTATGTCGGCACGGCGCTGCGCAATCTGGAGGGCAGCGGTGCCGCGGCGGCCGGCGCCATCGTGCTCTGGTATGGCGTTGGCCTGGCGGGCTCCACGCTCAACGCCCGGCTGGTCGACCGCGTCGGCAAGGATCGCGCCCTCACCGTGGCGCTGGCGGTTCTGGCCGTCGACATGGTCGCCATGTCGCAGAGCCTGGGCCGGCCGGTCGCCTTCGAGGCGACGCTGATCCTCTGGGGCCTGGCCCAGGGCACGGTGGTCACCGCGCTCAACACGCTGGCCACCGAACGTGCCGGCACCGCCCGCGGGCTGGTGATGGCGCTGATGAGCGCCGTCACCTATCTGGGCATCAGCACCGGCACCGCGGTTCTGGGGCTGGTGATGGCCGCCCACGGCTTCGCGGCGGTCGGGCTGGCTGCGGCGACCATCAGCCTGGCCGGGGTCGCCGCCGCCCGGATCTCGGCCCGCCAGGGGCGGATCGGCGGCTGATCAGCCGTCATGCCCGGGCAGGACGAAGACCTGGCCCGGATAGATCAGGTCCGGGTTGCGGATCTGGTCGCGATTGGCTTCGAAAATGGTGGTGTAGCGGATGCCCTGGCCATAGGTGGCGCGGGCGATGCGCCACAGATAGTCGCCGGGCTGGATGACGACATAGGTCTGGCCCTCGGGCAGCATCATCGGCGAGGCCGCGCGCGAGAACGGGGTTTCCAGCCGCGCCAGCACCTTGCCGCCTTCGTCGACCAGGTCCACCCGCAGGGTCGCCTTGCCTTCCGGGATCCGGCCTTCGGGCGTCACCACCCAGATGCCGCCGCGATCGGGGTCGGGCCGGGCGGTGGCGATCAGGTCGTTGTCGAGATAGATCCGCACTTCCTTGCCGGCCCGGGCCCGCCCCGACAGGCTGACCCGGCCCTGATCGTCGTAATCGATCACTTCCAGGCTGAGCGGGCCTTCCGACACGCCGGTCGGGTCGCTGCGCTGAAGCAGACGGCCGGTGCCGTCGCCGTCACGCGGCATCAGCACCGCCATCGGCTGATCCGGCTGGGGCTTCGCATCCCCCGCCGCCGCCGAGGCCTGGGGGGCCGTGTCGGGCACGGCCAGCACCACGACATCCTTCGATTTCACCTTCGCGCCCCCGGGCAGGGTCGCTTCCAGGTCGAGTTCGCGATTGCCGCGGTTGAGCGGCTTTTCGGGCAGGATCACCCATTCGCCCCGCTCGTCGGCCCGGGCGCGGCCGATTTCGGTGCCGCCGTCGCGCAGCACCACTTCGGCATTGGGCTCGGCGCGGCCGGCGACCACGGTGTCACCGCGCGGATTGACCCGCACGATGTCGAAACTGGGCGCTGCCGGTTCGGCGACGGCCCCGGGGGCAGGCGCCGGTGCGGCGGGTTCAGGCGTGGCGGGCTTCACCAGCACGTCGCGGCCGGTGGCCTCGGCGACTGGCGCGGGTGCCGGTGCGGAGGCCGCCGTCTCGGGCGCGGATGCCTGCGGAGCCGCGGCCTCGGGCGCCGCGGCCTCGGGCGCCGCGGCCTCGGGCGCCGCGGTCTGAGGCGCCGTGGTCTGAGGTGCCGCGGTCTGAGGCGCCGGGGCCTGCGGCGCTGAAGCTGCAGGGGCCGGTGTCGCGGGTGCCGGGGCCGTCGGCACCGGTGCGGTGGCCACGGCCTTGTCCTCCGCGTCCCCACCCCAGATCAGCCATCCGGCGATGGCGGCGATGATCGCGGCCAGAACCGCGATGATGGCGATATTCCGTGACGTCACCTGCGCCTCCCCTTGCGGACCACACGTCGTGCGTGGTCACGCATTCCCGTCCGCAGGAACATTAAACGTCATCCCGGAATGCTTCAACGCCGGCTGAGGCCCCCGACCGCTCAGGACGGCAGGCCCGCCCCCACCAGGATGGCGATCGCCACCGCAATCGCCGCCGGCACGGCGGCGACCAGCCCCAGCACCACCAGTCGGGCCGGCTTTCCGAACCGCCCCTGGCCGATGCCCAAACGGTTGGACAGCCGCGCCGCGGGCCCGTCGGCGAAGGGCACCAGCAGCAGGATGGCGAGGCAGGCCACGACCAGACCGCTTGGCCGCGACAGCACCAGATGGGCGGCCAGCAGCGCCAGCGAACCGCCGGCGGCAACGACACCGGCCTGCCCGAAGGCGGCCCGGCCGGGCAGAAGCAGCCAGGGCAGGAAGCCCGCCCCGGCGGCTGCGGCCATGAACCCCGCCTGCCCCACCGAGGCACTGCCGCCATTGATCGCCACGAAGCCCAGGCCCAGCGCCGCCAGGATCACCAGCAGCTGGCGCCCGGCGCCGTCGGTTTCGGCCTTCTGGCTCAACCGGCCGAGCAGGGCGGCAAAGCCCAGGCCCAGCCCGCCCAGCAGCAGCACCAGATCGATGGTTTCGTACCGGCCAAGCCGGGCGCCGGCCATCCAGAGCGTGCCGCCGCCCACCACCAGAAGAGCGGCGGGGATGGCGGCGATCCGGGCGGGCCTGGGGTCGAGCAGCCCCAGCATGGCCGCCGCTGCGGCGGCGGCCGTCAGCAGATAGGGCAGTTTCTGGGTGCTGGATGGGGGCGGCAGCGCCGGCCGGCCCAGCATCAGCACCAGCCCGGCCAGCAGCCCCAGCGGCACCGCCACCACCGCGATCCGCCAGCCGGTGGCGCCGCCCGCCAGCCAGCGCAGCACCGGCGGCAGCAACAGCCCCAGTGCGAACGGCCAGATCAGGGTCACCGCCAGCGGGTGCTCGACAAGGCTGAACAGGTCGGTCAACGGAGAGGGCCTTCCAGTGGTGAAGCGGCTGTGCCGAAGACCGTGGTCCGAACCGCGCCCCGGGTCAAGCCGGTGCGGTGCACGCGCAATCTTCGGTATCTGCGGAAGCTGTTTGCGGCCGGTTTGCAACGGCCGCGCACGATGCTATGTTGCGCGCCGATCGCGACCGGCGTTTGCCGCCCCGGACCGTCCCGGCCCGGGAGCCGCCCCGGTCGCAACGGCGCCCCCGGGGTGCCGCGCATCGCCGAGGAGATCGTCCGCATGACCAAGATCAAGGTCGCCAATCCTGTCGTCGAACTGGACGGTGACGAGATGACCCGCATCATCTGGCGGTTCATCAAGGACAAGCTGATCCTGCCCTATCTCGACGTCGACCTTCTCTATTACGATCTCGGCGTCGAGCATCGCGACGCGACCAACGACAAGGTGACGGTGGACGCCGCCGAGGCGATCGCCAGGCACGGCGTCGGCGTGAAGTGCGCGACCATCACCCCCGACGAGGCCCGCGTCGAGGAGTTCAAGCTGAAGCAGATGTGGAAGTCGCCGAACGGCACCATCCGCAACATCCTGGGTGGCACCGTCTTCCGCGAGCCGATCATCTGCCGCAACGTGCCGCGCCTGGTGCCGGGCTGGACCCAGCCGATCGTGATCGGCCGTCATGCCTTTGGCGACCAGTATCGCGCGACCGACTTCAAGGTGCCGGGCAAGGGCACCCTGACCGTCCGCTTCCAGCCGGAAGACGGCGGCGAAGCGATCGAGTACGAGGTGTTCAAGTTCCCGGGCTCGGGCGTCGCCATGGCGATGTACAACCTGGACGAGTCGATCCGCGGCTTCGCGCGCGCCTGCATGAATTACGGCCTGCAGCGCGGCTATCCGGTGTATCTGTCGACCAAGAACACGATCCTGAAGGCCTATGACGGCCGCTTCAAGGACCTGTTCCAGGAGGTCTTCGACGCCGAGTTCGCCGACCAGTTCAAGGCCGCCGGCATCGTCTACGAGCATCGCCTGATCGACGACATGGTCGCCTCGGCCCTGAAGTGGGACGGCGGTTTCGTCTGGGCCTGCAAGAACTATGACGGTGACGTGCAGTCCGACACCGTCGCCCAGGGCTTCGGCTCGCTGGGTCTGATGACCTCGGTGCTGATGACGCCGGACGGAAAGACCGTGGAGGCCGAGGCCGCCCATGGCACCGTCACCCGTCATTTCCGCGAGCACCAGAAGGGCCGCGAGACCTCGACCAACCCGATCGCCTCGATCTTCGCCTGGACCCGGGGCCTCGGCTATCGCGGCAAGTTCGACGGCAACGACGCCCTGATCGGCTTCGCCGAGACCCTGGAGCGGGTCTGCGTCGAGACCGTCGAGGCCGGCCACATGACCAAGGATCTGGCGATCCTGGTCGGCAAGGATCAGGCGTGGCTGAACACCAACGCCTTCCTCGACAAGATCGACGAGAACCTCAAGAAGGCCATGGCTTCCTGAGGACCTGCCGTCAAGGCAGAGGGCTGACGATCGCGGGCGCGGCAGGGTTTCCTGCCGCGCCCGTCGTCTTTTCAGGATCAGTGTTCAGGAGGAGGGCGTCGTCCTGCTCCCCCGCGCCAGCAGATAGGCCAGGATCAGCCGGTCGCGCTCGGCCGCCAGTTCCTCGATCGGGCGGGCATCACGGCCGGCCGCCACGCCCTCGGCCAGCATGTCGACCACCTCGGGCGTCATCATCGGCGTGCCCAGATCCTGCCACCAGCTCTGGAAGGCGCCGCCCAGATGGTCGCAGAAGGCGCGGATGCCGCCCGGGCCTCCGCCCAGATGGAACAGGCTGACCGGCCCCATCGCCGCCCAGCGCAGCCCCGGCCCATAGGCGACGGCCCTGTCGATATCCTCGACACTCGCCACGCCTTCGGCCGCAAGATGGATGGCCTCGCGCCAGATCGCCGCCTGAAGGCGGTTGGCGATATGGCCCGGCACCTCCTTGTGCAGCCGCACGCAGACTTTGCCGAGGCCGGTATAGAAAGCATCGGCGGTGTCGATCACATCTGCATCTGTCAGGCCGTTGCCCATCAGCTCGACCAGCGGGATCAGATGCGGCGGGTTGAAGGGATGCGCGATGATCAGCCGCCCGGGCGCCGCACATCCGGCCTGAAGCTGGCCGAGGGTGAGCCCCGAGGTGGAACTGCCGATGATCGCCTGCGGTGCCAGCCGATCCGCGATCCGGGCATAGAGCGCGTGCTTGACCTCGACCCGCTCGGGCACGCTTTCCTGCACGAAACCGGCGCCGTCCACCGCCTCGGCGGGGTCGGTGGTGAAGCGCATCCGGCTGTCGTCGCCGGCCTGGGGCTGGCCCAGCGCGCTCAGCGCCTCGGTACTGGCCGCCACCAGCCGGCGGCAGCGCGCTTCCGTATCCGGGGCGGGGTCATAGACGACCACCTCGCGGCCACTGGCGGCGAACAGCGCCGCCCAGCTCATCCCGATCGTCCCCGCCCCGAGGACGGCAATTCTGTCGAACATCGTCATCTCCAACCCGTGCAGCCCCAGGGGCCGTGGCCCCAACACTACGGCGCCGCCCGCCATCTGAAAACACGGCCATTCTCCCAGGCGGTCACGTCTCGACGACGGTTGCGGGCCTGCCTATGCTGGTGCCCCCTTCCCGATGAGGCGCGCCATGACCGAACGCCGCATTCCCGTGCTGGTGATCACCGGCTTCCTCGGTGCCGGCAAGACCAGTCTGATCGCCGGGATCTTCCGCCGCCGGCCCGAGATCGCGCCGGCGACGGCATTGATCGTGAACGAATACGGCGAGACGGGCATCGACCATGAATTGCTGCGCATGGCCGGCGAACGGCAGGTGGCGATCGATGCCGGCTGCATCTGCTGCACCCTCAGATCCGATCTCACCGACACGCTGATGCGGCTGCATCTGGATCATGCCCGCGGGCAGATCGACCGGCTGGACCGGGTGATCATCGAGACCACCGGCCTGGCCGATCCGGCGCCGATCATCCACACGCTGGCCGCCCATCCGCTGACCGCGGCGCGGTTCGCGCTGGCGGGCGTCGTCGCCTGTGTCGATGCCGAACATGGTGCCGGCCAGCGCGACACCCATGAAGAGGCGCTGCGTCAGGCGGTTCTGGCCGACCGGATCGTGATCACCAAGGCGGATCTCGCCGGGGCCGCCGCCACGGCGGCACTGACGGCACGGCTGCAGGCGCTGAACCCGGGCGCCCTGATCCTGCCGCGAGAGGCGGCGCTGGCCGATCCCGACCGGCTGATCGCCCCCCTGCCCTATGCGCCCGAAGCCCGGGGCGACAGCGCCCGCGCCTGGCTTGCCGCCGAAGCGGCGGCCGATCGCCGGATCTGTGCCGACGGCGCCTGTTCGATTCCGGGGAATGGGCATCATCACCATGATCACGGGCACGATCACGACCATGGGCACGATCATCATCACGGCCACCACCACACCGCCGATGCCCGCATCGCCACCGCCACCCGGCGGCTGCCGGCCGGCACCTCGCAGGCGCGGGTGATCCGCGCCGCAGAGCGCCTGGCCGCCCGGATGGGGCCGTCGCTGCTGCGGCTGAAAGGTCTGCTGCCGCCCGAGGGCGACCGCCCGGGCGCCGCCCTGCATGGCGTGCAGCACCGGCTCTACCCGGCCATGCCGCTCGGCCGCGATGCCGATCTGCCGGGGGAACCGACGCTGGTCGCCATCACCCTGGATGCCGACCCCGCCGCGGCGCTGGATCAACTGGCGGCCGAGGCGGCGGCATGACCGGCAGTCGGGTGGTCTTCAGCTGGTTCGGCACGGATCAGCCGCCGCCCGGCCCGCCCCGGCCGCAGCCGGCCGACCTGCACCTGATGCAGGCCGATGGCGACATCGAAACCTATCTTGCCGCCTATCGCGCCGTGGGCGGCCCCCATGGCTGGTCGCGCCGCCTGAGCCTGACGCATGACGCGCTGCAGGCGATCCTGGACCGCCCGGGCCGGCGGGTGCTGATCGCACGGGATGCCGCCGGCACGGTTCTGGGGTTCGTGGAACTGGACCTCGCCCATGGCACGCCCGCGGCCCCGGCTGCCGAGATCGTGCATTTCGGCCTGGCCCCCGCCGCCCAGGGCCGCGGCTGGGGCGGCTTCCTGCTCGACCATGCGCTTCGCACGGCGTTCGATGCCGGCGCGGCCCGCGTCGTGCTCCATACCGACACCACCGACCATGCCCGCGCCTTCGGGGCCTATCTGAAGGCCGGCTTTCGCCTGCTCAGGGTCACGACGGCAGAGCCCGACGACTGGAACTGACGATGCGCGCTGACGATACGGGCCCCCTGACGAAAACGGGCGGCAGGTGATGACCTGCCGCCCGTTCGGAACCAGGACCCGTCGACCGGTCAGCCGGCGAGCGCCGCCGCGACCGCCTTCACCGCATCGGCCGCCTTGTCGGCCTCGGGGCCGCCGGCCTGGGCCAGGTCGGGACGGCCGCCGCCGCCCTTGCCGCCCATGGCCTCGGCCGCGGCGCGGACCAGATCCACGGCGCTGAACCGGCCGGTCAGGTCTTCGGTGACGCCGACCACGACGCCGGCCTTGCCCTCGTGGACGCCCACGATCGCAATCACGCCCGAGCCGACCTGCTTCTTCAGCGCATCGGCAACCCCACGGAGTTCCTTGGCCGGCACGCCGTCGAGCACGCGGCCGGCGAAGCGCACATCGCCGATCTGCTCGATCTGCTCGCCGCCGCCGGCACCGCCGGTCGCGATGTCGCGGCGCAGCTTCGCCACCTCGGCTTCCAGCTTCTTGCGCTCGTCGAGCAGGCCCTGAATGCGGTCGACCAGTTCGGCCGCCGGCGCCTTCAGCACCGAGGACGCCTCGGCCAGACGGTCCTGCTGCAGCTCCACATAGGCCAGCGCCGCATCGCCCGCCACCGCCTCGATCCGGCGGACGCCGGCAGCGACGCCGCTTTCCGAGACGATCTTGAACAGGCCGATATCGCCGGTGCGGGTGACATGGGTACCGCCGCACAGCTCGACCGAATAGGCCGAATTGCGGCCGTCTTCGCCGAGCAGGCTGCCCATGTCGACCACCCGGACCTCGTCGCCGTACTTCTCGCCGAACAGCGCCATGGCCCCCTGGGCGATGGCCTCGTCGGGCGTCATCAGCCGGGTGCCGACCTCGCCATTGGCGCGGATCAGCCGGTTGACGTCGGCCTCGATCGCCTTCAGATCCTCACGCGCGATCGGGGTCGGCTGCGAGAAGTCGAAGCGCAGCCGGTCGGGCGCGACCAGAGAGCCCTTCTGGGTGACGTGATCGCCCAGACGGCGGCGCAGGGCCGCATGCAGCAGATGGGTGGCCGAGTGATGGGCGCGCAGGGCATCGCGCCGGGCGGTATCGACGGTCAGCCGCACCGCGGCACCCTTCGCCACCCGGCCCGCAACCACGCGGCCCATATGGATGATCAGATCACCCAGCTTCTTCGCCGTATCCGTGACCTCGATCTCGAGCCCGCCCTCGCCGGTGATCCGGCCGGTATCGCCCATCTGGCCGCCGCTCTCGCCATAGAACGGCGTCTGGTTGACCACCAGGGCGATCTGGCTGCCGGCTTCCGCGGCATCGACCGGGGCGCCATCGACCAGCACCGCCTGCACCACGCCATCGGCCGCCGTGGCGCCATAGCCAAGGAATTCGGTGGCGCCCGCGGCGTCACGCACCTCGAACCACACCCGGTCGGTAGCGGCTTCGCCCGAGCCCGACCACGAGGCACGGGCCTTGGCGCGGGCTTCCGCGAGCGAGGTTTCGAAACCGGCGGTATCCACCCCGCGGCCCTCGGCACGCAGCACGTCCTGGGTCAGGTCGAGCGGGAAGCCATAGGTGTCGTAAAGGCGGAAGGCCACCTCGCCCGGCAGCTTCTCGTCGGCACCCAGCGTCTGGGTGGTCTCTTCCAGCAGGCGCATGCCGCGGTCGAGGGTCTGACGGAAGCGGGTCTCTTCCAGCTTCAGCGTCTCGGTGATCAGGGCCTGGGCGCGGCGCAGCTCGTGATAATGGTCGCCCATGGTCTCGATCAGCGCCGGCACCAGCCGGTACATCAGCGGCTCGGCCACGCCCATCTTATGGGCATGGCGCATGGCACGGCGCATGATCCGGCGCAGCACATAGCCGCGGCCCTCGTTCGACGGCAGCACGCCGTCGGCGATCAGGAAGCCCGACGAGCGCAGATGATCGGCGATCACCCGGTGCGACATCTTGAACGGGCCGTCGGGCTCGGTACCGCTGGCGGTGGCCGAGGCCGAGATCAGCCGGCGGAAGATATCGATGTCGTAATTGTCGTGCTGGCCCTGCAGGATGGCCGCAATCCGCTCCAGCCCCATGCCGGTGTCGATCGACGGCTTGGGCAGGTCGAGCCGGTTGCCCGGCGCGATCTGCTCGTACTGCATGAAAACCAGATTCCAGATCTCGATGAAGCGGTCGCCATCCTCGTCCGGGCTGCCGGGAGGGCCGCCGGGGATGCCTTCGCCATGGTCGAAGAAGATCTCGGAACACGGGCCGCAGGGGCCGGTATCGCCCATCGCCCAGAAATTGTCGCTGGTCGCGATGCGGATGATCCGATCGTCGGAGAGACCCGCGATCTTCTTCCAGTAGCCCGCCGCCTCGTCATCGGTGTGATAGACGGTGACCAGCAGCCGGTCCTTGGGCAGGCCGAATTCGCGCGTGACCAGGTTCCAGGCCAGATCGATCGCCTGTTCCTTGAAATAGTCGCCGAACGAGAAATTGCCCAGCATCTCGAAGAAGGTGTGGTGCCGGGCAGTATAGCCGACATTGTCCAGATCGTTGTGCTTGCCGCCCGCGCGCACGCATTTCTGCGAGGTCGCCGCCCGGTCATAGGGCCGCTTCTCGGCGCCGGTGAACACGTTCTTGAACTGGACCATGCCGGCGTTGGTGAACAGCAGGGTCGGGTCGTTCTGCGGGACCAGCGGGCTCGACGCGACCACCTCGTGGCCGTTCTTCGCGAAGAAGTCGAGGAAGGTCCGGCGGATCTCGGTCGCGCTGGTCATGGTGGAAAACGCCATCCCGTGTTGCAAACGCAGGTGAAGATCGACGGAACGGGGGGCCGGGCCGGATTGTTTCCGGCCATCTGCGCCCCTGGCTTCAACAGCCCCTTCGGCCTTAACGGCAACGAGCCCCGCAGGCGGTGCCGGCGACCCCGGGGATCCCAGGATCCCCATGCGTCGCCGCCCCACCCGGAGGCCCGGCCATTCAGGTTCAGCCGCTCCCAGGGTTCGGACGTTTTACCCGCGCCGCCCGCCATTGTCCACGCGGGCGTTCAGGGCGTGACCACCCGTGGTGATCACGCCGTCCCCCAGAGGGTTCAGTCCTCGTCGTCGGACGCCATGAAGGCCGTGCCGCCGACCACCGAGAGCGGGGTCTTGTTGGCACCCAGGCCATAGGCCTCGCGCACCCGGTTTTCGACCTCGCGGGCGATTTCGGGGTTGTCGCGCAGGAAGGTCTTGGCGTTCTCACGCCCCTGGCCGATGCGCTGGTCGCCATAGGAATACCAGGAGCCCGACTTCTCGACGATGCCCTGCTTGACGCCCATGTCGATCAGCTCGCCGGTCTTCGACACGCCCTCGCCGTACATGATGTCGAACTCGACCTGCCGGAAAGGCGGCGCGACCTTGTTCTTCACCACCTTGACGCGGGTCTGGCTGCCGACGACCTCGTCACGCTCCTTCACCGCGCCGATGCGGCGGATGTCGAGGCGCACCGAGGCGTAGAACTTGAGCGCATTGCCGCCCGCGGTCGTCTCGGGGCTGCCATACATCACACCGATCTTCATGCGGATCTGGTTGATGAACATCACAACGCAGCGCGAGCGCGAAATGGAGCCGGTGAGCTTGCGCAGCGCCTGGCTCATCAGCCGGGCCTGCAGGCCGACATGGCTGTCGCCCATCTCGCCCTCAAGCTCGGCCTTCGGCGTCAGCGCCGCGACACTGTCCACCACCAGCACGTCGATCGCGCCCGAGCGGACCAGCGTGTCGGCGATTTCCAGCGCCTGTTCGCCGGTGTCGGGCTGGCTGATCACCAGTTCGTCGATGTTCACGCCCAGCTTGCGCGCATAGGACGGGTCCAGCGCGTGCTCGGCATCGACGAAGGCGCAGGTGCCGCCGCCGCGCTGTGCCTCGGCGATCGCGTGCAGCGCGAGCGTGGTCTTGCCCGAGCTTTCCGGGCCGTAGATCTCGATCACGCGGCCGCGAGGATAGCCCCCCACGCCGAGAGCGATGTCAAGGGCGAGAGAGCCCGTCGGCACGACATCCACATCGACCTTTTCCTGCTGGCCGAGCTTCATCACCGAGCCCTTGCCGAACGCGCGCTCGATCTGACCGAGCGCGGCTTCGAGTGCCTTCTGCTTGTCCATCTCGTCCTTGCCTGTCAGGCGCAGTTCGGTTTGAACCATGGGCACCATGGCCACGCCCCTCTTGTTCCACAGGCGGTCACCCGATGCAAGCACCGCCGCCTGCAATCACTATGTACTCTTTTTGTTCCAGCTTGCAAGCCCCCATCGGCGTGCGCCACCGGCCTCATGAAGGAATCCCAGGTCACAGCGTGACAAGGTACCGCCCCGCTTCTGTCACAGCTTTGTCCGTGTCCGCCCGCCCCACCCTGCAGGCATCATCCGAAGCGAGGGGTGGTTCGCCGTGGCGCCAGCAGAGGATCGGTGCCGGTCGAGGGACCGCGAACTGCCCCGACGCAACAGTTTTGGCTATCCCGCGCCTCAGTCCGGAGGCCGGACCTCGTCACGGAGGGTCGTGTAATGACCGACAGCACCATCAAGCGGATGGACAGCCTGCTCGCCATGGCGCTTGCGATCGCCTGCGCCGGCGCGGTCGCGACCATGACACCCGCCTTCGGCCAGGAATTGATGGATCGACCGGACCCGATCGATTCGCAGACGCTGGAAGCGACACCCGATACCGATCCGCTTGCCGGCCAGTCGGCCCCGCTCAGCCGCGACCTGCCGAGCGATGCGCAGGAGCGTATCCGGTTCGAACAGGCCGCCAGCGCCGAAATCCAGCGCTGGGACGCCGAGGTGGCGATGCGCGTCCGTGAGCTTCAGCTTCAGGACGATTACGGCGCCAACCGGGCCCGGACGGATCTGTCCAAGTCGTGGCAGCGGGTCACCGAAAGCTATCAGAGGCTTCAGGCGGCCCCCGACCGCCAGTTCGAGGACCGGAAGGAGCAGTTCCTGACCGCCTGGAACGGCTTCGAAGAGACCTGGCGGCGCACGCGCGCGACGTGACGTCGCTCCCTGCCGTCAGCAGGCGCCGGGGCCCGATGCGCCGCGCATCCCGTCCCCTCCCCGCGGCCCCGTCCAGGCCCCGGCGTCGCATCCACCGGTCGATGCCCCGCCCTGCCCTCCCCAGGCAGGGCGGGGCATCGCCGTTCAGGAAGGTTCACCCCGCGGCTTCGTCCATGGCGTCGCGCACCGTCTGAACCAGCTGCTTCAGGTTGAAGGGCTTCGGCAGGAAGCGGACATTCGGATCGTCGCCGAGTTTGCGGCGGAAGGTGTCTTCGGCATAGCCCGAGATGAAGACGATCGAGACCCCCGGCACCCTCTCGCGCACCTTCTCGGCCAGTGCCGGGCCATCCATGCCCGGCATCACCACGTCGGTGACCAGCACGTCGATGCCGGCCTCGACCAGTTCGTCCAGCCGGGCCGCCGCCACATCGGCACTTTCGGCCTCTTCCACCGTAAAGCCCCGCTGACGCAGGGCGCGGGCGGCAAAGGCGCGCACCGGATCTTCGTCTTCCACGAACAGCACCCGGCCGCCGGAACCCGCGATCTCGGATTTGCGCGGTGGCGCGGCTTCGGGGGCGAGATCGATTTCGAGCCCGCTGGTTTCCACCTCGGTGTGACGGGGCAACAGGATGCGGAAGGCGGTGCCGCGGCCGGGCTCGCTGCGCACGAACAGGAAGCCGCCGGTCTGGCGGATGATACCATAGGCGGTGGCGAGGCCGAGCCCCGTGCCCTGCCCGGCCGCCTTGGTGGTGAAGAACGGCTCGAAAATCTTGGGCAGGATGTCGCGCGGAATGCCCGAGCCGGTATCGCGCAGTTCGACCATCACGTAATCACCGGTCGGCACGCGCTCGCGCCCGCCGGCCATCATCCAGTCGCGAGCCATCGCCAGCGTGTCTTCGCTCGCGAAATTGCGGGTCGCGATCGACAGCTGCCCGCCGCTCGGCATCGCGTCTCGGGCATTGACCGCCAGATTGATGATCACCTGTTCCAGCTGCCCCTGATCCACCCTGACCGGCGCCAGATCGCGACCGTGATGGACGTCGAGCACGATCGCCTCGCCCAGCAGCCGGCGGAGGAGATGGGTAAGCTCGGCCAGGACATCGGTGATGTCCAGCACCCGCGGCTGCAGGGTCTGCTGGCGCGAGAAGGCAAGCAGCTGGCGGACCAGATTGGCCGCGCGATTGGCATTCTGCTTGATCTGCATGACGTCGGCAAAGGACGCATCGCCCGGCGGATGGCGCATCAGCAGCAGGTCGCAGAAGCCGATCATCGCCGTCAGCAGATTGTTGAAGTCATGCGCGACGCCGCCGGCCAGCTGTCCCACCGCCTGCATCTTCTGCGACTGGGCGAACTGAACCTCCAGCTCCTTGCGCTCGGTGACGTCGATGACATGGATCAGGGCCGCCGCCAGATGATCTTCATCGGCCCGGCGCAACAGCAGAGAGGCGACCCGGTCGGGGCGCTGGCGGAACGAGACCTCGATCGGCGCGGTGATCCGCTCGGCGCCGCCGAAGACCGCATCGAAGGCATCGGACAGGGCAAAGCGCCGGTCGTGGACCACCAGATCGGTGAAGGCATATCCGGGCTCCAGCCCGTCCTCGCCGGTCAGGCGGATCAGCGCGGCATTCGACGCCAGCACCCCGCCGCGATCGTCGACAAGGGCGATGCCGATCGGCGCCAGATCGAACAGCCGCCGGAAACGTCCCTCCGCCGGCTCGATCGGCACGATGTCGAGATCGAGCCCGCCGCCACGGCCGGCGGGCAGCTGCGGGGGCGGCGGCGGCAATTGCAGCGGCTCTTCCACCTCGGGCACCACCTCGGGCAGATCGTCCGGCACGGCGGTCACCGCCGAGGGCGTGTCGATGGCGGCAGCCCGCAGCACCGCCGCCCGCGCAAGCCCGGCACCCGCAAAGATGATCAGGATCAGGCCGGCGACATCGACCAGCGTGGTCATACCCCCTTCCGGCATGCCACCCAGTTCGAGCCCGGTACTGCCCGCCAGAAGGGCGATGCCGGTGATGCCGATCACCAGATCGCGCATCACCGCCTGGGTCGCGCCCTTCAATGCCTCGATGCTCATGCCGTCCTGCTCGCCCGTCATGGTCTCCGGCGGGATGCCGTTCGGGCATCATGCCACAGCACGGGTCATCCGCGCACGCGCCGCCCTTTGGCCCGGAAGACATAGCCGATCACCTCGGCCACGGCCTGATAATGCTCGACCGGAATTTCCCGGTCGATCTGGGCCGTATCCCAGAGCGCGCGGGCGAGCGGCGGGTTCTCCACCACGGCCACATCGTTCTGCAGCGCCAGATCGCGGATGCGGAAGGCGACCGCATCCACGCCCATCGCCACCACCATCGGCGCATGCATCTTGGGTGGGTCGTATTTCAGGGCGACGGCGTAATGGGTCGGGTTGGTGACCACCACATCGGCGGTCGGCACCGCCGCCATCATGCGCTTGCGGGCGCGTTCCATGCGGATCTGGCGCAGGCGGGCCTTGATGATCGGGTCGCCTTCGCTCTGCTTCATCTCGTCGCGAACCTCGCGCTGCGACATCCGCATCTGCTGCATGAAGGTATAGCGCTGGAAGGCATAGTCGGCCGCGGCGATCACGGTCATCACGCAGGCCGCCGCCAGGACGATGACGAAGGCATCATCGGCCAGCCGTTCCATCAATGCCACCGGCGCTTCGCGCGGCACCAGATCCAGATCTTCCAGCCGCGGCCGGGCCACCAGCCACGACACGCCGGCGACCACCAGGATCTTCAGCAGCCCCTTCACGAATTCGACCAGCGCCTTGGCCGAGAACTGACGCTTCAGCCCGGCGATCAGCGAAATCTTGTCGAGGCTGGGCTTCAGCGACTCGGCCGACACATTGCCACCCCGCTGCACGAAGCCCGAGGCAAGGGCCGCGATGATGAACACCAGCACCGGCAGCGCCAGCCAGGTCAGCATCTGAATGGCCAGTGCCCTGAGCAGATGGCCGACGGCGCTCGGGTCCATCAGAAAGGTGTCGGCGCTGGCGATCAGCCCGCGCAGGCCCAGCCCGACATCGCGGACCATGCCGGGAAGTACGGCCACGATCGCGATCGAAACCGCAACCAGCATAAGCCAGTGATTGATCTCCTGGCTGGACGGCAGCTGACCCTTCTTGCGCGCCTCTTCGAGCTTTTTTGGCGTGGGGTCTTCAGTTTTTTGGCTGTCGTCTTCGCTCTGCTCGCTCATGGCTCAGGATCCCGGCTTCAGGGCAGGAGCATGTCGAGACGCTGGCCGACCCGATCGAGCCAGACCAGCATCGCGGCAGACAGGGTGATCGCCATGACGGACAGCCCGATCAGCATCTGGACCGGAATGGCGATGAAGAACACCTGGATGGTGGGCATCAGCCGCGCCAGCAGGCCAAGCGCCACCTGGAACAAGGTGCCGACCAGCAGCAGGGGCGCTGCGACCTGGGTCGCGAGCACGAAGGCCTGGTCCAGCAGCCGCCCCATCATCTCGGCCGCATCGCCGAAAGGCAGCGGCTCGCCCACCGGGAAGGTCTGATAGCTGTGGATGATTGCTCCCAGCATCATCAGATGCATGCCGCTGGTGAAGATCAGCACCAGCGACAGCGCGGTCAGGAAATTGCCCGGCAAGGCGCCCTGGGCCTGCTGGGTGGGGTCGTACATCATGGCGGTCGCAAGACCGCTCTGCATCGAGATGACCACACCCGCCGTGTGCAGGGCCGCCACCAGAAGCCGCAGCATCAGGCCGAGCAGGATGCCGACGGCGGCTTCGAGAAAGGCGAGCCGCAGAATCTCTGCCGGCTGGTCGGGCGTAACAGGCAGATCGGCCTCGATCACGGGCGCGAGTGCCACCGACAGCAGCAGGGCCAGGATCAGCCGGGCCCGGGCCGAGACATTGGTCTCACCGATGCCGGGCATCAGCATCAGGGCGGCGCCGAGCCTCAGGAACACCAGCAGGACCGAGAAGACCTCTACCCCAAGGAGGTCGGTCATGCCCCAGGCCCTCCGGGCGTCATGGCGCCGCGCCGATGGCGGGGATGCGCTCGTAAAGCAGGCGGGTGTAGTCGGACATGCCCGTCCACATGAACGGCAGGAAGATCACCAGCGCCACGACGATGGCGATGATCTTCGGCACGAAGGACAGGGTCATTTCCTGGATCTGGGTCAGCGCCTGGACCAGCGAAATGGCAAGGCCCACGGTCAACGCGACCAGCATGACCGGCGCGCCCAGTTTGAGCATCGTCCACAGCGCCTCGCGCCCGATATCGATTGCCTCGTTGGGCGTCATGGCCGGCCGGTCCGGAACTGGGGAAGACGAAGCGGAAGAGAGAGGAACGGAACGCAGGCCACGGCTGCGCTCAGATCGGCATGCGCATGATTTCCTGATAGGCGCCGATCACCCGGTCGCGGATCGCCACCACGGTCTGCAGCGAGGTTTCGGCGGCAGCAACCGAGGTCACCACGTCCTGAAGGCTGGCGGTGCCCGAAACCGCCTGCATCGCCGCCCGTTCCGACGCCTGACCGGCCTTCACGCTCTGGCCGATGACGTCACTCACCATGTCTGCGAAGGCGCCGGAAGCACCGGCCCGGTCGCCGCCCTCGGTGCCCGGCGCCTTGATGCCGCGGGCGGCATTGGCGTAGGCGGCGGCGGCTGAGGCGAACTTGGCATCCATGGGTCTGATCCGTCCGTGTTCTGGGGCGTAGCGGCCGGGGCCGGCGGCAGGTCAGGTGTCAGCGCAGCAGATCGAGCGCGCGCTGCACCATCGTGCGGGTGGTCTCGATGACGCTGAGATTGGCCTCGTAGCCGCGCTGGGCCTCGCGCATGTCGACCATCTCGACCACCGGATTAACGTTGGGGCGCAACACATAGCCGTTCTCGTCGGCTGCCGGATGGCCCGGATCGTATTCGCGATCGAAAGGCGACTGATCGACGCCGTAACGCGACACCCGAACCGTCGGCAGACCCAGTTCCTTGTTCAGCCCTTCGGCGAAACTGATCGTCCGGCGGCGGTAAGGTTCCGAGCCCGGCGTGGTTCCGGTGCTGTCGGCATTGGCGAGATTCTCGGCGACGACCCGCAGGCGTTCCGACTGTACCTGCATGCCGGCCGCGGAGATCCGCGTGATCTTCATCAGGTCCATGAGGCAAGCCTCCCCTGGCCGATGTCAGCGGGATGATCCGTCATGGCCTTACCCCGCCCCGCCACCGCGCCCGAGCGCCGTGCGGATCATGTCCATATGCTTCTTGTAGAGGGCGGATGCAAGCGTGAACTGGCTGGCATTGCCGGCAAGCTTCACCGCCTGATCCTCGATGTTGATCTTGTTCTCGTCGATCGTGACCTCGAGCGGCTTGCGGTCTTCAGCCGCACGGTAGCCGCCATCCGCCACGGCCGGCGCCATATGGCCGGTTTTCGTCGCGGCCATCTGCAGCTCGCCGCCGGCCGCCATGCTGCTGCCGCCGCCCGTCGAGGCGCCGGTCATCCGCAACCCCGAGGCCCGTTCGGCCATGGCACCGAAATCGACGGGCTTCAGATCGCGTGCCTTGTAGCCCGGCGTGTTGACGTTCGCTATGTTCTGGGCCAGCACCGCCTGACGTTCGGTCAGCCAGCCCATCCGCTTCTTCAGGGAAGAGAACAGCGGTATGCGCGTTATGTCCATCGTCGGGCCCGGTCCGATCGGATATCTTCAGGAAGCGCGCGAGGCGGGCCGGCAGGGCCGGCAACAGGATCCGCTTCCGGATGCCTGTCCCGCATCGTGGCAGGAAGGTCGCCGCAGGATCAACAGGATATGCCGGCGGCCTTAAGGAAACGTAAAACCGCGGCGCCCGCGGATCAAGAGAAGGACGTGCGCGACAGATGCGCGCGCCGGCTGCAGAGGGCGGCGAGACCGCGGAAATCGACGGTTCGGAACCGGCGCCCCGATCCGGAAGGCCAAGGCCTGCCGGAGACGGGCCCCGGACATGGAAGGGGCGAGCATGCTCTATCTGACCCGCAAGGTCGGTGAAGCGGTGGTGATCAACGACGAGATCGAGGTGACCGTGATCGAGGTGCGCGGCAAGACCGTGCGGCTCGGCCTCACCTTCCCCGCCGATGCGACCGTACTCAGGCGCGAGGTCTATGACCGGGTCCAGGCGGAAAACCGCGCGGCGCTGGGCCTGGACGAAGCCGGGCAGACCGGCGCGCCGGAAGACGTGCCGGCCTTCGTGACCCGCGGCCCCGCCCCCGACGAAGCCGGCTGAGCGAAGGTCTGTCGCGATCCCGGCGCCCGGCCAGGCTCTTTGACCGGCTCTCTGAGTTGCTTATGGGCCTGGAAGGGATCATCATGAAATCTGTTGCCAGACGACGGCCCCGGTCTGCCAGACGAAGGGCCGTGTCAGCCCGACGGGATGATCCGAGATGACCCAGAAGCAGCCACGCCAGGTGGCGGTGGCCCTTGGCTTCGATCCCACCGGCGACGACGTGCCCAAAGTGCTGGCGGCCGGCCACGGCGCCCTTGCCGAAAAGATCCTCGCCATGGCCTTCGCCTCGGGGATCCCCGTCCGGCGGGATGCCGACCTGGCCGCGATCCTTGAGGCGCTGGAGCCGGAAAGCCCGATCCCGCCGGCGGCCTTTGCGGCGGTGGCGGAGATTCTGGCCCATCTCTACCGCCTGAACGGCAGTCTGGGCGGCGGCGACCGCTGATCGAGGGCGACGCGGAACGATGGGGACGCTGCACGATGGGGACGCTGCACGTGGACACCGACGGAGGATGACGGGTGATGACGCCTGATCAGGGCGACGACGATCGCAGAACCGGCCTTGGGGACATCCAGGACCCGGTGGCGGCGCTGGATGCCATCGCCGCGGAAATTTCCGTCGCCCGCGAGATGCTGGCCCGCGGCGATGCCGTGGACCTGCACGGTATGGAAGTGCGGGTCACCCGGTTCTGCGAACAGCTGGCGAGCCTGCCGCCCGGCAGCGGCCAGTCCGTCCGTCCGCGCATGCTGGGGTTGATCGATGCGCTGAACGTTCTGGAGCGCGAGATGCGCCAGGTTTTTGATGAAACCGCCCGCGAGATGGGCGGGTTCTCCGCCCGCCAGCGCGCCACAGCCGCCTATGGCCGCACAGGCAATCGCTGACTGCGACGAGGCACCACGACCCCTGCCCCAGCCTTCCCGCGCCCCAGCCTTCCCGCGCCCCTGTACTTCCGGACCGCTTGCATGACCTTCAACGATATTCTCCAGATGATTGCCGGGCTGGCGCTCGTGGCCGGGCTGATCGGGCTTGTCGCCCTGGCGATCCGCCGCTGGGGCGACCGGGCCGGCGCCCCCGCCCGCGGCCGCCGGCTTGCCCTGGTCGAAAGCCGCCAGATCGACCCCAAGCGGCGGCTGGTGCTGATCCGCCGCGACGATGTGGAACATCTGCTGCTGATCGGCGGCGACGGTGATCTGGTGATCGAGCGGGCCATCGAGGCGCCCGATATGGCCGCCGCACCCGCGCCCATGCGGGGGACTGAGCCAGGCTTCCGCCCCGCAGCCGCCCCCGTCGCTGCGCGCGACTATGCCGATGACGACGACGAGGACGAGCCGGTGCTGCGCGTCGACCGGCGCGGAACCGAGCGGCGGCGCGGCTTTCCGCCTCAGCCCGGACGGCGGATCCCGCCGGAGTTCGACCGGTGAATCAGGTCGTGCGGCACAAGACCGCACAGCTTGCCGGCCTTCTGATCCTGGTTCTGCTGGCGGCCCTGGCCGGCAGTCATCCGGCCTTTGCCCAGTCGGTCACCGTCGATCTGGGGGCCGAGGATCCGGGCGGCTTCACCGGCCGGATCGTTCAGCTCGTCACCCTGGTCACCGTGCTGTCTCTGGCACCGGGGCTGCTGGTGGCCGTGACGTCTTTCACCCGGATCGTGGTGGTGCTGTCGCTTCTGCGCAGCGCGCTGGGCGTGCAGCAGACACCGCCCAATGCGGTGCTGATCGGCCTTGCCATGTTCCTGACCGGCTTCGTGATGACGCCCACTTTCGAGCGCGCCTGGACCGAGGGCGTGGCGCCGCTGGTGGCCGAAGACATCACCGAAGAGGAAGCCTTCGACCGGATTTCCGCCCCCTTCCGCGACTTCATGACCGCCCATGTCGGCGAACGCGAGCTGACGGCCTTCGTGGATATGGCGGCGCTCGATCCCGAGCCCGCATCGGTGGAAGACGTTCCCCTTCAGGTGCTGGTGCCGGCCTTCATGGTCAGCGAGCTGCGCCGTGCTTTCGAGATCGGCTTCCTGGTCTTCCTGCCCTTCCTGATCATCGACATGCTGGTGGCATCGCTGCTGATGTCCATGGGTATGATGATGCTGCCGCCGGTGATGATCTCGTTGCCGTTCAAGCTGATCTTCTTCGTTCTGATCGACGGCTGGTCGCTGATCGCCGGCAGTCTGGTCCGCAGTTTCGCCGCCTGAGGTGTCCCGCCACCTGATCTGCGCCAGATCCCCCAAACGGGGATGGGCGCCATGGTTTTTTTTCGCGTAGACTATCCGCATTGCGCGACAGAATCCGGCCACACCGAAGCATGACGGGCGGGACGTATGATCAGGTGGAAGCTTGCCGTATCAGCCATGGCACTGTTCATTGCCGGGCAGGAAGTTGCCGCAGCCTCATCGGCAACCGTGTCGACGCCCGTTTCACGTACCGGGACCAGTGACGGCGGTGCCGAGGTGACCCTCGCCGCCGGCGCAGATGGTGGAGCGCTCCTGCAATTCCGATCATGGGCAGCCCCCCAGCTGATCGGAGATCACGCACAGTCCAACGCCGTTGCCCTGATCAGCGACGCAGAGGGACATGTGCTCCGGCGCGCGGTCTTCAGATGCCATCGGGCGATAACCCGGCTTGCCCAGAACCTCAATCGCCAGTGCGAACACCAGTTCAGCATGCCTGCCGAGGTCATGAGACGGGCCGCCTGGCTGTTCGCCTTCAATCGCCTGTGCGTCTGGCAGGAACACGACAACGCAGCGAGCCATCGCCAGACGGGGTGCATCCGCGACGGAGACACCATCCAGGCTGTCGATGCCTTCGCGGGCAGGCTGCCCCAGCTGCTGTCGACCGCCGGTGACGCGGCAGCCATCGATGCCGGGGAATGGCGGGGCGTGCGGTTGCGCTGATCCCGCGGCTCAGCGCCCGGCCGCCAGCCCGGCAAGGGCCGCGACAAGATCGGCACCAAGCCCTGGTGCTGCCACCGGCCGCAGCATCGCCCCCGGCAGGGGCGGCAGGCCAAGCCCGGCCGGGGCATGGGGAATGTCGTCATAGCGCCCGACATCGGGAACGGCGGCAACGCCCAGACCGGCCGACAGTGCCGCCGCCAGGGAACGGGCATCGGTCGCTTCGTGAACCAGGCGCCAGCGCCGCCCGGCACGCCCGAGCGCCATGATCGCCGCCTGCCGGAAGATGCAGGGTGGCCGGAAGGCGATCAGGGGCAGCGCCGTGGTGCCTGCTGCCTCGCTTGTCCCGCGCCAGTCGATCGAAACCGGCAGCGCCCCCTCGTGCCCGGCCCCTCCATCCTGCCCTGCACCATCCATCACGACCGCCAGTGGCAGCGCCAGATCAAGCTCACCTGCGGCAATCTCTGCCGTCAGCTGGGCATTGTGGGTGATGCGCAGGTCCAGACCGGTGCCGGGGCGTAGCCGCGCCACTTCTGCAACCAGCCGTCCCAGGATCTCGTCGCTGGCATGCTGGTGCACGCCCAGCCTGAGCGTGGCCGGCAGTTCCTCCAGCCCCAGCATGTCCGCCACCAGCCCGTCATGCAGCGCAATCAGCCGCCGGGCCTGTTCGGCCAACCGTTCCCCCGCGGCCGTCGGCTGCGGCGGCTGGCTGCGCCCGGGGGAGGCGCGCTGGATCAGCCGGTGGCCCAGCAGATCTTCCAGCCGCCGGATCTGCTGGCTGACCGCCGGCTGGGTCCGGCCGAGCAGGCTGGCCGCGCGGGCGAAACCGCCGGCGTCGAGCACCGTCAGAAAACAGCGCAGCAGGGTGATGTCGAGATCGGGGCGGATCATCCGGCGGCCTGTCGCTTGGAATACCTATAACAGAGCGTGATAGGGTGGATCACGCCATTCGATTTTACAAGCGCTTACCTTGGGAACCACACTGCGCGTGTTCTCCATCGGGCGGTGCCGCACGACCGGCCCTGCCCCGCCCTCCCGAGGATGCGCCATGATCCGCACCGCATCGCATACCCAGGCCCCCACCCCCGTCCCGGTCGCCCCCACCCCGATCACCCCAACCCCGGTCGCCCCCACCCTGATCGACCGGACGATGCCGGCGGGTTTCGTTCTGCTGTGGAGCACCGGCTATATCGGCGGCGCGATCGCACTCCACGGGCTGGAACCGCTGACGATGAGCGTGATCCGCTTCGCCCTCGCCACCCTGGTGATGGCAGGCATCGTCGCCGCCCTGCGCATCCGGCGGCCGGCACGGCCGATGCTGCTGGTCCATGCCGCCGTCACCGGGCTGCTGATGCACGGCCTGCAGTTCGGCGGGCTGTATGGCGGCATGGCCGCCGGCGTGCCGGCGGGCACGGCGGCGCTGATCATGGGGCTGATGCCGGTGGTGGTGACGGTGGCCGCCGGGCCGTTTCTGGGCGAATGGCCGGGGCGGCGGCATCTGGCGGGGCTGGCGCTCGGGGTGGCCGGTGTCGGTCTGGTGGTGGGGCAGCGCCTGGGGGATCCGGGCCAGGCACCGCTCCACGCCTATCTGCTGGTGGCGGCGGGGCTTGCCGGTCTTTCCTTCGGCTCGCTCTGGCAGAAGCGGTTCTGCGCGGGGCTTGACCTCAGGCTGGCCGGCATGGTGCAGACGGCGGCCGGCGGGCTGGTCCTGGTGCCCGCCGCCCTGCTGCTGGAAACCGGCCACATGGTCTGGACCACCGAGGTGACCGGTGCGGTGGTCTGGCTGGCCCTGGTGAATTCGATCGCCGCGATCGCAATCCTGGGCGCGCTGATGCGGCGTGGTGCGGCTGCCCGCGCGGCCGGGCTGTTCTTCCTGGTGCCCTCTGCCACCGCCATCATGGCCTGGCTGCTGCTGGGTGAGCCGATCACCCCTCTGATGCTGGCCGGCATCGCGCTGTCGGCCGCGGGGGTGCGGCTCGGCCGCAGCTGATCCTTATCAGATCACGGTCATGCCACCATCGACCGTCAGGGCATGGCCCAGAACGAAGGCCGCGTCGTCCGAGGCGAGGAAGACCACCGCATTGGCGATCTCCTCTGCCTCCCCCACCCGGCCGATCGGGTGCATGGCCGCCATC
Source organism: Tistrella sp. (assembly GCF_002684955.1). Taxonomy (NCBI): domain Bacteria; kingdom Pseudomonadati; phylum Pseudomonadota; class Alphaproteobacteria; order Geminicoccales; family Geminicoccaceae; genus Tistrella; species Tistrella sp. The sequence continues at coordinate 51,004 of NZ_NYWI01000076.1, read as the reverse complement.
AGCGGCTCGTGATCGGGCCGGCGCTCCACCGCCCGGGCCATCATGTCGGTGCGGATGACCCCGGGGCAGACCGCATTGATGCGGATGCCCTTGCGGCCGTTCTCCACCGCCGCACTCTTGGTCATGCCCAGAACCGCATGCTTGCTGGCGGCATAAAGCGCACGCCCCGGCGCGCCGACCAGCCCGGCCACCGAGGCGGTGTTGATGATCGCCCCGCCGCCCGGACGATCCTGCATATGCGCCAGCTCGTGCTTCATGCACAGCCACACGCCCTTGACGTTCACATCCATCAGGCGTTGATAGATCTCGTCGTCGCCACGCACCAGCGGGCCGGTTTCGATCTCGATGCCGGCATTGTTGAAAGCGATGTCCAGCCGGCCGAAGCGTGCCACCGCCTGCGCCACCATCCGGCTCACCTGATCGCCATGGCGGACATCGGCCGCCAGCCCGAAGGCCTCGCCGCCGCCGGCCGTGATCGCATCCGCCGTCGCCGCGGCGGCATCGGCGTCGATATCGGCGACACAGACCCGCGCCCCCTCGCGGGCAAAAGCGAGTGCGGTGGCACGACCGATCCCGCCACCGCCGCCGGTCACCAGCGCGGCCCTGCCTGACAGGCGCTGCGTCATCCTGTTCCTCCCGTCTTGTCGTTATGGCCGTCTTGTCGTTGTGATGCGTCAGGCGGCCCGATGCGGGTCGGCCTGATGATGGGGCCAGAGCAGCTGCCCCAGCAGCAATGTCATGCTCTGCCGCACCGGCTCCGCCGAGCGTTCCAGCTTCATGCGCAGCAGCGCGCCTTCCCAGGCATCCCAGATCAGCCCCGACAGCAGCCCGGCCGGCAGATCGCGGCGCAGCTCCCCCTTGTCCTGCCCCTCGCGGATCAGCCCGGCCAGACGGCCGCGCCAGGCCAGATGCGCCGCCTGCAGCGCCTCGCGACACAACGCGCTCGACAGCGTGATCTCGGCCGCCAGATTGCCCATCAGGCAGCCGGGTCGGTCGGGCGCGCGCTCGTGCCAGGCGATCATCTCGTTGAAGACATGGGCGATGGTGGCCTGCGCCCCCGGCGGGGCGGCGGCGACCATCGCATCCCACGACCGCTGCAGATGGTCGCCATACTGGCCGATCACCGCGACCGCAAAGGCTTCCTTGCTGGGGAAGTGATTGTAGAACGAGCCCTTGGGCACACCCGCGGTCTCGGTGATCTGCAGGATGCCGGTGGCGTTATAGCCGTCGCGCCAGAACAGATCGCGCCCCGCCTTCAGCAGACGGTTCGGAATATCGGCGCTGTCCTTGGTTCGCGGCATGGCGGTCACCCCGGGGGCGGAAGGATTGATCGAACAATATGACCGGTCGTCTCAAGCCGTCAAGCAGCTGCGGCACGCGGGCCAGTCTGGGGCCTAACCCATTCGCGGGATGGCGAAACCGGGGTCCTGCCCCGCCGTCAGCGGCGCGGTGATCAGATCGGCGAGGTCAAGCAGCACCGCACGCGCCGGCCTGAAGCCGCCGTCTTCCGCCCCGACCAGCAGCCCGGCATCCAGCAGGGCATCCCGCACCGCCGAGGGCCCGAGCGGCCGGCCTTCGGCGGCAGCGGTCAGAAGATCGATCGCCCCGGGCAGGGCCAGGGCCGCAAAGGCGCGGCTGGTGGCGGCCTCGGTCATCTGCTGGTCCTTCCGCTTGCCCGGTCAGCTTTCTGCCAGCGGCTGGCGGCAGCGCACGACCTCGTAAAGCATGATGCCGGTGGACACCGCCAGGTTGAGGCTGTCGGCGCGGCCCAGCATCGGGATCTTCACCGTCCGGTCGCAGGCCTCCACCATCTGGGGCGGCAGGCCCGATTGTTCATTACCCATCATCAGCAGCAGCGGCGGCCGGTAGTCCACCAGGCGGTAATCCACCGCTGCGGTGAGCGCGGTTCCCACCACCGTGCCGGTCCAGCCGCGGCGCCAGTCCAGGAAGGCCGCCATCGGGGCACGCACGATGCGGTTGACGAACAGCGAGCCCATGGTTGCACGAACCGCTTCCACCGACCAGGGGTCGCAGGTGTCGCCGACCAGGATGACCCCGGCCCCCTTCACCGCATCCAGCGTGCGCAGCACCGTGCCCAGATTGCCGGGATCCTTGATCCCTTCCAGCACCACCCACAGCGCACCGGGTTCGGGCCGGACGTCGGCCAGGGTGAATTCCCGGCGGCGGAAGGCGCCGATCACGGTCTGCGGGTTGTCGCGCCGGGCGATCTTGACCAGAACCTCGGGCGTCACCTCCAGCGCGCGGGCGCCGGTGCCGGCGATCAGCTTCGCCAGCCGCCGCCCGGGCGGCAGATCGCGCAGCCGGTCGACGAAGACCACCTCGTCCAGCGTGAAGCCCAGTTCCACGCCTTCGATCACCGCCCGCAGCCCTTCGACCAGGAACAGGCCGGTCGCCTCGCGGTTCTTCTTCAGGTGCAGCCCGGCCAGCCGCTTCACCGCCGGATTGGCGAGGCTGCTCACCGGCCTCGCATCGATTTCCAAGGTCATGTCTCAGGCTCCGCGAAGGGCGGCGGGCTCGGCCGTCAGCGCCGTATCGGACATCCAGCGGGCGAAGAGCGCGGTGGGCAGCACCCGGCCGGCCGAGAGTTCGGCCGTGGCGATCTCGCCGCAGAACACCCGCCCCTGCAGCCGGCCCATGGTTTCGGTCATCAGCCCGGCCAGCGCCGCCGAGGTAAGGCGCGTGGCATAGGCGGTCAGGATCACGAACATGGCATCGGGGGCGGTCACGGCCGCGACATCGGCCAGGATCGGCGGCAGATCGTCGAACAGCTTCCAGACCTCGCCCTTGGGGCCGCGGCCGTATTTGGGCGGATCGAGCAGGATGCCGTCATAGGTGTTGCCGCGACGGACCTCGCGCGCCAGGAAGCGGCGGGCATCCTCTACCAGCCAGCGGATCGGCAGATCGTCGAGGCCGGCTGCGGCCTGATTCTCGCGCGCCTGATGGATCGCCTTTTTCGAGGCGTCGACATGCACGACCTCCGCCCCGGCAGAGGCGGCCAGCAACGAGGCGACACCGGTATAGCCGAACAGGTTCAGCAGCCGTGGCGGCGGGCCGCCGGCTGCGACCCGCGCGCGGATGCGTGGCAGCATCCAGGCCCATTGCGTCGCCTGTTCGGGAAAAAAGCCCAGATGCCGGAAGGGTGTGAACCGGCCGAGGAAGCCGACGCCTTCGAATGTCATCGGCCAGGTCTCGGGCATGTCGCCGCGAGCGAAGCGCCAGCGGCCGCCGTCGTCTTCCGATGTCCGGTCGGCATCGAACATCGCATCCGCCCGTTCCCACGCCGCCTCGTCGAGCGCCGGACTCCACATCGCCTGGGGCTCGGGCCGGATGACGGTCATCCGACCGGCGCGTTCCAGCTTGCGGCCATAACCGCTGTCGAGCAGGGCGTAATCGGCCCAGCCCTCGGTGATCATCAGCTCAGGCAAGGGCCAGGCGGGATTGCGGGACGGATCGGCGGGCGCGGACAAGATGCGGACGAAGCTCCGGCAGGGACAGGACATGCGATCCCGGCGGCAGACGGCCCGGGACCGGAGGCGCGCATCCTAAAGCCTCGCCGCGGCAGACGGAACCGCAAAGCGGCAGCCGGGATCAAGGGGACGTGCCCTGATCAGTTGATCGTGCTGAGGCGCTGGGTCGCGACCTGCTGGCGATAGGCGGCCAGGAAGCTCTCATAGCTGCCAACCTGCGAGAGCGCCGCGCGGAAATCGGCACTTTCCGGCCGTGCGATCGGGTCGGTCACGAAACGGAAGGCGCCGGCGACGGTGGTGCCGGCCATGCGCTGGCCCAGCTTCTGCCGCAGCTCACGGCGCAACTCGTCATTGCCGGCCAGCACGGCCGCAACCGCGGTCTTCAGCGCCTCGCGCGCGGTGACGTCGTCGACCCGGGCGTCGGGGCTGTTCAGCACCGGCTCGATGACATGGCGATAGGCGGTGGCCGCATCGCCCCATTTCTCCTGGGCCCAGTTGAATTCGGCCCGCAGCCGGCGGGCTTCGGCACCGTCATCCCCCTGGATCGCCGCGAAGGCGCCGGGATATTCGCCCAGATCGGCCAGCGCCCGCGCCTCCAGCCGCTGGCGCTGTTCGACCAGCGACGGGGTCATGTCGGCGGTGACACTGTCCTGCAGGGCCTGGCGCGCACCGGCGGGGTCGTTGTCCAGCAGGCGGATCAGCGCCAGCCGGGCGCCCACCCGCGACTTGTCGGCACCGTTCAGCCGGAAGGCGACCTGATGGCGGAGCAGTTCCGAGGCTTCGTCGAGCAGATCGACCGCGGCCAGCTTGTCGGCCATGATCCGGATCATCTCGTCGCCGCGTTCGCCCACCGGGGTCAGCTCGCGATAGTCGTAGAACAGGGCCAGCGCATCCAGCGGTGCCAGTTTCGAGGCGCCACCATCGACGAACAGCCATGAGAAAGTGTCGCTCATGCGCTTGGCCAGCGCCGCCGATTGCGGGGCGTCGGGATAGTAGGTCACGGCCTCTTTCCAGGCGGCGAGCGCATCATGGTAGTTGCCGGCCTTCTCCTGCATCTCGCCCAGAAGCTGCAGCATGTGCAGCTCGATCTCGTCGCCGCGCCAGTCGAAGCGCAGCTTGTCGATCGCGGCCGCGCCGTCGGCCGGGGTGATTGCGCCGGTATCGACCTCGGTCTGGATCTGCGCCAGGCGGGCCAGAACCGAGACCTTGCGGTCGATGCCCTGGTCGGCGATGGCGCGCCAGCGCTGGATGGCAGCCTCCGGATTGCCGGCCGCCTTGTCGGCCAGACCCGACAGATAATCGGTCATCGCCCGATCGGAGGGCGACAGGTTCATCGACGACAGGTTGTCCAGGATCTCGCGGCCGATCTCCAGCCGGCCGCTGGTCAGCGCCGACTGTCCGATCTGGACCAGCATCCGCACCCTGAGTGCTTCGGGGAAATCGGCCGGCACCTTCACGCCGCCCGAGGCATACTCGCCCACCTGCTGATGGCGTTCCCGCCCGGCCGCCACCGCCGCGCGCCACAGCGCATAGCCGGGATCCTGATCGAAGCGCGGATCGTTGAAGGCGGTCTCGGCCTCGTCGTAATGCCCCTGCATATAGGCCGCGGCCCCCTTCAGGGCCACCACATCCACCCGGTCGGCAATGCCCGGCTCCAGGGCGATCGCGGTTTCGATCACCCCCGCCGCCTCGGCCGCAAAGCCGTTGGCCAGCAGGAAACGCGCCAGCGTCAGCCGCGGCCCGGTGCGCAGCGGCGGCGCCACCGACACGATCGCCTGCTGCAGGGCCTGGCGGGTCTCGGTGATCAGATCGGGGGTGCGCACCCAGCGGGCGAAATCGAACGGATCGCGGCCGCCGATCGCCATTTCGGTCATCAGCCGGGCCGCCTCGGTATCGGTCTCCTGCACCGGGGCCGCCGGGGCCGGCGGCAGGGCAGCCGGCGCCAGCGCCTCGGCCGAAATCGGCAGGCCGCCGCCACCGCCGATCTCCACGCCGTCGCGGCGGCTGGCGACCGGCAGGGTATCCGGCCGCGGCCGGATCGCGACGCCCTGCGCGGTTTCAAGCAGCTCGAAGGGCACGAATTTCCGCGCCGGTACCACCCCGCGTGACGACGCGCGTATCGGTACCAGAATCATGTGGATGCCCGAGACCGGGTCGGTGACGTTGAGCGGTGCTGCACCATCGCTGCCATCAACCACCAGCCCGCCGGTCGTGCCGCCGGCCACCGTCAGCGGCTGGTCGGGCAAGGGGGCGTCTTCCAGCAGCCGCACCCGCCAGATCCCCTCGTCGCGGCGGACATGCGGCCTCAGCCCCGGCCGGGTGTCGAGCCGGAGCACCAGCGCCCGGTCGGGATTGTCGACCACCAGCACCCGTTCGATCTGCCCCGCCGACGGCCCGGTCAGGCTTTCGGTGACGACATTGGCCGGCCGGTCGAAGGCGATCCAGATGGCATCATAGGCTTCGAACACCACCGCGGCCGGGGCATTGCCGCCCCAGTCGAAATCGATCACCACGCCGCGATCGGCGGGCGTGGTGATGATCGTGACACCCGAGGCCTCGGTGCTGCCGGTGCCGGCCTGAAAACCGGGCAGCAGGCCAGGCAGGCCACCGGCAGGGGCAGGCGTCGCGGGGGTGGGGGCAGCGGGGGCCGCCGGCGTGGTTCCCGAGATGTCGGCACCGCCCGGCGCCGCACCCGGCGCGGTCTGGATCTGAACCGGCGGCACCGGCCCGTCGGGCACGGCAGGCGTCGGCGTGGGCGTCGCAGGGGTCGGGCTCTCGCCCACCAGCGTCGCGATGTCGGCGATCGGCTCCCGCCCGGCGGCGCGTGCCGCGGCGTCGGCGGGTTCATAGATGTCGATCACCACACGATTGCCGACATAGAAATGGCGGATGCGGGCATCGGCCTTGACGGTGAAACCGGCCGCGGTGCGGCCGTTGCCGGTCTCCACCGCCGCCGCTGCGACATAGCGGCCAAGGCGCACCGGCACGTCGGTCACATCGATCGTCACCGGTTCCTGAAAGACGATGGTGAGGGCATTGCCCTCTACCTTCACCTCATAGCCGACACGGCCGGTCCAGTCGAAGACGATGCGGCCGAAAGTGGGGTGCAGGCCGGTACGCACGCGGATGGACGGCAGGGTCTGCGCGGCAGCCCCGTCCGGCCGGGCCGCGGCGGCAGGCGCCTGCTGGGCGAAGGCACGGGGGGACATCGACGGCAGGCACAACCCTGCCGCCACCGCCAGCGCGACCGTCAGCCGCGTTACGGGCCCGTACCCTCCCTTCAGATCCCTCACGATCCGAAGCCCTCCGCTTCCGGTTCGTCGATCAGCACGTCGACCCGCCGGCTCTTCGCATAGCGTTCGTCCCTGGGCAGGCGGATATCGACATCGTCGAACCGCGAAGACCCGTGACCATAGACCGCTATCGTCTTCGTGTACCCGCTCTGGCGCAAGGCCCGTGCGACCGAAGCGGCACGATCGATCGACAGTTCCCAGTTGGACGGATAGCGGTCGTTCTGGATCTGGATCGGATCGGTGTGGCCCTCGACACTCACCCGGTTGGCGAAAACCGACAGGCTTTCACCCAGCAGGAACAGCACCCGGCGCGCGCCCGGCACCAGTTCGGCACTGCCTGGCTGAAACAGGCTGTCGGCCGGCAGGGACAGCACCACCCGGCCGTTCTCGCGCCGCAGTTCCAGATCCGGGATGCGTTCCGCCATGGGCAGCTGGGCCAGCTTGGCGGTCATGATCCGGCGCAGATAATCCAGATCCACCGCCCGCGGGATCAGCACGCTCGGCATGTCGACCGAGGCCGAGGGCCGCGGGGCCGGCACCGCCTGGGTCAGGTTCAGCCGCGCGCCGAGCGAGCTTGCGATCTCCTGGAAACGGTCGTCCTGAAGGGAGGACATGGCGAACAGCATCACGAAAAAGGTCAGCAGCAGCGAGACCAGATCCGCGAAAGTGTACATCCAGTCGGCCTTGGCCGGCTCGCCATGGACCGGTCCGTCCTCGCCGCCGGCTCCATCGGCGCCCATCGGATCGTCCAGGCCGCTCATTGTGCGGCCCCCCCGCCCTGAGGGTCGATCTGCGGCGGGGACCCGGCGCGGAACTCGATCACCAGTTCGGGGTCCCTGTGGTCGCCGACACCGGTCGCCAGGATCCGTTCGGGCATGCCGAAGGCGACGGCGGTGCGGGCCAGCACCCCGGCGCGGAGCAGGGATTGCCGGTCGACATCACCACCCGGGCCGCGGGGCAGGCCAAAGGTCACCTCGCGCACCTCGGGCCCGCGGGTGGAGAGCAGATCGCTCACCCGGTCGAGCAGGTCCGAAACCCGCGGCCGCACCCGGGGCTCCCCCTCGGTGAAGACCTCGTCCATCGGCACGCGCACCTGCAGCACGTTGCCATTGTCGAAAGCCTGCACCCGGGCACGCGGGATCGCTGCCTGCAGCAGTTCGAACAGGGCGGTGCGGAAGGCTTCCGAGATATTGCCCGGGCCATAGAGGATCGCGATCCGGTCGAGCCGGCCATCGGTGGCGGTCGAAGAGGCGAAGGTCGACTGCAGGCTGTCGACCGTCGACTGAACCTTCTCTTCGCTGACCTTGGAGATCACGTTCAGCATGATGAAGAAGGACAGGAGAATGAGGTAGAGCCCCAGATACAGGGCCACGTTGCCGTCGGCGTGCCGCCGCTTGGGGCGTGGCGCCTCATCCTCCATTCCCCGTCTCCCTCAGCTTCCCGCCGATCGCAGCATCTGAGCCTCTGGTCTCAATCGAACAGCGCGTCGATGTCTTCCTGGCGGATCGCATCGTCGTTCGACGCCGGCCCTTCCAGCGTCTGATCGTCGTCGACGCGCGAGACCACATCCTTCCAGGTCTTGTGCGACGGGTCGGCCGGGGCCTTCTCGGCCTCGCCCATATCGCCGAAGACCGAGATCATGGCGTCGATCTTGATCTCGATATACTTCAGCGTCTTGACGACCTTGCCGATGCGCTGACCGGTCACGTCCTGGAAGTTGCAGGCCTCGTAGATGCGGGTCACCTGATCGCGCATCCGGTCGGCCGCCTCGCCTTCCATACCGTCGAGCGCGGTCTCGATGGTCTCGACCGCATCCAGGATGTTGCTGGTCGCAACCTCGGTCGCGCCCACGATGGCATCCAGCTCGTCGGTGGCCGACGGGATGTGATCGGTCCGGATCTCATGCGGGCTCAGCTCGGCGATTTCGAGCTTGGCGCGCTGGATGTAGGTCGCGAGTTCGTTCAGTTCGCCATAGAGCTGCAGCTCCTGGGCGGTGATATCGCCATCCATCGTGCCGAGCAGCGCCTCGACCACTTCGGTCACTTCCGAGAGCTGCACGTTCTCGCCGCGTTCGGCACGCAGCGTATCGATACGCTGCTGCAGGTCGGCACGCAGATTGCCTTTGACGTTCATAGCACGGTGCTCCCGATGAGCCTGCGAAAGGACCGGAACCCGCCTGAAATCAGAACGGCCCGAGGACCGCAACAAGCTTCGACTTGAGCGTCTCGGCGTTGAACGGCTTCACGATGTAGTTGTTCACGCCGGCTTCCTTGGCCGCCAGCACGTTCTCGGTCTTGCTTTCGGCCGTGATCATGATGAAGGGGGTGTCCTTCAGCTTCACGTCCTTGCGCACTTCCTTGAGCAGCTGGAGACCGGTCATCGGCTCCATGTTCCAGTCGGAGATGACCAGCCCATACTTCTTCTCGCGCAGCTTGCGCAGGGCCATGCCGCCGTCGGTCGCCTCGTCGACGTTCACGAAGTCGAGCTGCTTCAGCAGGTTACGGATGATCCGCAGCATCGTCTTGTAATCGTCGACGATCAGGATCGGCATGTTGAGGTCGACACTCATAAGGGTCCAACTCCGTTCGTTCTTCAGTTGCCGTTTCCGGGAGCAGCCGGGGTTGCGAGCGTCCCGCCCTCCACTGCACCTTCCGCGCCGGGCGGCAGCTTGCGCCGCTCGGCGAGTTCCGTGGTCACCTCACGCGCGCGGACCGGGTCCATCTGGGCCAGGATCGGCGCGGTGCGGCGCTCTTTCATACGTTCCATCACCTGCATCAGTACCGGCAGGTCCAGCCCCTGGAAGATCCGGGCGGCATCTTCGGGCTCCATCGCCTCGTAGATGCGGACCAGGCGCTGATATTCGCTCTCCTGTGCCTCGCTGACCTTGCCGAGCAGGGACTCGATCTCGGTCTGGATGGAACGGAGCTGGGCGATCTTGTCGTCGATGCGGGTCTCCATCGCCGCCAGCAGCCGCTCGCGCTCGTCGACCCGGGACTGACGTTCGTCAAGCTCGCGGCGACGTTCGGACAGGCGCTGCAGCACGGCCACCTCGCCGCGGGTCAGCTTGCTCACGTCGATCGGCTCGGCCCCCTCGCTCCCCGACGGGACGTCGGGGGTGCGGAAGGCGTCGGTCGCGATCGGACGGTCGGGTGCCGGTGCAGGCTCGGTCGCGGCAGGCTGGGCCGGCGCGGCAGGCTGGGCCGGCGCGGCCGCAGCCGGTGCAGCGCCCCCCTCGGTGCCGGGCTTGCCTTCGGGCGGGGTCGGCGGCACGGCCTGCGCCTCGGCGGGCGCGCCGCCGACACCGATCTCCACCGCCGGATCCCGGCCGTCGAAGATGTCGACCACGCGCACCGACAGCATCAATGCCGCCACGAAGATCGTCGCCGGCAGCAGGCGCAGGCCCAGCGGGCCCGAGCGGCGCTGCACGGCGGCAACACTCGGCCTCGGGTTCGCGGCAGCGGCTTGTGGTGCAGGCGCCGTCGTCCGCCGCCTGCGGATCAGAGAGGCCATCAGTCACCCCCCTTCAGCATGCGCAGGATCGCGGCCGTGGTTTCGGCGCGGCTGCGCTGGGCGCGCGGCTGTGCGGGTTCGGGTGTCGCCGCCGGCCGCTCCGCGCGCAACGGCCGGTCGTCGTCCTCGTCGTCGAAATCATGGGCCTGGGGCTCGGCGGCGCCGTTGCGCCGGGCGGGCCCACCCCGATCGGCAGGCCCGCCCCGCTCGACAGACTCGGGCCGTGCGGAGGCCAGGGGGGCGGCGGCACGGCTCTGCGCCTCCACCCGCGCCACCCGGACAGCGGCTTCCAGCCGGTCGGCCAGCTTGCCGCCATGGTCGATCATGAAGGCCAGATCCTCACGCAGGACCTGCGCCTCGCCGAGCTTGGGCCCGATCTCGTCGGCGGTGGCGGCGCTCGCCGCCTTCAGCCCGGCGATGCCGGCCTCGGCCCGGCGGGTGGCTTCGATGAAATTGTCGATCAGCTTGGGCAGCTCGCTCTGGGCGGCACGCAGCTCCCCCAGGCGCCGGTGCAGGGCGACGCAATAGCCGATGGTGGCGCCCAGCAGCACCACCAGCGTCACGTCGAGAATCATGCCCAGGCTGAAGCTCATCGTGTCATCTTCGACTTGCGCACGCTGTCCTTGAGCTGGACCGCGATGTTATCCATAACCCGCCCCAGACGGCCGCGCGCCAGCGGCACACTGCCGCAGCGCACCAGCACATCGGAATTCGGCCGTGCATTCAGCTTCAGGGTGGTCCCCACCTTGAACCTCATCACCTCGCCCAGGGTCAGGGTCTGTTCGTCGAGCAGAGCCTCGACGGTCACGTTCGTATACCACAGCTCCTGAGCGAGATGAGTCTCCCAGATCGTATCGCGACCGAACTTCTCACCCATGAACATCTGAAGCAGCAGTTCGCGCACCGGCTCCAGGGTCGCATAGGGTATCAGGATCTCCAGTCGGCCGCCGCGATCCTCCATATCCACCCGGAACCGCGCCACGATCGCGGCATTGGCGCCGCGGGCGATGGTCGCGAAGCGGGGGTTGGTCTCCAGCCGCTCGAACTTCATGTTCACCGGGCTCAACGGATCGAAGGCCGCGGACAGGTCGTTCAGCACCACCCGGATCATCTGTTCGACCAGGTTGCGCTCGATGGTCGTATAGGGCCGGCCCTCGATCCGCATGATCGTGGTGCCGCGCCGGCCACCCAACAGCACGTCGACGATCGAATAGATCAGCGAGCTGTCGACGGTGACCAGGCCGTAATTGTCCCATTCCTCGGCCTTGAACACCGCGATCATCGCCGGCAGCGGGATCGAGTTCAGATAGTCGCCGAAGCGGATCGACGAGGTGCTGTCGAGCGAGACTTCGACGTTGTCCGAGGTGAAGTTACGCATCGAAGTGGTCATCTGCCGTTGCAGGCGGTCGAACACGACCTCCAGCATCGGCAGACGTTCGTAAGAGACCAGCGAGCTGTTGATGATCGCCCGGATGCCCGAACGTTCCTCGTCGCCCTCGTCGCCCTGGTCGAAGCCCAGCAGACTGTCGATTTCGTCCTGGCTGAGCGCACGCGTGCCCTCTTCGGCGAAGAGCGCATCGACATCGCCCTGGTCGCCGCCGCCCTCGCCGGAGCCCTCGGCCGCCATCATCGCTTCCCATTCGGCGGCGATGGCGTCTTCGTCGGGGCTGCCGTCTTCGTCGTTGGGATCGGCCATGGACCTGGTCTCCTTCCGGCAGAGGCGGCGTGGCCGGGGCCCCGCCGCCCGCCGCCTACTGGACGAGCATCTCGCGGAACAGCACGTCGTTCACCACGACGGGCCGGGCCGCCACGTTCACCCGGTCGAGCAGCTCCTCGCGGAGGCGGTAGATGCCGGCAGACCCGCTCAGATCCTCGACGCGCATCTCGCGCAGATAGACCTGAAAGCTGTCGATGATGCGCGGCAGCACTTTTTCGACCAGGGGCGTATCTTCCTGCTTCTGGAGTTCGAGGGAAACCTTCAGCTTGAGGAAACTCACACGTTTGCCGCCGGTGTTCAGGTTCACCAGCATTTCAGGGAGATCGTAATACACCGCGGTCAGCGGATCGCGGGCCTGCTGGCCGGCCGGGGCCGCGCCATGGCCGCCGCCTGCGGCGGCCGCAGCGCCGTGCCCGGCCGCATCGCCTTCCGCATGGGCCGCTTCCTCGCCGCCGCCACCTATCATGCCGGTCAGGAAGGCAGCGGCTCCGCCACCGCCGATCAGCAGAAGGGGGAGCAGGATGAAGAGGATCAGCTTTTTGCCGCCCTTCTTCTTCCCCTCGCCCTCGCCGTCCATACCGACTGCCTCGTCCGCCATCTTCCAAGCTTCCCGCTTCTGTCCGTCCCGTCGGAGATCCGGGCACGTGCCTCTGATATACGAGATCGTCCGCCTCTGACGGAGCTGCAAGCCCCGGTGCCGTCCGATCCGCAGGCGCGGCCGTCCTCTCCACCGTTCAGCCGTACCCTAATCGGAACACGGTTAACAAGCTCTTGCGCTGCACCACGGACCGGCAATTTTTTCCGGACCGACCGGCGGTCGACCCGCAGATCCTGCCGCCCGGCAGGGGCAGAGTCGGCTTTCTGCCGCAGACCCATCCATCAACTTTCATATCTTTCAATATCTTACGAGTTTGGCACGCCATCTGCATAGAGGTTCAGCGACCCCGCCGGGATGCCGGCAGCAGAGCGTTTCGAGGCCGATCCGATGCAGAACACCAGTTATGTCGCCCTGTCGCGTCAGATGACGATGGCCCGCGAGCTGGAGCTGGTGGCGAACAACATCGCCAACGCGGAGACCACGGCCTATCGCGGCGAGCGGATGATGTTCACCGACTTCCTCCACGATCCGTCGGATGCGCCCAAGACCCATTTCGCCCGCGACGTCGCGGTCGTCCGCAACCTGGCCCAGGGCCGGCCGATCCAGACCGGCGCGCCGCTGGACGTGATGATCGAGGGCGACGGCTACTTCCAGGTCGAAACCCCCTTCGGCCCCCGCTACACCCGCAACGGCAAGTTCTCGACCGATGTCGACGGCCGGCTGGTGAGCGTGACCGGCGACCCGGTCACGGCGGCGGGTGGCGGCACCATCACGGTGCCGCTGAACGACGGCCCGATCCGGGTCGGCACCGACGGCACGGTCGCAACCGATGCGGGCCCGGTGGCGCAGATCCGGGTGGTGAATTTCGAAAGCGAATATCTGCTGCGCAAGACCCAGTCGGGCCTCTACGCCACCGATTCGCAGCCGCAGGAGGTCGACCAGCCCAAAGTCGTGCAGGGCATGATCGAAGGCTCCAACGTCCAGCCGGTGGTGGAGATGACCCGGATGATGTCACTGCTGCGCGCCTTCGAGGCCGCCCAGAACGTCATCGACACCGAACACGACAACCAGCGCCGCGCCGTCGAGCGCATTCTCCGTCAGGCCTGAGCCGGCTGACCCCAGGACGTACAGGATCGGAAGAGAGAGGCCAGGCATATGAGATCGCTCAGCATCGCAGCCACCGGCATGGTCGCCCAGCAGACCAATGTCGACGTGATCGCGAACAACATCGCGAACATGAACACCGCCGGCTACAAGGTGCGGCGCCCGGAATTCCAGGATCTGCTCTACCAGAACCAGCGCCGCGTGGGCTCGGCCTCGTCGGATGTGGGCACGATCGTGCCGTCGGGCGTGCAGATCGGCCTGGGCGTGCGAACCGCCTCGGTCTACCGCATCACCCTGCAGGGCCCGCTGGAGGTCACCGACAACCCGCTCGATCTCGCGATCCAGGGTGACGGCTATTTCCGGGTGGCGCTGCCCAATGGCGACGATGCCTATACCCGCGCCGGTTCTTTCCAGCTGTCGCCCCAGGGCGCGATCGTCACCGCCGACGGTTTCACCGTTCAGCCGCAGATCGTGATCCCGGCCGAGGCCACCGAAATCTCGATCAACCCGACGGGCGAGGTTCAGGTGAAGCTGGCCGGCCAGGTGGATCCGCAGAATGTCGGCCAGCTGGAACTGACCATCTTCCCGAACGAAGGCGGCCTGGAAGCGCTGGGCAACAACCTCTTCGCCCAGACCCCGTCTTCGGGCGAGCCCGCCAATGCCGTGCCCGGCACCGCCGGCTACGGCACCCTGCTGCAGGGCTATATCGAGCGCTCGAACGTCGACCCGGTGAAGGAAATCACCAACCTGATCACCGCCCAGCGGGCCTACGAGATGAATTCCAAGGTCATCACCGCCTCGGACGAGATGTACTCCACCGTCACCAAGCTGCGCTGATTGCCTCCCGTCCTCTTCCGTTATCGGAGCCCGGCCGCCATGACCCGCCCCACCGCCCGCCTCACCCGTCATCTCCGCGCCGCCGGCCTTGGCCTGCTGCTTGCCGGCGTTGCCGTGGTCCCGGCCATGGCCGGGGTCGTTCTGCGTGCCGCATCGGATGTCGGCAGCGCCCAGGTCCGCCTGTCCGATCTGTTCGACGGTCTGGCGCCCGAGACCGGCAGCCTGATCGCCTTTCCGGCCCCCGCCCCCGGCGAGAGCATGACCATCAATGCCCGCCAGCTGGACGGCATGGCCCGCCGGGCAGAAATTGCTTGGCAGCCGTCGACCGGCACGGAAGAAGTGACCATCACCCGCCGGGGCCAGCGCATCCCGCGGGAGCAGATCGACGCGCTGATCACCGATGCGCTCGACCGGGCGCCCGGTGCCGGCATGGCCGACGAATACCGGCTGGACTATACCGGCCGCGCCCCCGAGGTCATCGTGGCCGAAGGGCTGGAGGTGATGCCGCGCCTGGCGGATTTCATCTACGACCCGCGCAGCGAGCGCTTCTCGGCCCGGATCGAGGTCGATCAGGGCGAGGGGCTGGCACCGCTGGTGGTGGTGGCGGCCGGGCGCGCGACCGCGGTGGTCTCGGTTCCGGTGCTGCGGGAACGGCTGGCGCGCGGCGCCATCATCGGCCCGGGCGATATCGACCTGATCGAGGTGGAACGCCGCCGGCTGACCAACCAGCAGGTCACCGACCCCAACCAGCTGATCGGCCAGGCCCTGCGCCGCCCGGGCTATCCCGGCCGGCCGCTGATGGCCCGCGACGTCGGCACCCCGCAGCTGATCCGCAAGGGCGAGATGGTCACCATGATCTTCCGCCGCGGCGGTCTGGTGCTCACCGCTCAGGGCCAGGCGCTGGACGATGGCGGCGAAGGCGAGACCGTCCGGGTGCTGAACCCGCGCAGCCGCAACACCGTCTACGGCCGGGTCGCCCCCGACGGCACGCTGGAAGTTGGTGACGCCGGCCCCAGCCTGGCACGCAACTGACCACTGCCGCATCTGCCCGAGCTTTTTCCTTTCCCAAGGCTTCCCGAGATCCGAGGACCGCATCATGACGACGGCCCGCACCCCCCGCACCTCTGCCCCTGCCCGGACCGGTCGCCGCTTCGGTGGCGCCCATGTCGCCGTCCTCGGCCTGGCCCTCGCCCTCGGCGCCTGCAATGCCGGTGAGCGCATTGCAAACATCGGCAAGGCGCCCGACCTGTCGCCGATCAACAACCCGACCCAGACGGAAGGCTACAAGCCGGTCTCGATGCCGATGCCGCCGGTGCGCACCGACAGCCGCGCGCCCAACTCGCTGTGGAAGGCCGGCGCCCGCGCCTTCTTCGACGATCAGCGCGCCAAGCAGGTCGGCGACATCCTGACCGTGAAGGTCACGATCAACGATCGCGCCCAGATCAACAACCGCACCAACCGGTCGCGCACCAACAGCGAGAAGATCGGCCTCGACGGCTTCTTCGGTGTCGAAAACCAGCTGGGCAAGGTGCTGGCCGAGCCGATCGATCCGGGCAGCCTGGTCGATCTGGGTTCGTCGACCAGCAATGTCGGCCAGGGCGGCGTGCAGCGAACCGAGGCGGTCGCCATCTCGATCGCCGCGGTGGTGACCCAGATCCTGCCCAACGGCAATCTGGTCATCAACGGCCGCCAGGAGATGCGGGTGAATTACGAGGTCCGCGAGATCCTGGTGGCGGGCGTGGTCCGGCCGGAAGACATTGCCGGCGACAACAGCATCCCGCACGACAAGATAGCCGAGGCCCGCATCGCCTATGGCGGCCGCGGCCAGATCTCGGACGTGCAGCAGCCGCGCTACGGCACCCAGGTCATGGACATCCTGCTGCCCTTCTGACCCGGGCGGCAGATCAATGCAGACGGCCGGCGGGCCCCGGGGGAAGATCTCCGGGGCTCGTCGGCTTTCTGGCCGCGACCGGCGGCTCGGGTGCGCCGTCCAGGCCCAGCGTGCGCTCTGCCGGCAGGGTCACCCGCACCGTGGTGCCGAGGCCCGGGCGGCTCAAAATCTCCAGCCGGCCGCCATGCAGTTCGGCGATCGCACGGGCAAGCGGCAGGCCGAGCCCCGTGCCGCCGCCCCGGCCGCGCCCCGCCGCCAGCTGCTCGAAAGGTTGCAGGGCGACGGCGATCTGCTCGGGGTCCATCCCGATGCCGTCATCCACGACCTCCAGCATCACACCGCCTTCCTTGCGCCGCACGACCGAGAGCGAGACGGCGCCGCCGGTGTCGCTGAACTTCACCGCATTCGACAGCAGGTTCAGCACCAGCTGGCGGAGCTTCAGCCGGTCGGCCAGCACCACCGGCGCCGGATCGGGCAGGTCGAGAGAAACCTCCACCCCGCGCGTCTCCGCCTGCGGCGTGATCAGCCGTACCGCCTCGCGGCCGATGGCGCCCAGATCGGCATGGCTTTCATCCAGCCGGGCCTTGCCCGCCTCGATCTTCGACAGATCCAGAATGCTCTCGATCACCCCCAGAAGATGCCGGCCGGCCGACAGCACATCGGCCAGATAGCCGCGATGCCGGTCCGACGGCGCGCCGCCCAGCCCGCCGAGCATGGCTTCGGTAAAGCCGATGATCGCATTCAGCGGCGTGCGCAGTTCGTGGCTCATATTGGCCAGGAAGATCGACTTGGCCTCGTTCGCGGCCTCGGCCTGTTCCTTGGCGCGGCGCAGGGTCTGGGCGGCGACCCGGTCGGCGGTTGCGTCCAGCAGGGCGGCCAGCAGCACCCGCCGGCCGCCATCCACCTCCATGGCGCCTTCCACCCGCAGCCAGCGCGGCTCCTCCCCCGGACGGCGGATGCGCAGGTCCATGCGCAGCGGTGCGCCGCTTTCCACCGTATGGGCCAGCGCCCGGTCGAGCAGCGCCATGTCTTCGGCCACGACATATTCCGCCAGCCGTTCGAAGGGCAGCGGGCCGGACGCGGGCGGACGATCGAACAGCCGGTAGGTTTCGGCCGACCACCACACCGTATCCGTCGCCGGATCCCATTCGACGATGCCGAGGCCGGCAACGCGCTGGGCCGAGGCGAGGCTGCGCTCGCTCAGGCTCAGCCGGCGCATCATCACGGTCTGCTCGGTCACGTCGTCGACCACGATGATGACGTGGTTGAGGCGGTCGTCGCCGCCCGCGAGCGTGTCGCGCACCAGGCTTGCCGTCACCCGCAGCCAGATCGCTTCGCCGGCGCGGATCACCCGGCAGTCGGTCGACAGCACATCCGTCTGCCCCGAAAGCAGGGCGGTCACCCCGACCGTCCAGTCCGGGCGGTCGTCGGGATGGACGAAATCATCCACCCGCCGTCCGCGCAGGGTCTGGGTCGACAGGCCGAAAATGGTGGCGAAGCGGCTGTTGCTGCGCTCGATCGTGCCGGCCGGGCTCAGATGGGCGATGCCCACGGCCGCATGATCGAAAGTGCTGCGGAAGCGGCGCTCGCTGATCGCCAGGCGCTCCACCGTCTCCACCAGCCGCCGCTCGGTGTCGTCATGGGCCATGATTTCGGCCTCCAGCTGACGCAGGGTGGCCAGATTGCCCGCCCGCGCGTCTTCCAGCATCGCAGCGCGCCGCTGGGTGCGCCGCAGCAGCCCGGCGGCCATGCCGGTCACGGCAAAGCCGGCCAGCAACACGGCCAGCGCCGGCACTTCGATCGTCCAGCGCCCGGGCATGTCGCTGCCGGCCGCGATCTTGATCCGGAACAGCCGGTCGCCCACCTCTACACCCCGAACCCGGGTCCAGGCCGAGGGATCGGATCCTTCCGGCATGCGGTCATAAATTCTCGGTGACACGGCGGCAGCCGAGGGCAGGCGCTCGATCGGCCGCAGGCTGAGCTTGCCGGCCCGGATCAGATCGTCGGTGCGCCGGCCGACATCGTCGACCAGCCGCATGGCGTCGATCAGGCCGATCACCACGTCCAGCCCGCCGACCCTGCCGCCGGTGCGGACCGGAATCGCGAACAGCAGCCCGGTGACCGGGCCGCTCGCATCCGGATGACCGAAGGGTTCCACCGCCGTCGCCCCCGAAAACAGGGCCCGTTCCACCAGCCGCGTCATGACCGACGGCTCCACGGGCGGGCCGCTCGACAGCTGCCCGGTTTCGTCCTCGGGCCCGGCCACATCCCGCGCCTGGACCAGGACCTGCCGCTCCAGCCGCGCCGCCATCAGATCCACGTCATGAGGCAGCATCTCCCCCGGGGCCGGCGGCACCTCCCGCAGGGGCGAGACGATCTGGCCGCGATACCAGGCCAGAGCGCTGATCGCCGGCGCCCGCCTGCGGGCCGAGACGACATAGCGTTCGAACTCGTCGGCCGAGACGTCGTTGGACGAGGCAAACAGGGCCGCAAGATCGTCGGCCACACCGATATGGCGGTCGATGTCCAGCGCCATGGCGGCCGCGGTGGCCGTCGCGATCTCGGAAAAAGCGTGCCGGCTGGCCTGAAGCCGGTCATGTCGGGCGATCGACCAGACAACGATCGAGAAGACGACGCCGAGCGAGGCCACGACGATCAGCCA
Source organism: Tistrella sp. (assembly GCF_002684955.1). Lineage (NCBI taxonomy): Bacteria > Pseudomonadati > Pseudomonadota > Alphaproteobacteria > Geminicoccales > Geminicoccaceae > Tistrella > Tistrella sp. Next base: position 31,904 of record NZ_NYWI01000076.1, on the reverse strand, counting down.
GCGGCGCTCACGCCGACGCCGACGCTCCATCGCGATCGTCGGATCGGCCATCGACATCGTCGGATCGGATTCCCCCGTCGGCCCGGTTAAGGCCATGCACGACCGTCCATCGGCAGCCACGTCCCCCACGTGTTCCCGGCACCTGCCCTGCGGGACCATCCCCCTTCCCGCATGCAACCGTTACACGACTATGGCATCACAGCCGTCGCCCGACCACCCTCCAGCAGACATGGTTTCCCGGTCACGCTCAAGAATATCGGGTCACGTTCAGGAATATGGGCCGCGCTCAGAAAAAATAAGGGGCGCACCGATGTTCCCGGCATCGGTGCGCCCCTTACGTTCTGGCGGTTGCAGGGCCACGACATGCCCCGCTTCCGGTGCATGGCCCCGCGGTCAGTCGTCGCGATAGCTGCGCTCGCGGCGCTCGTGGCGTTCCTGGGCATCGATGCTGAGGGTCGCGATCGGCCGTGCGATCAGCCGCTTCAGGCTGATCGGCTCGCTCGTTTCCTCACAATAGCCGTAGGAACCATCCTCGATGCGCTTCAGCGCGGCATCGATCTTGGAAATCAGCTTGCGCTGACGGTCGCGTGTGCGCAGATGGATCGACCAATCGGCCTCTGCCGAGGCACGGTCGGTAATATCCGGCTCCTGCAGGCTGTCTTCCTGCAGGTTGCGCAGCGTTTCCGAAGATTCCCGGAGGATTTCCTCGCGCCATGCCAGAAGGCGACGGCGGAAGAACTCGACCTGCCGATCATTCATGAACGGCTCGTCTTCGGACGGCAAGTAGTCGGGCGGCAGCGTGACAGCCATCCTGGTCTCCCCTCAGAGAGGCCATCCACCCACGATACGGCCGCGGGCAGGTGGTCGCTCGCGTTCCGGTTGGCGGCCGGCCCGCGGGGGAACACGGCGGCCCGTCCGGTCGGGCCTGTAGTTACCCGATACGATCGAGTTTCGCAAGCTCGACGGCAGCACGAACGTCGATCTCGGCCAGAACCTCTGCCAGACGGGGATCGGAGACCTTGCCACGCTCGGCATCGACCAGGCTGCGGAGCTGGCCGAGCGCCGCCTTCGGCACCCGCCCGTCCAGCAGACCCAGGCGGATGTCGTCCAGCAGGTCTAGCATCTGGCCGCCGCGCTCGGCCGCATCACGATCGGCATCCTCGCCGCGGCCCGGCACACCCTGCAATGCCAGCAGGGCGTCCATGGCGGTCAGCGGCCCCGCCTTGGCGGGCGCCGCGGTGGAGCGGGTCTCACCTCCGTCGTCGACGCGGCTCGCGAAATCGTCGGAGCTGCCGCTGCGACCCTGGGTCCGACGGCTCTTGGATGCGGGCGCGCCGGTACCGACGCCTGTGACCTTCATTGCCTCGTCAGCCTCCACTGCCTGAAGCGGTCCCACCGGGGACCGCGGGCTGCATACGACGTTTATAACAACCGGCACCCACATCTGTATATCGGCGTGCATGTGCCGGGTGCCAAGCCCCGGCGGCAAGCGGCCATCAGGCGGCCCGCTGTTGCAGCGGGAACCCGGCAGTTTCTGCCGGGCACCATGCAGCGCTTGCCGCGACCCCTGTGGCCGCTTCTGCCCGCCCTGCCCGGGTCGCACCATAAAAACCACGACACGGCAAAGGCTTCTGTCCTGGCACGGTTCTCGCATCTGCACTGCCGAAGCGAAGCCCCCCGAACCGGAGCAGATCCGCCCATGTCCGCCTCCCGCCATCTGACCCATGACCGCCCGCGCCGCGCCTTCCGCGCGATCCGCGCCGTGTTCGCGGCGTCGCTGGTCGCCGTGGCGGCCATGACCCTGCCGACCGGGGCACTGGCCCAGTCGCGGATCAAGGACATCGCCGATATCGAAGGCGTGCGCGACAACCTGCTGGTCGGCTACGGCCTGGTCGTGGGCCTGAACGGCACGGGCGACAGCCTGAACAACGCCCCCTTCACCGAACAGAGCCTGGTGGCGATGCTGGAACGGCTGGGCGTCAACAGCCGCGGATCGCGCCTGCGCACCGACAATGTGGCGGCGGTGATGGTCACCGCCAACCTGCCGCCCTTCGCCCGCCAGGGCAGCCGGGTCGATGTGCGGGTCTCGGCGATCGGCGATGCCAGCTCGCTTCTGGGCGGCACCCTGCTGGTCACCCCGCTGCTGGGCGCCGATGGCGAGATCTACAGCGTCGCCCAGGGCCAGGTCGCCGTCGGCGGCTTCTCGGCCCAGGGCCAGGGCGCCTCGGTCACCCAGGGCGTGCCGACGGTGGGCCGGATCGCCAGTGGTGCCATCGTCGAGCGCGAGGTGACCTTCGCCTTCGACTCGCTCGACCAGGTGACGATCGCGCTCCGCAACCCCGATTTCACCACCGCCCAGCGCATCGCCTCTGCCGTGAATGCCTATATGGGCGGCGCCATCGCCAAGGCGACCGATCCCGCCAGCGTGCGGGTCCAGGTGCCGGCGCAGTGGCAGGGCGACGTCGCCGGGTTGATGACCCAGATCGAACAGCTGCGCGTCCAGCCCGACCAGGTCGCCAAGGTGGTGATCGACGAGAACAGCGGCATCATCGTGATGGGCGAGAACGTCCGGATCGACACCGTCGCCATCCCCCAGGGCAACCTGACCATCCGGATCACCGAGACCCCGCAGGTCTCGCAGCCCGGCCCCTTCTCCCAGGGCCAGACCGCGGTGGTGCCGCGCACCAACATCCAGGTCGACAAGGGCGACGACCGCAAGCTGGCGGTGCTGCCCAAGGGGGTCACGCTGCAGGAACTGGTCGACGGGCTGAACATGCTCGGCATCAGCCCGCGCGACATGATCTCGATCCTGCAGGCGATCAAGGCTGCAGGCGCCCTCCAGGCCGAAATCGAAGTGATGTGAGGACCGGTCAGATGTCGATCAGCAGCTCCGGCGCCCTTGCCACCCCGCTCATCCCCTCCGCCTTTTCGGGCACGCAGAGCCGCGATGCCGAAGGCCGCGTCGAGACCGGCCGGCTGAACCAGCTGGCCACTGGCCGCAGCATCGACATCGACAAGGCCCGCGACAAGACCGAAGCCCTGGAAGGCGTTTTCCTGTCGCGGCTGATGTCGACCATGCTGGAAGGCATCGATCTGATGCCTGGCATGGGCGACGGCGCCGGCGCCCGGGCGGCGGAAGACTTCCAGAAGTCGATGCTGGCCGAAAAGACCGGCCAGGCCATGGCCCAGGCCGGCGGTATCGGTCTTTCTGCCGAAGTCCTCGACCAGTTGATCCGCATACAGGAAGCCCAGTCCTGAGCTGTCCTGCCGTCCCTTCGGGAGTTTCGTCATGCCCGCACCCACCGACATCATCACCGCCGGCCAGGACGGCCTCGCTGCCGCCATTCGTGCCGCCGCCGGTCGCCAGAATCCCGAAGTCGCCACCCTGGTCGCCGACCTCGCCCATGTGGTCGAGGAACTGACCCGGGTGCTGGAAGAGGAAACCGCGGCGCTGGCGATCAAGGACATGGACCGGATGCGCGCGCTGCAGGGCGACAAGCAGCGCCTGGGCCGCGGCTACGAGCAGCTCTATGCCCTGCTCGGCCGGCAGGATCAGGCGGCGGTGCGGCAGACCCCGGATTTCGCGCGCCTGGGCGAAATCGCCCCGCGCTTCGCCGAGGCGGTGAAGGAAAACCTGCGTCGGATCGGGGCGGCCCGCTCGCTCAACGAACGGATCCTGGGCGCGGTGCGCAGCGCCATCGTCCGGGCCCAGGCCCCCACCACCGTCTATGGCGCCAATGGCCGCACCTGCACCGCAGGCCGCGCCGGCACCATCCGGGCGGGTGCGATCAGCGTGAACACCAGCATCTGATCCAGACCCCGAGCCGCCGGAGCCCTTCGCCATGTCGCTCTCCCTCGACGCCGCCTTCCGCAACGCGACCACCGGCCTGAACGCGGCCCAGGCGGGGCTGTCGGTGACGTCGCAGAACGTCGCCAACGCCAACACGCCGGGCTATACCCGCAAGACGGTCGTCCAGGAATCGGCGACCATCGGCGGCTACGGCATGGGCGTGCGGGTGACCGGCGTCGAGCGCGAGGTCGACAACTATCTGCGGGCCGAGCTGCGCCGCGCCTCTTCCGACGAGGCGCGCGACAGCACCCGTGCTTCGATCCTGGATCAGGTGCAGAGCATGTTCGGCAAGGTCGGCGGCAGCAACTCGATCGCGGCCGATCTGGATGCCTTCCTCACCCAGCTCGAATCGGTCGCCAACGCCACCGAGTCGGGCAGCGAGCGCTACAATCTGGTCTCGTCCGCCAAGGCCCTGACCGACCGGCTGAACACCAATGCCGCCCAGGTCGGCCAGGTGCGTGCCGACACCGATGCGAAGATCGGCGACTCGGTCGAGACCGCAAATGCGGCGCTGCGCCAGATCTATGATCTGAACGCCCGCATCCAGCGCGCCAATGCGCTGGGCGAATCGGCATCCGAGCTGGAAGACAAGCGCGACATCGCGATCGCCAGCCTGTCCGCCGAGATCGACGTCGAAATCGTCAGCGGCAGCAACGGCCGGATCGCGATCTATACCGGCGCCGGCCAGACCCTGCTGGACGAAAGCCTGCGCCAGCTGACCTATACGCCGGTGATGGAGCCGGGCGCCGACGCCGTCTATGGCCCGATCAAGGCGGTGGCGGTCGATCCCGACACGCTGGAAGAGCTGAACGACGGCGATGTGCTGGTGACCGGCGGCACCAGCGATCAGGTCACCTCCACCATCAAGGGCGGCAACCTCGCCGGCCTGCTGCAGGTGCGCGACAAGGATCTGGCGGCGCTCAGCGGCCAGCTCGACACCCTGGCCGACAATCTGGTCGAGCGGATGAACGCCATCCACAACCAGGGCACCGGCTGGCTGGCACCCTCGTCGCTGACCGGCTCGACCGATGTCGCGGCGACCACGCCGCTCTCGGCCACCGGCAATTTCCGCATCGCCGCGGTTGCAGCCGACGGCACGCTGGTGGCCCCCCCGCTCGACATCGATCTCTCCACCGTCACCAGCATCGGCGACCTGCGCGACACCATCAATGCCAGCGCGCTCGGCCCCTATGTCTCGGCCTCGATCGTGGACGGCAAGTTCACGCTGACCGCCACCGGGACCGCCTCGGGCATCGCGCTGTCGGAAAGCACCAGCCAGGTGACCGACACCGACGGCACGGTGCGCGGCCTGTCGCATCATCTGGGGCTGAACAACCTGTTCGACGGCGACGATGCCGCGACGATCGAAGTGTCCAAGGCCGTGGTCGCCGATCCGGGCCGGGTCGCGACCGGGCTGCTGAAAGACACCGCCCTGCTTGCGGGCGACGTCGCCGTCACCTCGGGCGACAACCGCAACGCCCAGGCGCTGGCGGTCGGTGTCAACACCGCCCAGGCGATGCCCGGGGTGGGCTCGCTCGCCCGCGGCAACTACACGCTGACCGGCTATGCCTCGGGCATCATCTCCAACATCGCGAGCGTGTCGGCCGAAGCCTCTACCCGCGCCAGCGACTCGGCCATCCTGAAGGAAGATCTCTCCTATCGCGATGCCTCGGTCACGGGGGTCAACATCGACGAGGAGATGAGCAACCTGATCGTGTTCCAGAACGCCTACACCGCATCGGCCCGCGTGCTCACCACCGCGAAGCAGATGTTCGACGAGCTGCTCAACATCGTCGGCAACTGACCCGGCCGGCCCCTTCATTCAGCATGACGCCCGGCCCCCGCCGGTTCCGCCAGATCCTCTCGATGCAGGTTTCCGATCATGATCCGCGTCACCAACTACGCCCAGATGAACCGCAGCCTGAACAACGTGATGGAGGTTCAGGCGCGGACCTATGCGACCAACACGCAGATCTCCAGCGGCAAGGTCGCCCAGAACTATGCGGGCATCGCGGGGGATTCGGAAAAGACGCTGAACCTGCGCTCCGAGGCGACGCGGATCGACAACTATCTGTCGAATGCCAAGGATGTGGATCGCCGGCTGACCCTGATCGACCAGAGTCTCTCGGCCATCGGTGATGCGGCAAGCAGCCTGCGCACCCTGCTGATGCAGGCGACCACCTCGGGGCTGTCGGATGCGGTGCCACTGGAACAGGAAGCCCAGGGTCTGCTGGACACGGTGACCGGTGCGCTGAACGTGTCGGAGGACGGCCGCTATCTGTTCGGCGGCTCGCGCACCGATACCAAGCCGGTGACCGTCCCGGTGCCCGATCCGGCGATCTGGGGCGACCCGGATGCCAGCTATTACGCGGGCGATGAGGTCGAACTCAGCGCCCGGCTCGACGACCAGATCACCATGGATTACGGCATCAATGCCGACCGGCCAGGCTTTCAGCAGCTGATCGGCTCGCTGAAGGCGGCGATCGAGGCCGGCCAGATCGGATCGACCGCCATGGCGGAAACCGCCTTGACCATGGTCAATGACGCCATCGCCACCCTCGCCGATTATCGCGCCGAGGTGGGCACCAATCAGGCCCGGCTCGACAGCATCATCACCGGCCACGAGGACCGGAAGGTGACGCAGGAAGAAGCCATCTCGGCGATCGAGAATACCGACATCCCCTCGGCCACGATCCGGATGTCCAACGACCAGACCATTCTGGACGCCTCTTACATGATGGTGTCGCAGATCAACCGGATGTCGCTGGCCGACTATCTGAAGTAAGCGCCCCCCGCAGGGCCTGCCCCTGCATCCACCCGATTCTCCCCCGTATCGCGGCACTTGCCCATACGGGGACTGCTCAAGCGAAGGAAAGCGTGTCATGCTGACGGCTGTCGCCCATGCTATCCGGATGTCGCCCGACATGTCCGAAACCACCCCCGATGCCCCGATGACCCCCGACGCGCCGCTGGTGCTCGACACCCGCTTCGGCCGGATCGCGATCGACCCCGATCGCGCCATCGAAATTCCCCGCGGCCTGGTCGGCCTGGGCGGTCGCGGCCGCTTCGCCCTCGCCGAGGTTGCGGACGAGCGCATCGACCATCTGAAGATCCTGGTCTCGATCGACAATCCCAAGGTGTCGATGCTGGTGCTGCCGGTGCCGGTCAAGACCGATGCCATCGATGCCGAGGATCTGGACGAGGCGCTGGCCCATCTGGGCATCGCGCGCACCAATGCCGCCGTACTGCTGGTGGTCGCCAGCCACCGGGTGGAAGGCGGCGTGCTGCTGACCATCAACCGCCGGGCGCCGATCCTGGTGGATGTCGAGGCGCGCCGGGGCTGGCAGCATGTGCTGCACAATCCCAAATATCCGATCCGCCAGCCGCTGATCGCAGGCTGAGCCCAACCCGTCTCGTCCGGACCGCATGGAGCAGGACAGCCCGCGCAACCAACCCGTTCTCGATGCCTTCACCTGCATCGGCCCCGCCTGCGGCGACACCTGCTGCGCCGGCTGGTCGATGCAGGTCGACGACGAGACCTGGGCGCGCTGGCAGGACCTGTTCCCACCGGCGGAACTGGCTTCGCTCACCAGCACCGATGCCGATGCCGGCCGCAGCATGGCCCGCCGCGACGGTGCCTGTGTGGCGCTGGATCAGGGCTGGTGCCGGCTGCACGCAGCCCATGGTCATGACGTGCTCTCCAAAGCCTGTGGCGGCTTCCCGCGCCGGGTGGCGAGCTTCGCCGACGGCAGCCGGCTGCGCATCGCCCAGCTCGCCTGCCCGGAAATCGCCCGGCTGGCGCTCGACCCCACCGCCCGGGACGGTGTCGGCCCCCCTGCCCCTGCCGGCGAGGGGTTGAGGGCGGTGATGGCCCGGCTGGCGGCCGATGCGCCGGCCGATCAGCGCATGCGCGCACTCACCGCGCTCACCGGCTCGGTCGCCCGGTTTGCCGAGGCCGAAAAACCCGCCGCGGCGGCGGCGCTTGCCCGATCGATCCTCGACCGCCTGCCCCAGCCGGCGGGCGACCCGCTCGACGAACCGCGCCTGCTGCTGACCCTGGGCGCCCTGGTCCATGCCACGGGCGGCGTCTGGCGGCCGGCGCTCGACCGGCTGACCGGGCGGCTGGAGGCGGCGCTGGGTGTGACGCTCGATCGCACGACGCTTGCGCTCGATATCCGCGGGCAGGACGATCCCGATGTGTTGAGGGCCGCACGCGACGCGGCCTGGCGGCGCCATGCCGCCCCCTCGGGCCTCGCCCGGATGCTCGATGCCTGGATCGACCATCAGCTTCTGGCTTCTCCCCACGCGCCGGCGGCGGCCCCGCTGCCCACGACCACGCCGGAAACCCTGCCCGGCATCCGGCTGGCCGTCACCTTCGCCATGACGGCACTTGCCGCACGGGTGGCAGCACTCGATCTCGACACCGATGCCGCGCCGGAGGCCGGAGAGGCCCGCGCCGCCTTCGCCGCCGATGCCGCCGTCATCGCCCGCCTGTTCGAGCATCTGAGCCGTCCGGCGCTGATCGATGCGCTTGCCACCGAGTGTGGCTGGAACAGCGCAGGGCGTGTCCATGGTCTGCTGTCTTACGCAATGTTGACTTGACGGGCCCATCGCTCGATGCGTCATCATGCATCGAGGAGCGGTGGGCACGCGGGCATTCAAGAGATTCTTCGGAAAATTTTACTGGCATTTTATGTTTCCAGAGGGTCATATCGAACCATCCCTTGGTCGTCGCACCGGTCAGCCCCCACGTCGCAGCGGAACGTCGACGACGATCCGTGTCCCTGGTATCACCCCGGACCCGGTATGGAATTGACAGGATGGTCGCACAACGCTTCGGGCGCCTCGCGCTCGGTCTGATCTGGATCCTGGCGCTGGTCGCGCTGCTGGCGGCCGCGGCGCAACCGGTGAGCCTGCCGGCGCAGATCGTGCTGATGATCCTGCTGCTGGCGGCGATGGCGGTGCTGAAAGGCACCCGGGCGCACGAGGACGCCAGCGTCCGCCGCACCATGCTGGTGATGATCGGCGGCTTCATCGTGGCGCGCTATCTGTGCTGGCGCACGCTGTCCACCCTGCCGCCGCTGGACGACCCCTTCGCCTTCGTGCCCGGCCTGGTGCTCTATGCGGCCGAGGTCTACGCGATCGTCATGTTCTTCGTGAACAACTTCGTCGTGATCGACCCGGTGACGCGGATGAGCCCGCCTTTGCCCGAAAATCCGGCGGAACTGCCGACGGTCGATGTCTTCGTGCCCAGCTTCAACGAGGATGACGGGCTGATCGAGACGACCCTGATCGGCGCAAAGCGGATGTGGTATCCGGCCGACAGGCTGAACGTCTATCTGCTCGACGACGGATCGACCGATGTGAAGCGGATGTCGGCCGACCCGCAGGAGGCACTGAAGGCGCGTGAACGGCACGAGCGCCTGAAGGCGATGTGCGCCCGGCTGGGCGTGCACTATCTGACGCGGGAAACCAACGCCCATGCCAAGGCCGGCAATCTGAATGCCGCACTGCCGGAAACCCATGGCGACCTGATCGCGGTGTTCGACGCCGACCACGTGCCCACCCGCGACTTCCTGCTCGCCACCGTCGGCTTCTTCCGCAAGGATCCGAAGCTGTTCCTGGTGCAGACCCCGCATTTCTTCCTCAGCCCGGATCCGCTGGAGCGCAACCTCAAGACCTTCGAGCGCATGCCCAGCGAGAACGAGATGTTCTACGGCATGATCCAGCGCGGCCTGGACCGCTGGAACGGCGCCTTCTTCTGCGGATCGGCGGCCCTGCTGCGCCGTGCCTGCCTGGAAGAAGTGGGCGGGTTCAGCGGCCTGTCGATCACCGAGGATGCGGAAACCGCGCTCGACCTGCATGCCCGCGGCTATAACAGCGTCTATTACGGCAAGCCGCTGATCGCCGGCCTGCAGCCGGAAAGCTATGCCGCCTTCATCGGCCAGCGCTCGCGCTGGGCCCAGGGCATGACCCAGATCTTCATGATGAAGAACCCGCTGATCAAGCGCGGCCTGCGGCTGCCCCAGCGGCTGTGCTATCTCGCGAGCAGCATGTTCTGGCTGTTCCCGTTCTCGCGGCTGATGTTCCTGGTCGCGCCGCTGTTCTATCTGTTCTTCGGGCTGGAAATCTATCGGGCGACGGCGGCGGAGTTTGCCGGCTATACGCTGACCTATCTCGTCGCCTCGCTGATGATCCAGAACGCACTCAACGGCCGGTTCCGCTGGCCGCTGATTTCGGAACTCTACGAACTCAGCCAGTCGCTGCATACCTCGGTCGCGATCGTCAAGACGATGATCGACCCACGCAAGCCGACCTTCCAGGTTACCGCCAAGGGTGCGACCCTGGCCCATGACCACGTTTCGCCGCTGGCGAAGCCGCTGGTGGTGGTGGTCGGCCTGCTGGTTCTGGGAACGGTTGCCGCGCTCTGGCGCTGGTGGATGGAACCGGCCACCCGCGACGTGCTGCTGGTGGTGACCTTCTGGAACACCTTCAACCTGCTGCTCGCCTCGGCGGCATTGGGGGTGGTCTGCGAGCACGCCCAGCATCGCGCGGCCCCACGGGTCACGGTGAAGCGCCCGGCCCGGATCCTGATCGACGGCACGCTCTATGAAGGCGCGCTGCTGGACCTGTCGCAGGGCGGTGCCCGGCTCGCCATTCCGGCGCGCCAGGCGCCCAAGGGTCGCCTGACCGGCCGCTTTGCCGAGCTTCTGGTCGACGAGCTGACGGCACCCGCCCATATGGCCACCGGCGAGGCCCGCCCGGTGCCGGTCGAAATGCGCTATGGCCGGCCCGACGATGCCGGCAACATCCAGATCGGCCTGCGCTTCATGCCGGAAACCGACGCCGCCAAAGAAGCCATCGTGGATCTGGTCTACGGCTCCAGCGCGCTTTGGGCCGAACTGCTCTCGCGCCGTCACAGGCGGCCGGGCGTGGTGCGCGGCGTTGCCCATTTCATCCGTCTGAGCGCCGCCTACGGCTTCCGGTCTCTCGGCTTCGTGCTGGGCGGATCGCGCTTCCGCACCAACCCGGCGCCGCCCCCGCCGCCGCGGCTGCAGATCGAGCCGGCCGGCGCCGAAGACGGCGTGCCGCCGGACGGAAATTTCACGCCGCCCGCCGGCTGGAGCGGCAGCGCACCCGCCCCGCGCACCAGCTGAGCCGGAGGACGACGCAGATGGCCATCCATCCATCATTCCGTGTACCGCTCGCCACCCGCGGCCGTCTCCGGTTTCTGGCGCTGGGCGTGCTTGCCCTGCAGCTGGGCGCCGCCCCCGCCATGGCCCAGTCGCAGGGGCCGGTGGATCTGAAGCTCTGGGGGCAGACCCCGGCCGATGCCGGTGGCGCCTATCGCGGGGTCATCGCCCCGGCGCCGGCGCCGGCGGAACCCGCACCGGCACCGCGGGCGGTGGAACAGCCGCGGCGTGCATCGCCGCCGGCCCCCCGCCCGGCATCACAGCCACGCCCGGCACCGGAACCGGCGGCCCCCAGGCCGCAGGCACCGCGGGTGACCGTGCCGCCGACACCGCTGCCGGCGGCGTCGGCCCCGGCACCCACCCCCGCCCCCCAGCCGGTGCCGGACGACATGCTCGGCTACGCCCTGGTGCCGCTGGACCCGACCGGCAGCCGCGGCACGCTGCTTTCGGGCGAGTATGCGGTCGGCCGCTTCTCGGTTCTGTTGCCCGATGCGGTGGCGGTCGATCACGCGGTGCTGAAGCTGGTCTACAGCAATTCGGTCGAGACCTCGCCCGAGGCTTCGGCGCTGGATGTCTGGATCAACGGCCAGCCGGTGGCCCGCCTGCCACTGGATGCCCATCGCGGCCCGGTCACCGCGCGGATCGAACTGCCGGTCGAGATGCTGACGGTCGGCCAGAACCGGGTGGATATCATCGCCCGACAGCGCCATCGGCTGCTCTGCGACATCCCGTCCACCTATGAACTCTGGGCGCGGCTCGACAATCAGGCCTCGCGTCTGATGCTCGCCGTCGCCGATGACGGCCCGGGCCTGGCCGATTTCGACAGCCTGATCACCGATCCGGCCCTGGCGGACGATCCGGTCGCGATCGTGGTCGCCGACGGCTTCCGGTCGGATGGCGGGATGACGGCGGCTGCGATCGCCGCCCAGGCGCTGGCGATCCGCGCCGGGGTGTCGATGCCGTCCTTCGAGATGATCGACGCCACCGACGATACCCGGCTGGCCCGCCAGCTGTCGGATCCCGGCTCTGCCGACGGCCCCCGGCGGGTGATCGTGGTGGGCTCGGCACCGGCCATTGCCGGGCTGGTGGGCGAGGATCCGGGCGATGCCGGCGACGGCGTGCTGCGCCTGATCCGCAGCACCGGCGGCCGCAGCATCCTGGTGCTGACCGGCCGCGACACCCGCGAGGCCCAGCTGGCGGCCCGCCGCTTCGCCGACCAGACCCGGCCCCTGCCCGGCAGCGACCGGCTGGTGGCGGACCTCTATGACATCGAAACCCGCGTGCCCGCCCGCCCCACCCCCAGGATCGACGGCGACGCAAGCTACAGCCTTGCCCAGCTGGGTTATCACACCGATCCCTTCGACGGTCTGCGCCAGCGCATCGACCTGCCGGTCGACATGCCGATGGATCTGTATGTCGGCGACAATTCGCGGGTCCGGATCCGTCTGGATGCCGCCTATGGCGCGAATGTCGGCCCGCGGGCCGAAGTGGCGGTGCTGATCAACGGCAATTTCGCCACCGCCCTGCAGCTGGACGCCCCCGGCGGCGCCCTGATCGAAAATGCCGAGCTGCTGGCACCGCTGTCGATGTTCCAGCCCGGCCGCAACGTGATCTCGTTCGAGACCCGCCTGCCCGGCACACCCGCCTTCTGCGGCCCCGACGGCGTTCTGGCCGGCCCCGGGGGCGGGGGCACGGCGGGCGGCGGCGCACCGCGCTTCACCCTGTTCGACACCACGGCGATCGAGGTGCCGCCGGTCGCCCATCTGGCCAGCCTGCCCGATCTGCGGGTCATGGCCGGGACCGGCTTTCCCTATAACCGCCCCGGCCACGACATCAGCGCCTTCCATGTGGTGACCCCGCTGGACCAGCCGCTGGGGGTGACGGCGGCGGCCACGGTCATTGCCCGCATGGCCCGGGCGGCCGGCGTGCCGATGGAACCGCATTTCTACGACCAGATGCCGCGGCTGCGCGCCCGCGACACGCTGATCGTGGCGCCGATCGCGCGGCTGGGCCTGGATCTGGTCGCGGCGGCACCGGTCGGGCCCGAACTGCTGGGCGATCTGAACCGCGGCCGTCTGCCCGAGACGATCGTCGAGGGCGACGACGCCGCGGCCCCCGGGGGTGATGCCGAATCCGGCCCGCAGCTGCTGCAGGCACAGACGGCCCGGCGGCTGGAAGCCCGAGCCGCCGCAACCAGTCGCTGGTCCGAGGGGCTGCGCGAGGAATGGCAGCGCCGGCTGGGGGAAAATGCCGAAGACCGGGGCGACGGCATGATCGGCTGGGCCAGCCGCAGCTGGGGCTGGCTGCGCACCCAGACCCGCTGGATTCTGGACGAGACCCTGCCCGACCGGCGCAGCCCGGAAACGCTGTTCACCGAGGGCAGCCGGCCCTTGCTGGCGGTGATGCAGTATGCCGCCCCCCAGGATGTCGGCACCACCTGGACGCTGGTGACCGCGGCCGATGATCAGCGCCTGCTGGGCGGCGTGCGGCTGCTGGCCGCCGACGAGGCCTGGGACGCGCTCAAGGGCGGTGTCGCCACGCTGGCCAGCGACGGGCGCACGGGGGCGACGGCCGATGGCGGCCCGTCTTATCACGTGCTGACCGGAGAGGTGGGGCCCTTCGGCGTGCTGTCGATCACCGCCAGCTGGTTCTCGCGCAATGTGCTGATCTGGACCGCGGTGATCGCCCTGCTGATCGGTACGCTGGGCGTCGCCACCCATATTCTTGTTCGCCATTCCCCCCGGAGACCCGTATGAGCAGCCGTTCCCGCGTGATCAGCCTGGCGGTGATCGCCGCGATTGCGTTTGCAGTCTGGGCGACCACCAAAAGCCGCACGCCGGACGGCACCGCCGAGGCCGGGACGGCACCGGCCGCACCGGCCCAGCCGGCCCCGCGTGCCCTGGCTGCGGCGGCGACGCCGGTGGTCGTGCCCGTCTCGTCAGAGGCCGTCTCGTCAGAGGGACAAGCCATAGCGAAAGACCGGACACAGCTGCCGCCCCCCGCCCCTGCCGATACCCCGCCGGTTCAGACGGCGCGCGCCGACACCCCGCGGCCCGAGGCCGACCGCAAGGCGGGGCTGGATGCGGGCACCGTGGCCCTGTGGGAAGACTGGCGGCAGCGTTTTCTCACCCCCGAAGGCCGGGTGATCGACACCGGCAATGGCGGCATCAGCCATTCGGAAGGCCAGGGCTATGGCCTGCTGCTGTCGGTGCTGATGGGCGACCGGGCCAGTTTCGCGCGGATCTGGTCGTGGACCTATACCACGCTGTTCGTGCGCGATGACGGCATGATGGCCTGGCGCTACGACCCCAAGGCCGACCCGGCGGTGACCGATCGCAACAGCGCGTCGGACGGCGACATCCTGGCGGCCTGGGCGCTGGCCGAAGCGGGGCGGCGCTGGAGCGACGATCGCTATCGCGAGGCGGCGGCAGAACTTGCCGCCGCGATCCGCCGCACCGTGATCGTGGAACATGCCGGGCGGCTGATGGTCCTGCCCGGCCAGGAAGGCTTCCGCCGCGACCCGTCGGTGGTCGTGAACCCGGCCTATTGGGTGCTGCCGGCCTTCCCGGTTCTGGCCGACATCGATCCGGACGGCGCCGCGGTCTGGAACCGGCTTGCCGCCGAAACCCCGGCGGTCATGGCCGCCGTGCGCTTCGGCACCCCGGCCCTGCCGCCCGAATGGGTGGTGGCGGAGCCTGACGGCGCCTTCACCCTGCCGCAGGATCCGAATTTCCCCGCCGCCTTCGGCTACAACGCCGTGCGGGTGCCGCTGTATCTGGCCTGGGCCGGGGTGCTGGACCCTGCCCTGCCGATCTATGTCGATCTCGACCGGCTCTGGCCGGCCGGGGCCGCCCGCATCACCGACCGGCCGCAGGTGGTGGCCCTGCCCGACGGCAGGGTCACCGAGCGCGGCAGCGATGCCGGTTTCCGCGCCGTGGCCGGCCTGGTCGCCTGTATCGTTCACGACAGGCCGATGCCGGCCGATGTCACCGCCGTCGACGACGACGCCTCGTATTACGCGGCCAGCCTGACCCTGATGGTCCGCCTTGCCGCCGCCGGGAGGAAGCCTGCATGCCTGTGACCCTGAGACCGCTTCTCCGCGCCTCGGCGCCGGCGATGGTGTCGGTGATCGCCCTGCTCGCCGGCACCGGCATGGCCGCGGCGCAGGGCACGGCCACCCCGCGATCCGGCGCCGAAAGCCTGGCCCCCGGCGTGCGGGTCGAGGTTCAGCCGAGCACGCCGGCCACCGGCACCGTCGACGAAACGGCGCTGCGCTATTACGCCCGCATCCGCGACATGGAGAAGCTGGAGGCCGAAATCCGCCGGCTGAAGGCGCTCCATCCCGACTGGCAGACGCCGACCGACCTGTTCAGCCGCACGCCCGACAGCCCGGTGGACGAACGCCCGATCTGGGATCTGATCGGCGATGGCCGCTTTGCCGAGGCACGGGCACGGGTGGCGGAGCTGCGCGGCCGCTATCCCGGCTGGTCACCGTCGCAGGCCATGCTCGACACCCTGGCCATGGGCGAAGACCGCACCCGGCTGGTCTCGGCCAGCGATGCGAAGCAGTGGCGGACCGTGGTGGAGATCGCCGACCGCCATCCGGCGCTGATCAGCTGCTCCAGCGTCGACAGCATGTGGCGCCTGGCCGAAGCGCGGGCCGAACTCGGCGATCCGGATGCGGCCTTCGGCCTCTACCGGACCATCGTGTCCACCTGCGACAATGCGCAGGAGCGGCGCGCCACCTTGCAGAAGGCCGGCACCATCCTGCCATCCGATCAGGTGGAACAGCTGGTGGCGATCGAACGCGGCCGGGTCGGCACCGATCCGGCGGCGCTGCAGCAGGTGGTCGGCGGGCTGCGCCGCGGCGAGCTGGCCGCGGCGATGTCGCCCGAGGCCCGCAAATCCGGCACCCGGCCGCAAGTGACCGCCGAAACGCTGGACGCGGTGAAGGCCGATGTCGAGGCGGGCCGCGATGCCGACGGCGCAATGCTGGTCGCCTGGTATCTGATGGAACAGGGCCAGGCCGGCGAGGCCGAAGCCTGGTTCCGCAAGGCCGAAGGCTGGGGTGCGAAGGAGGCCGGGCTGCGCGGCCGGATTCAGGCCCTCACCCGCCAGGGCAAGACCGCCGAGGCGGCGCGCCTCGCCCGCTCGTCGGGGCTTGGCCGCGACTATGTCGACAGCATGAGCGCCATGCTCGGCCGCCAGACCAACGCGCCGCGCGCAATGGTGGTGGATTTCGCGACCTGGGCCGAAGAAAAGCACGATGCCCGCGCCGCCATAGCGCTCGGCTGGTGGCACAGCCGGCGCGAGGATCCCGCCACGGCGGCGCTCTGGTTCGAAAATGCGCTGGCCTGGGGCGGCGGAGACGAGGCGGTCGAAGGCCTTGCCCTCGGCCTGCAGGGCAGTGGCCAGACCGCCCGGTTCCAGGCACTGGAACAGCAATATGCCGGCCGCTCGGCGCGGCTGACGAAGTTCTTCAGCGGTCTGCGCGGCAGCGGTGGCGGTGGCGGCGGCCCCGCGACCGAAGCCTATGCCCGCGGCGACAATGCCGGCTGCCTGCTGGTGCTGGATGGCCGGTTGGCCCCGGATCCGCGGGGCGGGGCGGCCGGATATGCCGCACAAATGCCCACCGACGCCACCCGCGCCCTGGCCGGGCGCCTGCCACCGGTGCTGCCCCCCGACGCCGTGCCCACCGCCTATACCGGATATGGCACCGGCCGGGCGGGTGTGTCCTGGTCGGCGGGCGAGCCGGTCTATCGGGCGGGCCTGCCGGCCGCGGCCGGCTATGCGCCGACCACAGGCTATACCGGGGGCGACGTCTATGGCCGCTCCTACGGCTATCCCCCCGATGCCGTGGCGAGCCGTGGCGCCACCAGTGCACAGACGGGTGTGCCGGCAGGGGTGTCGACCACGGCAGGGCGGGCCACAGCAGGGGGCATCGTCCCCGGCGGCGCGAGCGCAGGATCGCGCGCCACCGCCGTTGCCGCACCGGCAGCCACGACGCTTTCAGGCGCCGCCGCCCTGCCGCCGGTGCCGGTAGAGGCGCCCGGCACCGCCATGCAGCGCGCCTGGTGTCTGCTGGGCCTCGGCCGGCCCGCAGAAGCCCAATACGCCTTTGCCCAGGCCCGCGCGGCCGGCGGCGAGATGGGGGCGGATGCCGTCTATGGCGAAATCCTGACCCTGATGCAGATGGGGCTGGTCAGCGAGGCGCAGCGGATGATCGAAACCCAGCCGATCACCCCGGAACGCCGTACCGATCTGCAGGCGGAACTGCTTGCCGCCCGTGCCCAGGCCGCCTATGACGACGAGGATTATCTGCTGGCGATGCGCCTGCTCGACACCCGCCGCCAGATCGCCCCCGAACGGCGGGATCTGGCCCTGATGCGGGCCTGGTCGCTCTATCATACCCGCAAGCTCGATCAATCACGCGATCTGTTCCAGCGGCTCGATACCGAACTCAGCACGCCCGAATCGCGCGAGGGCCTGCGCGTCGTCACCTTCTATCCGGAGTGATCCCGATGACCCGGATGCGCAAGCCTGCTCTCCCCGGCCTCGTCGCGGCTGTCCTGGGCCTTCTGGCCCTTGCCGGCTGCACCTATGAAGGTGCGGGCCCCGAGCCGACGGCGCTGGCGGAAGAGGCCGGCGCCACCCGTCTCGGCCCGCTGGAGGCGCTGGCCCGGCTGGCGGCGGCCCCCGATCCGCTGATCGTCACCCAGACGAAATCGAACAACGGTTCGGAGCTGAAGCAGGTGTCGATCCTGCCCAACCGTTCGGTCGAAGCCGGACAGAACCGGCTGGAGGCCGATCTCTGGCTGGTGCGCACCGACAGCCTGTGGTCTTTCGCCGATCTGCCGGTGAACGCGCCCCGCGACCGGTTCACCCAGGAAAAGCTGCGGCTGCTGCTGGCCAAGGAGTTCCCGGGGCTGGAGCCGCAGATCTCGGCCGTGCCGCGCCGCAACGCCTATGGCCGCTACGGTTTTGCCGTCGCCCGCCGGCCGCTGGGCGTCACCTGCGTGCTCGCCTGGCAGCGGCTGCAGGATGAGCCGGATATGCTGCCGCGCCATATCGAGGGCTTCGACATCATCTTCCGGGCCTGCGACCCGGTTCTCGGCCCCGAGGCGCTGCTCGACGGCTACGACACCCTGCAGATCCGCCCCGAGACCGGTGTGGTGGGATACGGCTACCGCTGATCGCGCCCCGCCCGACGCGCCCTGACCTGAGCTGACCGCGGCCGACGCTTCGAAGCGTCGGCCGCATCCGTTTCGGCGGCGGTGGCAGGCGGCTCGTCCATCGGCACCTGATAGCCGAAGACCAGGCGGTTGGTCTCGTTGGCCATGCCGACCACGGCCAGCATCTCGCGGATCATCTCGGGGCTGGCGCCGGCCTTCGCCGCCGCGCCGCCATGGCTGGTGACGCAATAGGCGCAGCCATTGGTGGCGCTGACGGCGGTGAAGATCAGCTCCTTCACCATCGGGTCCAGCGCGCCCGGGGCCATCACCTCCTTCAGACTTTCCCAGGTCCGCTTCAGGGTCGGCGGGTGGACCGCGATCACCTTCCAGAAATTGTTCAGCCGGTCGACGCGACGGGTCTGCATGATGTCGTCGAAGACCGCCCGCACCTCGGGCGATGCATCCTCGTATTCGACCATCTCGGGTCCGGCCATGGGGCTCCTCCGGCTCGGCAGATATTGACGGGGTCGCGACGAGATTACCGCCGTGCCTCGGGTGATGCGAGCCTGCCGATCGGCAGTTTCTGCCGCCCGCCCTGGCGGAAACTGCCGGGTCGGAATCTCCGCACGGTCTGCAGATGCGGCGGATCGAACATTATAACTTATTGAATTTTATAATTTTTCAGACTTGGCACACCCCGTGCAATAAGCGTCCCCGATCAGATCGTGCCGTGCGGGCCGGGCCAGGGTTGGCCGCTCGAAGTGGCGCGATGGAACGCTCCAAAGCCACCGGAAGCGCAAGTATCGGAGAGACCAAGTCATGGCGCTGACGATCAATTCGAACTACGCCGCGAACGTCGCGCACCGCCATTTGCGCGAGAGCGACAGCGACGCCACCCGTTCACTCGCCAAGCTCTCGGCCGGCACGCGCGTGCTGTCGGGCCGTGACGATGCCGCCTCGCTCGCCATCGGCAAGCGGCTGGAAGCCGAAACAGCAGCCCTGCGTCAGGCCAGCGTCAATGCCGGCCAGGCGGGCTCCATGCTCCAGATCGCCGACGGTGCGCTCTCCAGCATCAGCGACATCCTGACCCGGATGAAGACGCTGGCCACCCAGTCGGCCTCGGATCAGGTGTCGGATGCCGAGCGTGTCTACCTGAACGACGAGTTCACCCAGCTGCGGTCGGAAATCGACCGGATCGCGGCCGACACCGACTTCAACGGCCAGAAGCTGATCAACGGGTCGCAGACCGTGACCGCGGGCACGATCGGCACCGATATCGAATCGGCCGACGGCTTCGGCGCGATCACCTTCGACGCCAATGCCGCCGGCGTGTCGAACGCCGATCAGTTCAGCGTTGCATACGACACCACCACCAACCGCTTCACGGTCACCAACACCACCACCGGTGTTGCCCAGACCTCGGCTCAGGTGACCGCGGCTCCGGCGGCCGGCGCCACGCAGGATGTCAGGTTTGACGAATTCGGCCTGACCCTGACGCTGACCTCCGACTTCGACCCGGCGACCGCAATCACGACGAACAACACCTTCGACGTGACCATCGCCAACACCAACTCGGCGACCTTCACCTACAAGATCGGCACCGGCACCAACGCGATCGAAGACGATCTGGCCTTCACCATCGACAGCGCGGCCGTCGCCTCGCTTTCGGCCGGTCTCGCCGCCGACACCCTCGACACCCGGGCGAATGCCGAAACCGCGATCGACAACGTCGCCGCCGCGATCGACGAGATCAACAGCCGGCGCGCGGGCATCGGTGCCAACCAGAACCGTCTGGAATTCGCCGCGGCGAACCTGGCGTCGAGCATCGAGAACAGCGAAGCCGCCCGTTCGGAACTGCTCGACCTCGACATCGCCTCCGAGATGACCTCGTTCACCTCGAAGCAGATCCTGCAGCAGGCCGGCGTCTCGATGCTCGCCCAGGCCAACCAGATGCCGCAGAACCTCCTCAAGCTGCTGGGCTGATCAGGGCGGCCGCGACCGCGGCCCCCTCTTCCGCTCCAGGACCGTCCTCCGGGGCGGCCCCGTCCCGCAGCGGCACCTCAGGGTCGCCGCAAAGGGAACCGGGCCGCCCCGCAGTCGTTCAGGCCGGTGCGCCCGGCGCACGCCCCATCCGGCGTATGGCCAGCCCGGCAAAAATAGCCCGGTTGCACCGTCTCCCGGCAAAATCTGCCGGGCCAGACCGCCAGAACCCGGCAGATTTTGCCGGGTTTCCTCTGCCTGCGACAGGCTGCCTCACGGTATTTCAGGGGCTTGCGTCTCTGGCATCGCCATTGCATACTTACCCACAGGCACGACCAGGAAGGACGTGCTGCCGACAGGATGTCGGCATCAGCGGGTGGATGCCCGCGCCATCGGTTCCAAGTAGGAGACCGTACCATGGCCATGACCATTGCCTCCAACTATTCGGCCAACGTCGCGTACCGTTACCTGAAGGACAGCGACAGTGATGCGACCCGGTCGCTCGCCAAGCTGTCGGCCGGTACTCGCGTTCTGTCGGGCCGTGACGACGCCGCCTCGCTCGCCATCGGCAAGCGTCTCGAATCCGAGACCGCGGCGCTGCGTCAGGCCAGCGTCAACGCCGGTCAGGCGGGCTCGATGCTGCAGATCGCCGACGGCGCGCTGTCGAGCATCAGCGACGTTCTGACCCGGATGAAGACGCTCGCCACCCAGGCCGCCTCGGACCAGGTCTCCGACGCCGAGCGTGTCTATCTGAACGACGAATTCACCCAGCTGCGGACGGAAATCGACCGTATTGCCGGTGATACCGAGTTCAACGGCCAGAAGCTGATCAACGGTTCGCAGACCGTGACCGCGGGCACCATCGGCACCGATATCGAATCGGCCGACGGTTTCGGCGCGATCACCTTCGACAACAACGCGGCCGGCGTGTCGAACGCCGATCAGTTCAGCATCGCATACGACACCACCACCAACCGCTTCACGGTCACCAACACCACCACCGGTGTGGCCCAGACCTCTGAGCAGGTGACCGCGGCCCCGGCGGCCGGTGCGACCCAGGATGTCCGGTTCGACGAATTCGGCCTGACCCTGACGCTGACCTCCGACTTCGACCCGGCGACCGCCATCACGGCGAACAACACCTTCGACGCGACCGTCGCCAACAGCGCCTCGACCACCTTCACCTACAAGATCGGTACGGGGACGACGGCGGCCGAAGACGACATGGCCTTCACCCTCGACAGCGCCGCTGTGGCGGCCCTGTCTGCCGGCCTTGCCGCCGACACGCTCGACACCCGCGCCAATGCCGAGACCGCGATCGACAACATCGCGACAGCCATTGACGAGGTCAACGAGCGCCGCGCCGGTATCGGTGCGAACCAGAACCGTCTGGAATTCGCCGCCGCCAACCTGGCGTCGAGCATCGAGAACAGCGAGGCCGCACGGTCCGAGCTGCTCGACCTCGACATCGCTTCCGAGATGACCTCGTTCACCTCGAAGCAGATCCTGATGCAGGCCGGCGTGTCGATGCTCGCGCAGGCCAACCAGATGCCTCAGAACCTGCTCAAGCTGCTGTCCTGACGGCCCTTCCGGAACCGCCGGCGCCTGATGGCCCGGCGGTTCCGGCGCCTTTCCATTACGGTGGCACGATCCGAGAGATCGCACCTGACGGGCGGCGGGGCCGGTTTGGCGCTGCCGTCCGCTTTTGCGTGACATCCATCGTGTACCGCACGTCTCGACCCGACATGTACAGCAAGCCGTCAAGGCATCCTCAGCAGCCGCGTCAGGGCAAGGGAACGCGGCCGCCATGGAGGGGACAATGGACATCGCATCGGTACGCGGAAGCTCATACGTTCAGACCGTGACCGACCGGCCGGCAACCAATGCCCGGTCAGGGAGCGGTGGTGGCGGCGAATCAGCGGCAGCGGCGGGCTATGCGCGCGCTGCCACGATAGAACCCTTCCGACGGGTCGACCTGACCCAGACGGAAGATCAGAGCAGCGGCAACAAGGCAGCCGAAGCTCTGGCCAAGGCCCTGCGGGAACAGGGCATTGATCTGGGCGGCATGGCCAGCCAGGTCAAGCTGGCGCTCGACATCGATACCAATACCGGCGACGTGGTCGGCCGTATCGTCGACCGGAACACCGGTGAGGTGGTGGAGCAGCTGCCGCCCGAGAAGACGCTGCGTATGATCGCGGCGCTGCGTGAGATGGTCGGTGCCGTCGTCGACCGGACGTTGTAAACTGTCCGGGTCGGTCCGTCCGACACGCATCTGCCGGTTACAGCCGGCCGCCTGATCCAGTTCTGCGAAGAGGCAAGGCCCCATGTCGACCAGTTCGGTAAGTTCCAGCTACAAGCTGTCGACGGATGCGAACGGCCGCCTCACCGTGACCGGCCTGTCGAACAGCGGTATCGATACCGACGCAGCGGTCGAGGCGCTGGTCAAGGCGAAGCGTGTGCCCATCGACCGGCTGGAGACCAAGGTCGAGACGGTCGACAAACAGATCGCCGCGCTCAAGGAATACCAGACCCTGATGCAGAACTTCCGCACCGCGGTTGACGGTCTGCGCGGCAAGGTGACCTTCGACAATAGCGGCAGTGCTTTCGAGACCAAGAACATCTTTCTGCAGACGTCGCGCCTCGATGGCGGCACGGCCTCCAATGCCGCCAATCTGGTCAGCATCTCGGCCACTAACCGGGCCGAGGTCGGCGTGCGCTCGATCGAGGTGCTGAGGGTAGCGACCCAGGCCAAAGTCGCGACCGGTGCGGCATCGTCGCAGACCACGGATCTCGGCAGCGCCTTCGGGGGGGCGGCCAATTCGGTGTCGGGCAGCTTCGATATCGTGAACGGCGATGGTGTGGCGACCACGATCAACGTCTCCGGCACGGATTCGCTGCAGTCGCTGCGCGACAAGATCAACAACGCCAACACCGGCACGACGAAGACCGGTGTGACCGCCAGCATCATTTCGGTCGGCGGTACCCAGAATTATCTGGTGCTGACCAATGATGCCACCGGCGAGCCGATCCAGATCGGCAACGAGACCGGCGGCGTGCTCTCCACGCTCGGCATTTCGGCCGATGGCGGGGCGACCTTCTCGAACGTGCTGCAGGAAGCGCAGACCGCGCGTATGGCGGTGGACGGTCTGAAAGACCCGTCGCGCTATGAAAGCCACCGCTTCGCCAACGACTCGGCCTCGATCAAGTCACTGGTCTCGACCGCGCCGTCGACCGGCAGCTTCACTCTGTCCACGGGCCTGGGATCGGTCGCGATCAATTTCGATACCACCACCGACAGCCTCTCCGACCTCGCCAACACCATCAACGCCAATGCGGCGGCGATTGGTGTCGAGGCCTCGATCATGGATGACGGCGGCGGTGCGCGGCTGGTGCTGAAAGACACCAATGGCGGCCAGCTCAGCGTCATCGACAGCGACGGGCTGATGGCCTCGCTGGGTGTCGACAATGATCTGGTGGTGGAGCGGAGCAGCAACACGGTCTCCGACCTCTTCACCGGCATGACCATCAATCTCTACCAGGCCGAGGAAGGCACCAAGATCAACCTTCAGGTCGAACGCGACCTGAACGGCGTGAAGGATCAGGTCTACGCCTTCGTCGACGCCTATAACGAGATGCGCCGGTTTTATAACGAGCAGAACCTGACCGCAGCCGACGGCACCAAATCCGAAGATGCCGGGCCGCTGTTCGGCAACAGCGCGCTCAAGGACATGAATACCTCGCTGCGCGATGCCATCAACGGTGATGTCGAAGGCCTGGGTATCGATTTCGCCGCACTCTCGGCCATCGGCATCACGCTGACCTCGACCGCGACGTTGACCGATCCGCTCGACAAAGAAACGCTGCAGATCGACGAAGCGAAGCTGAACGAATCGCTGCTCAACAATTTCGACGATGTGCGCAACCTGCTCAGCTTCCGCTTCACCACCGACAATGCCGATCTGTCGCTTGTGAGCTTTGCCTCGACCACCGGCTACAAGAATGGCGGCTACAATCTGGAAGTCACCGTCGCCGGGGGGGTGATCACCTCGGCCAAGCTCGACGGCGTCGACATGGAGGTCAGCGGCACCACACTGACCGCCACCGAAGGCAGCGCCAAGGGTCTGAAGCTGTTTTTCCGCCCGGGTGCGGACGGCACGACCAACAGCACCTTCAGTGTCACCCAGGGTGTAGCCTCCCAGCTCTACGACGTTGCCGACAAAGCGCTTGCCAGCGAGACTGGCACGATTGCTGCACAGCTCGATACATTCGAGACCCGGACCAACGCCTGGGAGGATCAGATCTCCCGGATGGAAACCCGCCTCGACCTGTACAAGACCCGGATCACGGCGAAGTTCCTGCGGATGGAAGAATCGCTCTCGCAGATGAATTCGATTCTGGAAAGCCTGAAGGCCCAGGTCGATGCCATGAACCCGAACTCCAACAACTGATCCGCGGCGCTGCCACACGAGGAATAGGCCGATGAGCAACCCCTACGGCGCCTCCGCCCAGACCTATCGCATCCAGTCGGTGATGACGGCCAGCGCCGCGCAGCGCGTGGCAATGCTCTACGACCGTGCCATCACCTGGCTTCAGGAAGCGAAGGCCGCCATCGAACGCGGTGACGTCAAGGCCCGGCACGACGCGAACAATCATGCGGGTGAGATCATCGTCCACCTGCAGGCGACGCTCGATCTGGAGAAGGGTGGCGAGATCGCTGCCAATCTGTCGCGGCTTTACCGGTTCATGCTCAACCGGATGATCCAGATCGACCTGCGCAATGATGCCAAAGCCGCCGATGACGTGATCGGCCTGCTCCGGCCGCTGTCGGAAGCCTGGCATGCGCTGGACGCCCAGATCGTCGCCGAAGCCGGTGCCAGCGGCCGCGCCTCGGGCCAGCAGGGCTATGGCCAGAACGCCGCCGCCGGCGCCTATTCGCGGGTCAGCGCAACCGCCTGACCGGCCTTTTCCGGAACGACACAACCCGGCAGATCCCCCGGCATTTTCTGCCGCCGGGTCGGATCTGCCGGGTATTTTTTGCCGGGTGCCGTCTTTTTGCGTCCAGGGATGTCACGTCCGGGGCCCCGCCGTCGTCTGACAGGTATCAAGACCTGAATGGCCCCTGGCCTGATGGCCAGGCCCGATGACGAAACGGAGTGTCCGTCATGACCAACCTCGCCAATCTGCCCGCCGCCACATCCCTGATCGACATCCACGGCTCAAAGGCGACGGCCGCAACGTCGCGCAAGCTGATGGCTGCGAGCGAGGCGTTGAACGGCCCTGCCCTGCCTGCGGCCCTCGGCCATCTGATCGACCTTCACGTCTCGCGGCTGAACGGCTGCAGCTATTGCAAGCTGCTTCATCTGGCCGAAGCGCGCGAGACCGGCGTGGACGACGCGCTGATCGCGCAGATGGGCGATCCGGCCGCCGTGGCGGCACTTGAAGATCGCCGCCTCGCCGCCGCCCTCGCCTGGGCCGAAGCCCTGACCCTGCCCTTTGACGAGGCGGCACTCGATGCCCCGCGCGCCGAACTGGCCCGCCACTGGTCGCCCGAGGAACAGGCGGCCATCACGATGAAGATCGCCCTGATCAATGCCTGGAACCGTCTGGGCCGCGGCGCCTGGCACGTCACCGAAGCGGCGTGACCGCCGCCTCGTCCGGTCGCAACCGCGGCACGGTGCCGGCTGAGCCGGCATCGTAACCGGTGACCGCCACTTCGATGCAGCGCAGGGCCGCGGGCCACCAGCCATGCCAGGCATCGGGCCAGCGGGCCGGGTCGTCATGGATCACGGCATCGCCGTCGACCCTGAGCCTGAGACCACGGGCGAAATCGAGGAACAGCAGGCTGACCGCCGGGCGCTGGATCAGATTGCCCAGCGAATTGAACATGGCATTCCCCTTGTAGTCGGGGAACACCAGCCGCCGGGGGCCCGTCACCTTGACGAGGGGATCATGCCCCCCCTCGCCCCCGCCTTCTCCCCGAGGCATGCGGCCGCGATGGGAGCAGTCCGCCGCACCCGTGGCATCGACGGTTCCCAGCATGAAGAAGGGCAGCGCCTCCAGCACCGCCGCCTCGGCGGCCGGGATGGTCACCATGCGATCGGCCTCCCTGGCATTCTTTATGTACCCCGAATCGAAAAGGGGCCTCCGCCACCCTCACCCCGAGGTGGCGGAGGCCCGGCTGCATCGCCGGATCAGGCAGCCGAGGTCTCGGCCGCGCCGGCGAGCGCCAGCTGTTCGTCCCAGAACCGCACCCAGAGGTCGCAATATTCCAGGCTGATGCGGCGGACGTGATCGAACTGATCCTCGGTGATCGCCTGGGTCAGGATGAACCAGAGATCGTCCTCGTGATCGTCATCCGCCGCCTCGGCGGTGTCGTCGTCACTGACGCCATGGACGTAGTAGTAGCCGTCATCGACCCCCAGACCCAGGGCACCGGTGGCCCGGCGCAGCGGCGGGCTGAACAGGATCACCTCTTCCTCGGCCACCGCCAGCAGGGCCGAGACATCGACATAGCTGCCGTATGCATCTTCCAGGAAGGATCGCACCTCGGTCGCGATCGCGGTGGGCTTGAAGGTCGCCCGGTCGTCGGCGCTGACGCCGTAATCGTCCAGCACCGCCTCGAACAGCGGATAATGAGCGCAGGCCGGGTTGCCGCGGTAATAGCCCTCGGTGTCCTTGCCCGGGCGGAAGCCGAATTCGTCGAGCACGTTCAGGGTCAGCAGGAAGCGGCCGGCCATCTTCGAAGCGGGGGCCAGGCGCGGCTCCAGCTGGCGGCTCTGCATCTGGGCGGCGAGCAGCGCATCGGTGAAGATCTGCACGATGGCGTGGCGATATTCCAGATGGATCAGGCGCATCGCGTCGTGATCGAGCACGCCACGGTTCAGGATGTCGATCGCCGGGTGGCGCGACACCGGGTGCGCCGAAATCTCGCGGCGCAGCTCGGCCACGAAGGCGGCGTTCCGCGCCCATTGCTCGGGCGACAGGCTCGCCTTCATGGCGTCGATCGCCTGGCGACGGGGGGCATTCAGATCGGCTGACTTCAGGGACACCATATCGTCCTCCCTCTTTTATCTTAGGTTGTGTTCCAAGGCATGCGACGTCGTCACGACGACCGGTAAGGTCAGCGTGAGAGACCGTGTCAGCGGGTATGGCTGGCGGCGTTCAGTCGGCGGCGATCAGCCGCACGATGCGCGCCGGGCAGTTGGCATAGGCCTGGTCGACGGTCACCTCTACCAGCGCGCGGGCCTGGGGCCAGAGCGTTCCCATCTCCGCCTCGATCGCCGCCGGATCGACGGCGCGGCACCGGCCATTGACGCGATAGCGCGCCCGCCGATCAAAATCGACGAAGAGCAGGCCGATACCGATATCATCCTGCAGACAGTTATCAAAAACGTCCAGATCATCCCATGGTTGCAGGGCCATGATCAGGCGTTTCGAATCGGCGGCGCGGATCAGCGGCGGTTGCCCCGGCATGTCGTCCGGTCGCGCCTTGAAGGCCGTGACCGGACGACCGGTGCCGTCGACGGTGGTGACGAAGACGATGGACCGGGCCTCGATGAAACGGCGCACCCCCAGGCTCAGCCGGTCGGTGACCATGTCCGAGATCTCCGCCGCCTCGTCCTCGACCCCGAACCGGCGATGCGCCTCGCGCTCGCCCTCGTGATAGACCAGGCGTGCCATCGTCTTCGCCCTCCCCGATCAGACCGACGCCCGGCTCAGAAGAAGCCCAGGGCGTTCGGGTTGTAGCTGACCAGCAGGCACTTGGTCTGCTGATAGTGCGACAGCGCCATCTTGTGGTTCTCGCGGCCGATACCCGACTGCTTGTAACCACCGAAGGCGGCGTGGGCGGGATAGAGGTTGTAGCAGTTGGTCCAGACGCGGCCGGCCTCGATCTCGCGGCCCATGCGATAGGCGCGGGTGCCGTCACGGCTCCACACCCCGGCACCCAGGCCGTAGAAGGTATCGTTGGCGATCTCCAGCGCCTCGTCCTCGTCCTTGAAGGTCATGACCGAGGCGACGGGGCCGAAGATTTCTTCCTGGAAGATCCGCATCTTGTTGTTGCCGAGCAGCATGGTCGGCTTGACGTAGAAGCCGTTGGCCAGATCTTCCGACAGGCGGCTGCGCTCGCCGCCGGTCAGGCACTGGGCGCCTTCCTGACGGCCGATATCGATATAGGAGAGGATCTTCTCCATCTGCGCTTCCGACACCTGCGCACCGACCATGGTGTTGCGGTCGAGCGGGTTGCCGGTGGTGATCGCCTCGACGCGCTTGATCGCGCGCTCGATGAAGCGGTCATAGATCGATTCCTGGATCAGCACGCGCGACGGGCAGGTGCAGACCTCGCCCTGGTTCAGCGCGAACATGGCGAGCCCTTCCAGCGCCTTGTCGAAGAAGGCGTCGTCGCGGTCCATCACGTCGGCGAAGAAGATGTTCGGGCTCTTGCCGCCCAGCTCGACCGTGGTCGGGATCAGATTGTCGGCCGCCGCCTTCAGCACCAGCTTGCCGGTGGGGGTGGACCCGGTGAAGGCGAGCTTGGAAATCCGGGTGCTGGTCGCCAGCGCATGGCCGGCCTCGCGGCCATAGCCGTTGACCACGTTGATCACGCCGGCCGGGAACAGGTCGCCGACCAGTTCCATCAGCAGCAGGATCGAGGCCGGGGTCTGCTCGGCGGGCTTCAGCACCACGCAGCAGCCGGCGGCCAGCGCCGGGGCCAGCTTCCAGGCCGCCATCAGCAGCGGGAAGTTCCAGGGGATGATCTGGCCGACGACGCCGATCGGCTCGTGGAAATGATAGGCGACGGTGTCATGGTCGATCTCGGAGATCCCGCCCTCCTGGGCGCGGATGCAGCCGGCGAAATAGCGCAGATGGTCGATGGCCAGCGGCAGGTCGGCCGCCATGGTCTCGCGCACCGGCTTGCCGTTGTCGATCGAATCGGCCACCGCCAGCAGCAGCAGGTTCTGCTCCATCCGGTCGGCCATGCGCCACAGCAGGTTGGCGCGTTCAGTGGTCGAGGTGCGCGCCCAGGACTTGCGGGCGGCATGGGCGGCGTCCAGCGCCTTCTCGATGTCGGCCGCACCCGAACGCGGCACCCGGCAGAAGGGCTTGCCGGTGATCGGCGAGACGTTGTCGAAGTATTCGCCGCCGACCGGGGCCACCCACTGGCCACCGATATAGTTCTCGTACTGCCCCTTATACGGGTTATCGACGTCGAGCCCCATCTTCTTCGGCTGGATCGTATCCATCAGGTCTTCCTCCCGGAACATTCGGCGCGGCGTTCCCTCGCGCGCCGTCGTTCCGGTCATCGCAACCGTCATGCCACCCGGGAATGATCAGGATAAGACCGCGGAATATCTGGAGTTTCAATCCGTCATTGCCCTGCGTCACCCGGGGCGGCGTCGCGCGTTGCGACGGCCCGGCTGTCGCATGCGACGCCGCCCCTGTCGCTTTCTGCGACAGGGGTCAGATCTCGACCACCACGCGGGTGCCGACGCCCGGGCGGCTGGTGATGTCGAACCGTCCGCCATGGGCCAGGACCAGCAGGCGGGTCAGCGGCAGGCCGAGCCCGGTGCCGCCCGCCCGCCGCTGGCGGTCGGCCGAGACCTGTTCGAAGGGCTGAAGCGCGCGGGCAAGCTCCGCCTCGGTCATGCCCGCGCCGCCGTCTTCCACCACGAAACGCACCGCATGGGGCGCCGCCTCGGCCGGCGCGATGCCAAGCCGGATCTCTCCCCCCTGACTGCCATAGCGGATGGCATTGGTCAGCAGGTTGATCAGCACCTGCTTCACCCGCCGCGCATCCAGCCTGGCCTGATCCGGGGCCTGATCCGCCTCCAATACGATCTCGACACCGGCATCGCGGGCCATGGTCGAGACGATCGACATCGCCTCGGCCGCCAGCTGGCGCGGCGAGGTTTCCACCGGGTCGATATCGATCCGCCCGGCCTGGATGCGCGACAGGTCCAGAATATCCTCGATCAGGGCCAGCAGATGGCGGCCGCTGGCCAGAATGTCGCGTGCATAGCCGGTGTAGCGCGGGTTGCCGACGGGGCCCAGCATCTCGGTCGCGATCATGTCCGAAAACCCGATCACCGCATTCAAGGGCGTGCGCAACTCGTGGCTCATATTGGCCAGGAAGCGATCCTTGACCGCATTGGCGTCGGCGAGCGCGCGATTGGCACGCAGAAGCTCGGCCGTCCGCACCGCCACCCGGCTTTCCAGCTGCAGATTGGCGGCTTCGACCTGAAGGCGCAGATGGCGTTCCTGCTCCCGGCTGCGGCGCAGGCGGCGGAACATGACGATCGCGGACGGGATGGCGAAGCTGAAGCCCAGTAGCGAGGCGCCGGCGGCGATGGTGAAATTCTCGTCGGCAGCCGAAAGCCGCGCAGAAATCCGCTGGCCGATCTGGGTCTGCGCCAGGGCGATCTGCTGGCGCGCCAGATCGACCGCCTGCATCTGCCGCGCTTCCGCGGCCATCAGAACCTCGTCATCGGCGCGCGCCTGGCGGAGGTGGATCACCCGGTCCATGCTCCGGAACGCCTCTTCCAGCATCGCCGTCATCACGCTGCACCCGGCACCGCTGTCGGCCTTTTCCGCCTCTGCCAGACGTGCCAGCTGACCGAAGGCGACCGGTGCGCTGCCACGGGTGCGGCGGTAGTCATCGAGCGCCTCCGCCGTCTGCAGGCGCAGGTATCGCCCCTGCGTGACCTCGGTCTCCTGAAGCAGATGCAGCAGGCTGTCGGTTTCCCGCATCAGCGCGTCGCCGTCGGCCACCGCACGGGTCGACGAGATCACGCCGAAGCCGGCCCAGATCTGCAGGGCCAGCATCAGCGTCATCAGGCCCGCGAGCCCCGCGATCCAGATCTGCGACCCGAGGCCGGACATACCCTTGCGGGCTGCCGCCGGATCGGCTGCGTCGCGCGCCATTTAACCTCCAGGACCGGCATGTGGTGGAGCTTTGCTTTATCCTGGATAGAAAACGACAGGAAGCATGAAGAAAGCGTTTGGAAGATGATGCCGGAACGCGAAAACTTGTGATGAAGACCCCGGTACCTGCGGATGCCATCCATCCGACGGCTTCGTCTCGATGGAATGATCATTTCCGAAATACACCCTGTGGTGCCACACCGGGTGATCCGGACGAAGGGGAGGATGAGATGCCGATACCACGGCACGCAGACCTCGTGCGGCGGCGTTGCCGGATGCGGAGCATCGCATGACCGGCGGCCTGCTCGCCCTTGCGATCAACGTCGTGGTGTCGGGGCTGTTCGCCGCCGTCTTCCTGCTGATCGCCCGCTCGCACCCGGCCTTCCGGCATCTGGGCTGGATCGCCGCCGCCTGGGGGGTGGGCACCGGGGCGCCGGCCGCAGAGGTTCTGCTGCGGGTCACCCCCTGGACCACGGTCTTATCGTTCACCGGCTATGCCTGTTTCTCGGCCGGTGCCCATCTTCTGGCGCGTGGGCTGGCCCGCCACTACCGTCGCACCCTGCCCCGCTGGCTGTTGCCGGCAAGCTTCGCCGCATCGCTGATCATCCGCCTGGCGATCTGGGGCGGTGAGCGCAACACCATGCCTTACGAGCTGTACTATCAGCTGCCCTTCGTGACGGCGCTGGCGATCTCAGAGTCCGTCCGAGAAGTTATCTATGATTTCCGGCTCCTTGCGATTCTCCGCATCATGATCCGGATCATGGCGAGGCGGAGGAATGCCAAAGCCAT